>CBFHTP010000005.1:0-48600 GCA_965658705.1 Candidatus Nanopelagicaceae bacterium
TACAGCACGAACCTATCCATCGGATGTATCACCACAACGAAATTACGTTTTCAATTCTCTATGCCTGGTCCGAAAATTTCCTACTGCCTTTCTCGCACGATGAAGTTGTGCATGGTAAAGGTTCGCTGCTTGATCGAATTCCAGGTGATCGTTGGCAGAAGTTAGCGACGCTTCGAGCGTTATATGGCTTTATGTGGGCCCATCCGGGTAAGAAATTACTCTTCATGGGTTGTGAGTTTGCACAAAATGACGAATGGAAAGCCGATCAATCTTTGGATTGGCACCTAACTGAATTTGCCGAACATCAGGGAGTCCAGCAAGCCGTCAAAGAGTTGAATCAACTTTATGTAAAGTTGAACCCGCTTTGGCAAAGAGATATTGAGCCAGATGGCTTTAAGTGGCTGGTCGGTGATGATGCCGCAGGCAATACTTTGGCCTTTGCAAGAGTCAATCATGAAGGCGAGAGTTTGATTTCGGTAACAAATTTCTCCCCTGTTCCACAAGAAAAATATAAGTTACCACTACCAAGCGCCGGCACCTGGAAAGAGATTTTTAACAGCGACCTTGCAAAATATGGTGGATCAGAAGTCACAAATAGTGAAATTACTTACATCTCTGAAGAAATGAATGGTTTCCCGGGACATACATATCTTCGAATACCTCCTCTTGCAACTATTTATCTGTACTCTGCCTAAGTGGCAAAAGCCGATCAGAGATACCTTGGTTCTCACCTTACTGATGAGGGAGCAAATTTTGCGATCTGGGCCGCCGCGGCCGAGAAAGTAACACTCTGTTTTTTCAATGAGGTTGATGGGCAGCTCGTCGAAACGCAACACGAATTAGTCGACCGAAATGGACCAATTTTCCACGGATATTTCGAAGGAATCGGTGCTGGCCAACGTTATGGCTATCGAATAGATGGTCCTTGGGATCCGGCGCATGGTTGGCGCTTCAATCCAAACAAATTACTTATAGATCCATATGCTCACTCGTTGATCGGTGAGGTCACGTACGCACCAGAGATCTATAGCCATGTGAGTGCTGATTCTCGGGGTAGCGGTGACACCACTGTGATGGATTTTCGAGATTCCGCTGGTTTCACTCCATTCTCGGTCGTGACGCAAGCGCTCGAAAGCGATGGCAGGCGACTGCGGACCCCGTGGTCACAAACTATTATTTATGAAGCGCATGTTCGTGGTCTTACCGAATTTAATACGCAAATTCCTGAAAATGAACGGGGAAGCTATAAAGCGTTAGGACACCCCAGCACCATCAAGTACCTAACTGACTTAGGAATTACTGCGCTGGAATTGCTTCCTATTCAAGCATTCATCACCGAACCGGCAATTGATGAGCGGGGCAGAGTTAATCACTGGGGTTATAACCCGATAGCTTTCAGCGCTCCTCATCAAGCATATGCAGCGACATCAGACCCGATTTCAGAATTGCGTGACGCGGTATCTGCCCTTCATGACGCAGGCATCGAAGTGATTTTAGATGTCGTGTACAACCACACAGCAGAAGGCGGAGTTAGTGGGCCAACTCTCTCATTCCGGGGAATCGACAGCAAAACGTTTTACCGACGTATCACCGGCGACATTTATGATGACGTAACAGGTTGTGGAAATACAGTTGATGCTGCCAGACCGTTTGTTGTTCGAATGATTATTGACTCGCTACGGTGGTGGACCGAGTCAATCGGTATTGATGGTTTTAGATTTGATTTAGCGGCTGCCTTAGCTCGAAGAAGAAATGATATCGATGGCATTAGCGCACTGATTGTTGCCATCGCATCTGATCCAGTTCTACGCGAGCGAAAATTGATTGCAGAACCTTGGGACACTCATGGTTATGCACTAGGAGCCTTCCCTTATCCTTGGCGTGAGTGGAACGATCAATATCGAGATTCGATCCGTAAGTTTTGGTTAGCCGACCGACCAGAGGGAATTGGTGCTGTGGCGACTCGTTTAAGTGGCTCGCACGACATTTTTGATTTTAGGGGACCAACTTCATGTATCAATTTCATTACAGCGCATGATGGCTTTACGTTAGCCGATCTGGTTTCCTATAACAGAAAACATAACGACGCTAATCTTGAAGATAATCGTGATGGTAGTGACTCTAATAATTCGTGGAATGTTGGACATGAGGGACCAACAGATAATCGCGTAATAAATGAGATACGAAATCGATTGCAAAAAAGCCTTCTAGGGACGCTCCTGCTCTCTTCCGGCATTCCAATGCTGACCATGGGTGATGAGGTTGGACGAACTCAAATGGGATCAAATAATGCATTTTCACTACCGAAGCAAGTTCGACGGGAAGATTTACAAGGTTCTGATGCATTTAATGGTGGGTGGGCGCTTTCGTGGAATTTAGATGACACCGCAAAGGACCTCTTTGCCTCAACGAAAACTTTGATTGAGCTTCGAAAGAAGTACCTTGCACCGGTTGCCAGGACTTTTTTCACTGGAGAATTAGACCTCAATACAAGCCGAAAAGATTTAGCGTGGTTTAACACGAACGGTGAAGAGATGAGTAATGTAGATTGGAATCAGTCTTTTTCGAAATTTGTTGGCATGTACTTAGAGGCAAGTTCGGATCAAGGAGCACTCATCCTCTTTAATAGCGCAAAGGATCCCATTGAATTCATCACCCCGTCAGGAAAATGGGGAGATTCGTACCGTTCAATATTTGATTCAAGTGAAAGACTCTCCGAATATTCACCAAAATTATTGCCTTCTGGCGCGGCAACAATTCTCAACCCGCACTCAATTCAGGTCTGGCTAGCGAATCGGGATTAGACCGTAACGATTGCGCCTTTTCCTACAATAATAATTCCGCCTTCAGAGATTGTAAATCGCTGACGGTCACGTTCTATATCGATCCCTATTTGGGCTCCGGGTTCAACAATGACATTTTTATCGAGAATCGTATTTCTCACAATGCAATTCTTCCCAATTTTTACTGATGGCATGATGACCGATCCCTGAATAAGTGCATTTGCGCCAGCATGGACATCGAATGAGATGACTGATTTCTCAATACGTGCACCAGCAATGATGGTTCCGGCACCAACGATTGAGTCCGCGGCCGTTCCGTTCTCAGAGAATTTTGCAGGAGGCAGTGGAGGCAATGTAGTCAACATCGGCCATTCACGATTGTATAAATTGAAAATTGGATGAATCGAAACCAAATCCATATGGGCGTCGTAGTATGAATCGATGCTACCAACATCTCGCCAATATCCACGATCTCTCTCGGTCTCACCCGGTACTACATTATTTGAAAAATCATAAGCAACCGCTTCACCTTGTTGTGCAAGCATAGGAATAATATTTGCTCCGAGATCGTGCTTGCTACTCAAATCCTCGGAGTCTGTGATCAGAATATTCTCCATCACTTCACGTGTGAAAATGTAATTACCCATGGAGACGAGCGAGAACTCTGGGTTACCCGGGATTCCTGGTGGATTCGCAGGCTTTTCGTGGAAGGCTTTAATCGTAAATCCATCGTCAGCTAATTCGATCACACCGAAGTCATGTGCCTCAGATCGTGGCATGCGTATCGCTGCAACGGTGACCCCACGATTAGTTTGCTTATGAAACTCAAACATCTGCTCTGGATCCATGCGATAGACGTGGTCCGCGCCAAAGACGAGCACATAATCTGGATTCTCATCATGAATTAAATTGAAATTTTGCAAAATCGCGTCGGCACTACCGGTGTACCAGCGTGGCCCAAGTCGTTGTTGAGCAGGGATCGGGGCAATGTAATTGTTTAATAGCGGAGAAAGACGCCAGGTAGTTGTAATGTGACGATCAAGTGAGTGTGATTTGTATTGTGTTAAAACTGCAATTTTTCTCATCCCGCCATTGACTAGATTAGAAAGTACAAAATCAATCAGGCGATATGTGCCGCCAAAAGGTACTGCAGGCTTAGCTCGGTCAGCTGTGAGTGGAAGCAGACGTTTACCCTCACCACCAGCCAAGACAATCGACATAAGTTCATCACGTCTTCCCATGGCCAAACGCTACGGCAAATTAGGATCTAAGATAAGGGGCAGGTCTCACTCAATTAAGTTGATGAGTTAGACGTGAAGGAGAGCCATGAAAGTTGGACTAGTAACTAAAGAGTGGGCGCCCCACATCTATGGTGGCGCTGGCGTTCACGTTACTTACCTTTCAGAGGCGCTACGAAATTACTCGAATGAAGTGGATTTGAGGATCCATTGCTTTGGCGAGCCGAGGCCAGATGCCACGGCCTACCAGTTCGATCAGTTAGACCAGCCAGAATTAAATCCTGCAATCCAAGCGCTGATTACTGATCTACTCATGGCCGAGGGTTTAAAGGATGTTGACCTCGTCCACTCACATACGTGGTATGCAAATATGGCTGGACACTTTGCAAAGCTGCTCAACGGCAGTAAGCACGTCATTAGTGCGCATTCACTCGAGCCCGATCGACCTTGGAAAGAGGAGCAGATTGGTGGCGGATATCGAATCTCATCGTGGGCAGAACGAACCGCCTATGAAGGCGCAGATGCCATCATTGCAGTGAGTGAAGGAATGCGAAGAGATGTTTTGCGTGCATATCCTCAACTGGATCCAGCAAAAGTGCATGCAATCCTTAATGGAATCAATACGGAACAGTATCGGCCGATGCCAAATCCAGAATTACTCCGTTCAAAAAATATATCAGGGGATTACGCGATATTCGTTGGTCGTATTACTCGTCAAAAGGGTCTTGGACATTTGTTAGCAGCATGGCGCCAAGTGCCAAAAAACATTGGATTAGTAATAGCTGCTGGAAGTCCAGATGAACCAGCGATTGGCAAAGAAGTAGCAAAGGCAATTGCTGAGTTACAAGCAGAGCGGGCGAATGTTTGGTGGTTTGACAAAATGCTTCCCAAAAGTGAAATGATCGCGCTTTATTCTGCTGCAAAACTATTTGTCTGCCCCTCAGTTTATGAACCACTTGGCATAGTCAATTTAGAGGCGATGGCCTGTGAGACTGCCGTTTTGGCCACTGATGTTGGTGGTATCCCAGAAGTTGTGGTCAATGGTGAAACCGGAGAATTAATTCATTACTCTGGCAGCGGTCCCGATTTGGAACGAGAGTTAGCATCGAAGATCACTGCGCTCATGTCAAACCCTAAAAAGTTAACCGAATATGGTGTTGCAAGCCGCAAGCGTGCCATCGATGCCTTTAGCTGGGAAGCGATCGCCGAAGAGACGATTGAGCTCTACCGCAAAGTGTTGGGTGCAAAGTAGCCACCCCTGCCTATAATTCGAAGATGGAAAACTTAGTCGGACTGCCAGTAGCAGTGGTTACAGGTGCTAGCTCTGGAATTGGAGCAGCGACTGCACGTTTACTTGCAGCAAATGGTTTCCGTGTAGTGGCCTGCGCCAGACGAACAGAAAAGTTAGATCAGCTGGCAGCTACTTCACCAAGCATTGAAGCCAACCAGTTGGATGTTACGAGTGATTCAAGCGTTGCCAGCCTGGCAGATTATTTGAAGGGCCAACCAGTAGAAATCCTTGTGAACTGTGCTGGCGGAGCATTTGATTTCAGCACTGTCCTTGATTCTGATCCAGCCATTTGGAGCAAGACTTACGAAGTAAACGTTGTTGGTTCTGTTCGAATGGTCAAGGCGCTCACACCAGTCATGGTTGCACATGGCAAAGGTACGATCGTCGTGATCACTTCGACCGCTGGGTACACCGCTTATGAGAATGGCGGAAGTTATGTCTCTGCAAAGTTTGGTGAAGTATCTCTAGCGCGAACACTGAGATTGGAGCTGAACGGTCAACGAATTCGAGTAGTCGAGATTGCCCCAGGGATGGTTGCAACCGAAGAGTTCTCTACGGTCAGGTTCAATGGAGATTCTGAGAGAGCGGCCAAGGTTTATGCCGGGGTCGCAGAACCTTTGACTGCAGAAGATGTTGCCGAATCAATTCGCTGGAGCGTCATGCTGCCACAACACTTTAACGTTGATTCCTTGGTAATTCGCCCGCTAGCGCAAGCTGCAAATCACAAGGTGCATCGAACCTAATTTTTAGGCTGAATGTTCTTTTGAAAGTGCGAGAAACCACAGGTATCCAATCAAGCCTGAGATGAGTGCAGAAACGATCAGCCCAATTTCAACTGAACTTTGGACGCTCTGTTGACTCACTGCAAGATTGGAAATGACCAGTGAAACGGTTAAGCCCATCCCAGAGATTAAACCGATTCCAACCAATTGAGATATTTGGATTTGAAACCTCGCACCTGATTTTCTAGCGAGCAGCCCAAAGGTTGAAATACCGATGACCTTTCCAAGGACGCGTGAAGTGATAAAAACAATCAGAACTGCATTGCTTCGAGGACCAAAATTAATTCCTCCCCAAAATGTGTGAAGCACATAAATGGGGATAACTACGAAAGTGGAAAAAGGTGCCAGAAACTTCAAAAGCTTTTCGGCATCAACGAATTTGAAGCCAGCAGCCACTAAGCCAAGCGCGGTAGCGCCAAGCGTTGAAAGACTCTGAGCAACATTTAATTTCTCTCCGTAAAATACCGCCATAGTGATAAGAGATAGCGCATCATCTGCGATCGCAAGTGTTAAGAGAAATTTCCTTACTGCAGGCGAGATGCGCTTTCCAAGCAGAGCGAATACGCCTAGCCCAAGAGCGACATCGGTCGGCATGACAGTGGCCCAGGCTGACTTATCTGGAGAGAAGAGGAGGAAGATTGCGGCAGGTACCACCATGCCACCGAGCGCAGCTAGCGCTGGCGCAATCGCATCCTTTGGGTGATCAGAAGTTTCACGAAGTTCCATGCCGATCGTGAAGAAGAAGATCGCCAAGAGAAGTTCAATAAAAGCCTGAAGCATTGCCTCTAAATCTTTCTAGAGTCCGCGAAGAAAATCAGGATTATCATCTGGTGGAAGATCGCGCATTGGCCGGCGCTGCCCACCACCATTGCCTCTTGCGGGACGACCCTTAACTAACCAGCCAATAGATCCAAAGAGTCCGAAGAGAATGACGAGCAAGAGCCATGCCCATTTTGGAAGCGATCGGACGCTCTCTTGGGGAGTGCGTGCGCAATCAAAGAGCGCGTAGAGCTGTAAGCCAATGGAGAGAAAGAGTAGAAGTCCTTCGAGCTTGATCATAAGAGGAGTTTACTGCCTTAATAAATTTAGGCGAGCAGAGCGAGTGCAAGCGTTGCGCCGAAGAGGAGTTGAAGCTTGCCTACTTGACCAAGGACTGGAATCAAGGCAACCCCGCTCGTTCCTTTGAGAATCTCTCGTGAAATTTTCAGCGAGATTGGCGCCAAGGCCAAGGTAGCAAGGCACCATGGCGAGATGAAAGCGGCAAGCAAGCAGGTGAGGTGAGCTGTAACGAGTAACGAAACAAAGAAAATCCGAGCCGCGATCTCGCCCAGTCGAACAGCGAGAGTTCGCTTCTCAACGAGGGCATCTTTCGGCAAGTCCCGAAGATTGTTAATTGCAAGAATTGCGCACGAGAGCACGCCGACCGGAATACTTAAAAGAATCGATTGCCAACTTATTCGAAGTGACTGCGCCGCATAGCTACCGACAGTGGCAACAAGCCCAAAGAAAATAAATACCGAGAATTCACCAAGCCCCAGATAGCCGTATGGCTTTTTGCCACCGGTATATGTCCAGGCAGCCCCAATCGAAAGAGCGCCAACAATTGTGAGCCACCACGACGTTCTGGAAGAGAGATAGAGCCCGACTAGCCCTGCGAAGGTGAATGTGGCGAGAGCAGCTCGCTTTACGGCGGCAGGGGTTGCTAAACCGCTACCAACCAACCGGACCGGTCCCACGCGTACATCGTCAGTACCGCGAATCCCATCAGAGTAATCATTCGCATAATTAACCGCGATTTGTAAGGAGAGGCTAACCAGAAGCGCTAAAAAAGCATTCACTAAATTTATTTTTAGATGATCAGTATGGCGCAGCGCAGTTCCCACCAAAACCGGAGTAATTGCCGCCGGGAGAGTTCGAGGCCGGGCGCCAGCAATCCATTTATTCATGGGTGAATCCTCTCAAAAATTTGAATAAGTGCTTGCCGATCAGGTTTTCCAAGTGAGGTTCGTGGCAATTCAATCTGCGAGAGGAAACCCTTAGGTGAAACATGCGATCCAAATTCTGAAATGAGTCGGTGTGTGATCTCTGATTCGTTAATCGGCTGATCAGAAGCGATGACGAGCGCCTGGCCCCACTCTTCATGAGGTACGGCAAAAGCAACAAAGCCTTCACCAAGAAAGTCGGTGACGGCAGAGAGTGAAACTTTCTCACCGCCACTGATAATTACATCATCAGCTCTCCCATGTACAACGAGTTTGCCATCTTCGAGTGAACCTAGATCGCTTGTCGTAAACCAGCTTCCAACTTTGAACGGCGCTTCTCCTAGATAACCAATTGCCATAGTCGGACCTTTAAGTGCGATCGCACCATCTTTAATCTCAATCTCAACGCCTTCGAGTGGTGATCCGTCATACACGCAGCCACCACACATCTCGGTCATACCGTATGAAGTTGTTACGCTAATTCCGAAATCATGCGCTTGTTTAAGCAAGTTTTGTGAAATTGCGGCACCACCTACAAGAACCCGCTTTGAATTTTTTAAGTGTTCTAAAAGTAAAGCATCACCATTTAGGGCACGAAAGAGTTGGGTTGGAACAATTGAGGTGTAGTCAGCACTCTCCTCGATATTTAGGATCTCACTTTTTAGAGCGATTGCACGGACTAAGACATTCACTCCAGCAATATGATTGATTGGAAGCAGGAGTGACCATTTCTCACCTGCGCTAGCCCCAATGAATGTGTGGGCAGAATGTGCGGATGCAATGAGTGAATCGGCAGAGAGCGCGACCTCTTTGGGATTACCGGTCGATCCACTGGTTGGGATGACAACCGCACATTCAACTGGCACCTGCGAGAAATTAGTTGGACCAAAGGCGAGCGCCGGTCCATCACCATTCAGAGCACGCACAAGTTCGATCTGCACTTGTGGAATTGACCACTCGGGTGAGACCACAACTAAATCTCGTTGTGCTGATTGATTCATAATCACCGTAGGCTACCCTCATGAGCAAGCCAATAAAGAGGGAACCGGGCGCCCGAGATATCCCAGATTGGGCAGTCGGCGAAGGTGGAGCCAATTTCAAAGACATTTCTTATGAAGTGGCTGAAGGCATGGCGAAGATCACGATCAATCGTCCCGAGGTTCGAAATGCGTTTCGCCCTCAAACACTCAAAGAGTTGCAATCAGCATTTGATCTGGCGCGAGATAACGACACCGTCGGAGTCATTATTTTTACAGGCAACGGAACCGAGGCATTCTGCTCTGG
The DNA here is from genome assembly GCA_965658705.1 of Candidatus Nanopelagicaceae bacterium. Classification (GTDB taxonomy): domain Bacteria; phylum Actinomycetota; class Actinomycetes; order Nanopelagicales; family Nanopelagicaceae; genus PALSA-747. Next base: position 9,361 of record CBFHTP010000005.1, read on the forward strand.
TGGTGATGTAAATGTTCGCGGTGACGATGGCTATCTCGGCGATGATGCGCTCGCTAAAAAAGGTATTGGACGACTCAATGTTTTAGATCTTCAAATCCAAATTCGCCGAACCCCTAAACCAGTTGTTGCCATGGTTGCGGGTTGGGCGATTGGTGGCGGTCACGTGTTACATGTCGTCTGTGATTTAACAATTGCAGCAGAGAATGCAAAGTTTGGTCAGACTGGCCCAATGGTTGGCTCCTTTGATGGTGGATATGGCGCAGGTTTATTAGCTGCTCATGTCGGTCAGAAAAAGGCTCGCGAAATCTGGTTCTTATGCCGACAATATGATGCGCAGGAAGCACTCGAAATGGGGCTAGTTAATACCGTTGTTCCTGTCGCCGAGCTTGAAGCAGAAACTGTTTCGTGGTGTCGCGAAATGCTCCGACATTCACCGATGGCGCTGCGATTACTTAAAGCTGGGCTTAATGCCGCCGATGATGGTTTAGCCGGAGTTCAACAACTTGCTGGTGATGCCACGCTACTCTTTTATTTATCGGAAGAAGGACAAGAAGGCCGAAACGCTTTTCAAGAGAAGCGTGAACCAAACTTCGGTAAGTTTCCAAAGCGTCCCTGAGTTAGATGAATTTTCCAGAACAGGTCATTACTGACCTGCACATTCTTTCTATCCCGCTGAAGCATCAATTTCGGGGGATTGACTATCGCGAGGTTGCACTTTTTCGTGGCCCACAAGGTTGGTCGGAATTTTCACCGTTTCTTGAGTATGAAACGGTGGAAGCTAGTCACTGGTTAAAGGCCGCTGTACTCGCTGCCCACCAACCCTGGCCAACCCAATTCCGGACCAAAGTCCAAGTGAATGCGACTCTGCCGCAAGTCAATGTGGAAGAAGTCCCTGGTGTGCTTGCCAACTATCCAGGATGCACAGCGATCAAAATAAAGGTCGATGGTTTCGAAGATGGGGCAGAGTTGATTGAAGCCGCACTTAATGAGATTCCAGATGCAAAAATTCGATTAGATGTAAATGGAGGTTGGTCGCTAGAGGCAGCGCTGCTACATCTCTACGATTATAACTTACGGTTTGGAAATATTTTTGAATACATTGAACAACCCTGTGCGAGCTCTTCAGAGTTAGCGAAGCTAAAACGTGAGATGCCATTTAAAATTGCAGTGGATGAAGCGATTCGAAAAAACCTCAATACCGACCTCCATGAGCTCTCTGAAATTGCAGATGTAGCGATCCTAAAGTGGGCGCCGGTAGGTGGCATGGAATCAGCTCATGAGATTGCTAGCCGAATTGGCTTGCCGGTTGTGATCTCGAGTGCACTTGATACAGGAATCGGAATTTCGCACTCACTTGCCTTGGCTGGGTCTTTTCAGCGCTTGGATTATGCCTGCGGCCTAGGAACAACATCCCTTTTTGTGGAAGATATTTGCGCGCCTTCATCACTCGTCCAAGACGGCGCACTCACTATTGAGAGGCGAAATCCGATTCCAGAACTCCTGGTTAAATATCAAGCGAATACCAGTCGAATAGAGTGGTGGCGTAACCGAATTGCGAATATCTGGAACGAGTGCGAAGGGAGTAGTTGGCTGTGACTGCGAAGAAATTAACCGCTACTCAGTTGGCAGAGTCCACTATGCGCCAATTGATCGAATTAGGTGTCTCAGATTTTATCCTCTCACCTGGATCGCGTAACGCACCACTAGCGATCGCAGTCCACGAGGCAGTAGAGCAAGGTTTTGCGAACCTTCATGTCAGACTGGATGAACGCGGCGCAGCCTTCTTTGCTTTAGGCATAAGCAAAGCAAGCAAAAAATATACAGTTGTGATGTGCACTAGCGGAACTGCTGCTGCTAACTACCACCCGGCAGCCTTGGAAGCGCTTCATTCCCAGGTCGATCTCTTGTTTTTGACTGCAGATCGGCCTGCAAAAGTACGTCGCACTGGAGCGAACCAAAGCACAATTCAGAGTGGGCTGTTAGCTCCGTTATCAACCATCGACACTTCTGTAGAGGTTGACCTTTCAAAAATTCTTACAGGTGGTCCAATCCACCTCAATCTACAGTTTGAAGAGCCACTCCTCGAAACGAACCTCGACGGGCAGAAAAATTGGCTAGCCGATCTGTCATCAAACTCGGTCTCGCGGGGTGAAAGCGTCAAAGAGACGCTTCACCTAGGCAGTGATGGCGTCCTTATCGTCGGCCACGATTTAGCAGGATTTGCTGCTGAAGCTATTAGAGAATTTGCTGATATTTTAGATTGGCCTGTGATCGCCGAGGATCCACTCTCATTTCCTGATGCCATACCTCATGCTTCAATCTTTCTTGCTGATGAATTAATTCGGGAATCACTCTTACCGCAACAAGTTGTCATTGTGGGACGAACAACTCTTTCTAGGAGTACGAATTCTTTTATTGCTGCGATTGATGAGCAATATGTGATTGATCCAAGAGTCAAAGGCGTTGATGTTGAACGTACTGCCACTCAAATCTTCACGCACCTGCCACACGTGATAAAACATTCAACATCAAATGAGTGGTTGGAACTTTGGACAAAAGTTGGGGTGTTATCAGTGAGTGCGGTCAATGAATTGCCATGGAGTGAACAGTTGGCGCTTCGTCTCATCGCTGCAAATGTGCCTGATGGCTCTGCGCTCTTTATCGGATCTTCTCGGCCAGTACGAGATATCGAGGGATTTGCAATACCAAGGGATGGAATCCAAATCTTTGCAAACCGAGGCTTAGCTGGAATCGATGGAAATATCGCTACGGCCTTTGGAATCGCCTCATGTTTTAAAAGGTCTTTTGCAATCCTGGGCGACCTCACGTTCCTGCATGACATTTCAGCACTGGTAAATCAAAGTACAGATAATTTGACGATCTTCCTCATCGATAATAATGGTGGTGGAATATTTTCTACGCTCCCGCAAGCGTCAGTGAAGGGCTTCGAAAGCCTATTTGGTACTCCCCATAATTTGAACCTTGAAAAACTCATATCGGGTTTTGGGATCAGCGTTGAGAGAGTGAAAAATCAATCTGAAATTACAGATGCGATCGCAGCAAAGAGAACTGGTCTGCACTGCGTAGTCGTGGAAGTTCCTATAAGAGAGAGTAATGCAAAGTTGCTCTCGCAGTTGTATCAAAGAGTTGCTAAGGCAGTTCGCATCGGAGCCAATTTAGCCTGACTTTCGGCGAGTTCATCAGCCGCAGTGGAGCCAGAAACGATTCCACAACCAGCAAAGATCCGAATACTTAATTCATCCGGGCTAATTTGCCCGCACCGAAGTGCAATTCCAACTTCACCATCACCACGTGCATCGATCCAACCGACTGGACCGGAATAGCGACCACGATTCATTTTTTCTAATTCGATGATCAGTTTTCGAGCGCTCTTAGTTGGGGTTCCACAGACAGCGGCTGAAGGATGAAGCGCTGCAATGAGGCCAAAAATGTCAGAGTGATTAACGCTCTCATTAAGTACGCCCGTGACATCGGTGGCTAGGTGCATCACATTTGCCAAGTGAAGAACAAATGGGGATTCGGGGACGTTCGTGGAAGAACAAAATGGCGACAGCGCTTCTGCCACCGAACGTACTGCGTACTCATGTTCTTCTAGGTCCTTAGATGATTTAGCGAGTGATCCTGCGAGTGCCAAATCTTTTGCTTCATCACCGGTTTTTTGAATTGTTCCTGCGAGTACTCGCGATGTTACTAGCGATTTATTTAGCCGCACAAGAAGTTCGGGAGTTGCGCCTACCAGATGATCAACAGCAAAGAGCCAAGTTGATGGGTACTCCGCTTGCAGGCGTTGCAGAATGTGTTGCGCATGGAGTTTCCTATTTGATGTGATTTTAAGGTCACGAGCTAGGACAACTTTTTCCACTTGGCCAGCATCAATGCGCGCAACCGCGGATTGGACTTGGTCTTGCCACATCTCATCGCTGAGCCCGCCCTGTGCGTATTGAAGTGATGGTGCAATCTTCAATTCGGGGAGTTCGGTTAATCGAGGTTGTAGCTGATCTCCGATCCAAGTAATCCAGGATTTTCCAGCCTTTTTTCCAACAATTATTTGAGGAATAACGAGGCGAGATTCATCACTTTCTAGAAAGGTGAAAGAGGTGAAGAGGATTGGTCCGGTGCCGATTCCGTGAACATTATTTTCGATCGTAAAGGAGGAAAGTTGCTCGTGCCACCAACGCTTCGCATCCTGAAAACGCGTTGGACCAGAGACACTTTTTTCGGCATAAACACCAAAGCCGACTAGGCCTTCACCAGAACGAACCCATGAAGTTGAGAGCGGGCCGTCAGTCTGTATCGACAACAAGGCGGGGTGATCACCCAAGATTTCGGTCGTGATTTTTTTTGCCACCGGGTTAGACTAGCGGCATGGCAAATGCAGCGAATCTCAACAAAGAGCCTGAAGAGGTAGCTCAGATGTTTGACGGCGTTGCCAAACGCTATGACCTATTGAATGACCTTTTAAGTTTCGGTCGAACTAAAGCGTGGCGCAAAGTTTCAACCGCAATCATCGCCCCCAAAAAGGGCATGAAGATTCTCGACATTGCTGCCGGCACTGGCTCATCATCGTTGCCGCTGGCGGCGCTTGGCGCAGATGTCATCGCCCTAGATTTTTCTGCCGGCATGATCGCTGCTGGTCGCAAACGCAATCCGGATTTAACTTTTATCCAAGGCGACGCCCTCAAGCTGCCATTTGGTGATCGTGAATTTGATCTGACAACGATCTCCTTCGGCTTACGAAATACCCAGGATCCAGAGGCCGCCATGCGCGAGGCCTACCGAGTGACTAAAACTGGCGGCCGGGTAGTTGTGGTGGAATTTAGCCATCCCGCGAACTCAATTTTTCACCTGATTTATATGAAATACCTGATGCGCCAGCTACCCAAGATTGCCAAGCGCTTCTCCTCCAACCCTGATGCCTACATCTACCTGGCCGAATCAATTCAGGCCTGGCCAAACCAGCAAAAACTAGGCCGAATTCTGGAGAGCGCCGGGTGGTCCAATATCGCCTGGCAGAACCTGACCTTTGGGATCGTGGCGGTCCACATCGGGCACAAATAAGCCCCGCAGAGCCTAAAGGCCACCTGTGGCACATGCCATACTGCGAATTTGGCTCACGCCAATAGACTTCGGATCACCATGAATCCTTATCTCCCGATTCTTGTCATTGGCGCGATTGGCTTCGGCTTCGCCGCCTTCTCTGTCGGCGTCGCCTCGATTACCGGGCCAAAGCGCTACAACCGGGCAAAATCTGATGCTTACGAGTGTGGCATTGAGCCTTCCCCACAAGCAGTGGGTGGCGGAAGATTTCCGGTCAAGTACTTCTTAACTGCGATGCTCTTCATCGTCTTCGATATTGAAATTGTCTTCTTGTATCCATGGGCGGTCTCCTTTGACCAGCTCGGACTCTTCGGCTTAGTTGAAATGGTGATCTTTATTCTTACTGTCTTTGTTGCGTACGCCTATGTGTGGCGCCGCGGCGGATTGGAATGGGATTAATTGTGGGCCTAGAAGAGAAATTACCGAGCGGATTCGCACTCACTACTGTTGAAAAGTTGGCTGGGTATATGCGCAAGAGTTCGTTGTGGCCAGCAACCTTTGGACTCGCTTGTTGCGCAATTGAGATGATGGCCGCTGGTGGTGGTCGTTACGATCTTGCACGTTTTGGAATGGAAGTCTTCCGAGCATCTCCTCGCCAAGCTGATCTTATGATTGTGGCAGGTCGCGTCTCTAACAAGATGGCACCGGTTCTGCGACAGATTTATGATCAAATGGCTGGACCAAAATGGGTGATCGCAATGGGTGCCTGCGCATCATCTGGCGGAATGTTTAATAATTACGCGATCGTGCAAGGTGTTGACCACGTTGTGCCAGTTGATATTTATCTACCTGGTTGCCCACCTCGTCCTGAAATGTTGATGGATGCAATTCTTAAACTCCACGAACATATTGGTTCCGAGAAGTTGGGCATTAATCGTGAGCAGGTAGTGCGCGAAGCCGAAGCTGCTGCGCTCGCTGCCAAACCAACTCATCAACTCAACGGTCTGCTTTCATGAGTGAAGCAAGCGGCTCATTTGGCGTTTCCGGCAGTGGCGATACCTCGGGATATAGCGGCCTAGTTCGTGCAGCTATTTCTACCGGTTCAAGTGAACGCCCATTTGGTTCTTATTTCGACGAGGTAGCTGATGATCTAGAACGAGCATTCCCAGCTTTTAATGAGGCTATTGAACGCATTGTTATTGATCGAAATGAACTCACTTTATTTGTCAAGCGCTCTCATTTAGTTGAAGTCGCAAAAACTCTTCGTGATGATGAAAAGCTGCGATACGAAATGTGTATGGGTGTAGATGGTGTGCACTACCCCGACGAAGTTGGCCGCGAATTACATGCGGTCTATGCGCTGCTCTCGATAACTCATAATCGCCGGATCCGGTTAGAAGTAGCGGTTCCAGATTCTGATCCACATCTACCTTCACTCGTTGAAGTGTGGGGCGGAATCAATTGGCATGAACGCGAGACCTTCGACATGTTCGGAATTATTTTTGATGGCCACCCAGGTCTAACTCGCATTTTGATGCCAGATGATTGGCAAGGACATCCGCAGCGCAAAGATTATCCACTCGGTGGAATTCCGATTGAATATAAAGGCGCAACGATTCCGGCACCGAGTGAGCGCAGGAGTTATCGATGAGCACTTTCACCGATCCATACGCGCAATCTCGTGAAACGACGCAAGGTCGGGTTTACTCGGTCACTGGCGCTGACTGGGATTCACTTGCAACTGAAATCGGCGCCACTAAAGAAGAGCGTGTCGTTGTCAATATGGGCCCGCAGCACCCATCAACTCATGGAGTGCTTCGGTTAGTTCTTGAACTTGAAGGTGAAACTGTTACCGAAGCTCGTTGTGGCATTGGATATTTGCATACGGGTATCGAGAAGAACACTGAGTACCGCACCTGGACTCAGGGCGTCACCTTTGTTACTCGCATGGATTACTTGGCACCAATTTTTAATGAAGCCGCCTATTGTTTAGCGGTCGAGAAGTTACTTGGTATCACTCAAGATGTGCCCGAGCGAGCAAGTGATATTCGTATCCTCATGATGGAGCTCAATCGAATCTCGTCACACATGGTGGCTTTGGGTACTGGTGCGCTCGAACTCGGCGCACTCTCGCCGATGATTTTCTCCTTCCGTGAGCGCGAGAAGGTGCTAGACCTCTTCGAACTCATCTCTGGTTTAAGAATGAATATGGCTTACATCAGGCCAGGGGGAGTTGCTCAGGATCTGCCTGCAAATGCAATCCCTAAGATACGCGAAACCGTTAAGGAACTTCGCCATAATTTTAAAGATAACGCCACGCTTTTGATTGGTAACACAATTTGGATGAAGCGAACTCAAAATATCGGCTACTTAGATCTCGCTGGTTGTACAACACTTGGAATTACTGGGCCAGTGCTTCGGTCAACAGGACTTGCCTGGGACCTTCGTAAAACACAACCATATTGCGGATATGAGAAGTATTCATTTGATGTTGTCACAACAGATACCGCTGACGTTTATGGCCGCTTTCTGATTCGCATGCAAGAGCTAGAACAATCTCTTCGCATCATCGAACAAGCGTGTGATTTCCTAGAAAAGTCTGAAGGCCAGCCAGTAATGGTTGCAGATAAAAAGATTGCTTGGCCATCACAACTTGCCGTAAGCGGTGATGGTATGGGTAACTCACTCGCACATATTCGCGAAATCATGGGTGAATCGATGGAGTCGTTGATCCATCACTTCAAACTCGTCACAGAAGGATTCAGAGTTCCTGCGGGCCAGGTTTATGTTGCGGTTGAATCACCACGTGGTGAGACCGGCGTCCACTTGGTCTCTGACGGTGGAACAAAGCCATATCGCGTGCATTTCCGTGAGCCATCATTCAATAACTTGCAAGCAACATCAGCAATGGCCGAAGGTGGAATGATCGCGGACATAATTGGTGCAGTTGCATCTATTGATCCGGTCATGGGCGGAGTTGATCGTTGATGTCATATTCGAATGATCAGTTGGCAGCGATGGACCTCATGATCGCTCGTTATCCTAAGAAGCGTTCTGCAATTATGCCGCTGCTTCACTTTGTTCAATCAGTTTCCGGCTACGTCACTGAAGAAGGCATCGAAGAGATTGCAAAGAAATTAGATCTCAGCACCGCTGAAGTCACTGCGGTTTCCACCTTCTATACCCAGTACAAATCGGAGCCAGTGGGTGAATATCACGTTGGCATCTGCACTAATACGCTTTGTGCAGTGATGGGCGGGGATGCAATCTTTGATGCAGTCAGCGAGCATTTAGATATCGCAACTGATGAAAGAACTGCCGATGGCAAAGTTTCACTTGAGCGCATTGAATGTAATGCTGCTTGCGATTACGCACCTGTCGTCATGGTCAACTGGGAGTTCTACGATAATCAAACTGTTCAAAGCGTCAAAGATTTAGTGGATGGTGCACGCACTGGCAATCCACCACCACCAACCCGTGGACCAAAAACTTTGCGCACCTGGAAAGAGAACTCTGCTGTGCTTGCAGGAATTTCAGATGGCTTAGCGAATGAAGGACCGTCTGCAGGTTCGGCTACTCTGCTTGGACTCAATCTTTCAAAATCTGCGAAAGGAAATTCATGACTCCTGTGAGCTCAGCCGGCAAATTAACGCCAGTTCTTTCTGCGCATTGGGATGAGGCAGATTCCTACACCATTGAGGGTTACCGCCGTCATGCCGGCTATAAGGCGGCTGAAAAAGCTTTTGGCATGAGTCAAGATGATGTCATCGCACAAATTAAAGATTCAGGACTTCGTGGACGTGGTGGCGCAGGATTTCCAACCGGAACCAAATGGAGCTTCATTCCGCAAGGCGATAACAAAGCACATTACCTGGTCGTAAATGCTGACGAATCAGAACCCGGTACTTGCAAAGATACGCCGCTACTGATGGCGAACCCACACTCACTTATTGAAGGAATGATCATCGGTGCATATGCAATTCGTGCCAACTATGCATTTATTTATATTCGCGGCGAGATCGTGCACGTCGTTCGCCGAGTGCAGCAAGCAATTGAAGATGCTTATAAGGCGGGTTTCTTAGGTAAGAACATCTTTGGCAAAGGTTATGACCTCGAACTTGTTCTGCACGTAGGTGCTGGTGCCTATATCTGCGGTGAAGAGACTGCGCTTTTGGATTCACTTGAAGGATTTCGTGGTCAGCCCCGACTGCGCCCACCTTTCCCAGCTATTGCAGGGCTTTATGCGCTTCCAACCGTTGTAAATAACGTTGAATCAATCGCTTCAGTTCCTGCAATTATTGCCAACGGAAATGAGTGGTTCCAGGCAATGGGTACTGAGAAGAGCAAGGGCTTCACCTTGTACTCACTCTCAGGTCATGTCACGAGCCCTGGCCAATTTGAAGCGCCACTCGGAATCACCCTACGTGAACTACTCGAAATGTCCGGCGGCGTTCGCGCTGGGCACACCCTAAAATTCTGGACCCCTGGTGGATCATCCACACCACTTTTCACAGCAGAACACCTTGATGTGCCACTTGATTATGAAGGTGTTGCAGCAGCAGGATCAATGCTTGGAACCAAGGCGCTACAAATTTTTGATGAGACAACGTGTGTGGTTCGCGCAGTATTGCGTTGGACTGAATTTTACAAACACGAGTCGTGTGGAAAATGCACTCCATGCCGCGAAGGTACCTGGTGGCTGGTGCAGATGATCAGAGATTTAGAAGAGGGTAGAGGCACTTCAGAGGATCTCGATAAATTAATCGATCTGACCAACAATATTGCTGGCCGATCGTTCTGCGCACTTGCCGATGGCGCAGCTAGCCCAATTCTCTCTTCAATGAAATATTTCCGTGCCGAATACGAAGCGCATCTTGCAAACCGTGGCTGTCCATTCGATCCGATTCTTTCGACAAACTTTTCAGTGGTGGGTCAGGCATGAGTGATCAAGCTCTGGCAACGCAAGTAGAAGTGATTACTTGTGTCATCGATGGCTTTGAAGTTACGGTGCCCAAAGGCACTCTTGTCATTAGAGCAGCTGAAAAGCTTGGAATCCAGATTCCAAGATTCTGCGACCATCCATTGCTTTCACCGGCAGGCGCATGCCGTCAGTGTTTAGTTGACATTGAAATAAATGGCCGCGCATTCCCGAAGCCACAAGCCTCTTGCACTATTCCAGTTGAAACTGGCATGATCGTAAAGACGCAGCTGACTTCAGAAGTTGCAGATAAAGCCCAAAAGGGCATCATGGAATTCTTATTGATTAATCACCCATTGGATTGCCCAGTGTGTGACAAGGGTGGCGAGTGTCCACTTCAAAACCAGGCAATGAGCAACGGTCGCTCAGAATCTCGGTATGAAGGAGTAAAACGCACCTTTGAAAAGCCAGTCTCACTATCTAGCCAAGTCTTACTGGATCGTGAACGCTGCGTACTCTGCGCTAGATGCACCCGATTCTCCGAAGAAATTGCGGGCGACCCATTCATCACTTTGAATGAACGTGGTGCACTGCAACAAGTAGGCATCTACGAAAAAGAACCCTTTGCATCTTATTTCTCTGGCAACACTGTCCAAATCTGCCCAGTCGGTGCCCTGACTGGTGCCTCATACCGCTTCAGAGCGCGTCCCTTTGATTTAGTTTCAACGCCATCGGCTTGCGAACATTGTGCTTCTGGTTGCGCAATGCGCACAGATGTAAGGCGTGGAAAAACACTTCGCCGCCTCGCTGGTGAAGATGCAGAAGTGAATGAAGAGTGGAACTGCGACAAGGGTCGCTGGGCGTTTAAGTACATATCCTCAAAGGATCGCATCGCAACACCACTCGTTCGTGGTGAAGACGGCGAGCTGCATGAAGCATCTTGGCCAGAGGCGCTCGCGCGAGCAGCGGCTGGATTAAAAGGAAAGCGCGCCGGAGTTCTAGTGGGTGGACGTGCAACCGTTGAAGATGCTTATGGTTATTCCAAATTTGCACGCGTTGCACTCAATACCAACGACATTGATTTTAGAGCGAGAGTGCACTCACAAGAAGAAGCCGAATTTCTCGCTTCAGTCTCCACCCATCTCAATGTTTCCTATCGCGATATTGATAAGGCTGACCAGGTCGTATTAGTCGAGCTGGAACCCGAAGATGAATCACCCATTGTCTTTCTTCGTATTTACAAGCAGCTCCGAAAGCGCAATTTAAAAGTATCGACGACATCATCATTTGCAAGCAACGGAAGCGTTAAGTTGAAGGCAGGCCTACTAGCTAACTTCTCTTCAATTGAGCAGCTCTCATCAGCATCAGTCATTCTTGTGGGAGAGCGAGCAGCAGAGATCCCTGGCTTGCTTACAGCAGCAGCTACATTGGCCAAAAGTTCTGGCGCAAAGATTGCTTGGGTTCCTCGCCGTGCAGGTGAAGTGGGAGCAGTTATCGCTGGCGCGATCCCAAACCTACTTCCAGGTGGTCGCCCAGCTGGCGATCTCACTGCGCAGGCAGAGATTGCTTCTGCTTGGGGTGTCCCAGCACTTCCTACAAAAGCTGGTCGACAGACATGGGCAATTCTTGAGGCTGCTGAAGAGAAGACCATTGAATCTTTGTTGATTGGCGGCGTAGACCCACTAGATATTTCGGCTGAAGCACTTGGACAATTACTTAATACTTTTATTGTCTCGCTTGAGATTTCGCATTCTGCAATCACTGCAATTGCCGATGTAGTTCTTCCTGTCGCTGCCGTCACCGAGAAGAGTGGAAGTTTCCTAGATTGGGAAGGCCGCCCTCGTATGTTTGAGAAGGCGATCGAAGATTCACTCACTCGCAGTGATGTTCGAATTCTTTCGATGTTGGCAGATGAAATGGGATCTGCAATCAATCTTCCAACTGTGACTTCAGCGCAGCGCGAGCTCCAAGCAATCGGTAAATGGTCTGGCGAATCTGCTTCGATGCCATCTGCCCCGTTCTCACCTGTACCCGTTTTGAATGGAACGCAAGCAGTACTCACTTCTTGGCGCCAACTGTTAGATCTTGGCACCCTTCAAAAAGGTGAAGAGAATCTCGCCGGAACTGCTCGCGGTCCTCGTGCTGTTATCTCAAAAACCAGAGCAGCATCACTTGGAATTATTGACGGTGATGCGGTGATGGTCTCGACTCCAAGAAGTTCAATAACCTTGCCGGCTCACATTGCAGAGATTGCAGATCATCACGTGTGGATTCCACGGAATTCGGCAGGGTCACAAGCGATTGCCACCTTGGGAGCGGCTAGCCAAATTTTGGTTCAGGTGGTGAAGGCATGACTTCAGCAGAATTAATCGCTCAAGACCCAGGCTGGATCACTCTAGTTAAAGGCCTTTTGGTTTTTGTCCTCTGTGTTCTGCTTACCCTCTTTGCAATCTGGTGGGAACGTCGAGTCGTTGCCCGAATGCAGATGCGTATCGGCCCAAACCGAGTTGGCCCGAATGGACTTTTGCAATCACTTGCTGACGGCGTAAAACTGGCTCTCAAAGAGGATCTGATTCCAAAAGCTGCGGATCGAATTATCTTTGTTATTGCACCAATAATCAGCGCCACAACCTGCTTTATGTCCTTCGCTGTTATGCCAATGACTGGGCAAGTGAATCTCTTTGGCCACAAGACCGTTATGCAATTGACTGATTTGCCGGTCGGAGTTCTCTACGTATTAGCGATTGCCTCTGTTGGTGTTTATGGAATTGTGCTCGCTGGATGGTCCTCTGGTTCTACTTATCCGCTACTTGGCGGCCTTCGCTCAAGTGCTCAAGTAATTTCGTATGAAGTCGCAATGGGGCTCTCATTAGTTGCAGTATTTATCTATGCCGGCTCAATGTCTACATCAGAAATCGTTGCCGCTCAGCATCAATGGTGGTACTCCGTAGTCCTCTTCCCTTCTTTTGTTATCTATACAATCTCAATGGTCGGAGAGACTAACCGTGCACCTTTCGATTTGGCAGAAGCCGAAGGTGAATTAGTTGGTGGTTTCCACACTGAGTACTCCTCACTTAAATTCGCACTCTTCTTCTTAGCCGAATATGTAAACATCATGGGCGTTTCAGCGCTTGCGACAACACTCTTCTTAGGTGGCGCAGCTCCGCTGCCAGGACTTGGCTTTACTGCCAGCTGGCTGAGTGGCTGGTTTGGAATTATCTGGTTCATTGTCAAAATTCTTGGCTTCTTCTACATCTTCATCTGGCTTCGTGGAACTTTGCCGCGAATGCGTTATGACCAGTTCATGAAATTTGGTTGGAAGGTTTTGATTCCAGTCTCACTCATCTGGATCATGGTTGTAGCAACTCTTCGCGTGCTTTCACAGCGCGGTGAACCGCGCGCATTGATCGCTGCTTTCACCTTCGGAATTGTTCTATTGATTCTAATGGCATCTTCTCTTTATGAACGTTCAGTCAATCGAAGCAAAGAGAATGAGGAGATTGCACTTGCAAATATTGCAACTCGGCCATCGTTCCCGGTTCCATCAATCAAGAGAGTGGAGGCAATACATGAGTGATCTCACTCCACGGCCCGATCAAGAATTTTCGCTCGCAAAAGCTGATAGTGAAAGTCAGAAGATTACTGATCAGAGCGCAGGCAGCTTCTTCGTTCAACTGAAGGGCTTCTGGGTCACCTTCATGACTCAATTCAAGAAGGTCAATACCGTTGAATACCCAGAGGTGAAAGAGCCGACTGCGCCTAGATTCCACGGGCGGCATCAATTAAATCGCCATCCGGATGGTCTCGAAAAATGTATTGGCTGTGAACTTTGCGCATGGGCCTGCCCAGCAGATGCAATTTATGTCGAAGGTGAGAGCAATACGCCAGATGCGCAGTACTCACCAGGTGAGCGCTACGGCAAGGTTTATCAAATCAATTACCTGCGATGTGTCTTCTGTGGCTTATGTATTGAGGCTTGTCCGACTCGAGCGCTCACAATGACAAATGAATATGAACTTGCAGATAGCTCTCGTTCAAAATTGATTTTCGAAAAAGAGGATTTACTGGCACCGCTTCGTCAAGGAATGTTGATGCCGCCCCACCCTATGTATCCAGATTCGACTGATACGACTTACTACAAGGGTGAAGTCCCAAGCGCGCATCCTTCACAAGCTCCAAAAGATTTGGCTGGGCCAGATGCTTAGCCTGGGAACAACTGGGATGCCAGAAGCGGTGCAGTTTTGGGTACTCGCTCCGCTCGCTGTTCTTGCTGCTGTGGGAATGTTGTTGGTCAAGAAGGCCGTTCACTCTGCGCTCCTCTTGGCATGGGTGATGGTCACGCTCGCCATTTTCTATATTGCTCAGGGCGCTCTCTTTCTTGGCATTGTTCAGATCGTTGTTTACACCGGAGCGGTCATGATGCTCTTCCTCTTTATTTTGATGTTGGTCGGAGTTGATTCTTCTGACTCATTAGTTGAGAGCATTCGTGGTCAACGCGCGGCTGCAATTGTCGCGCTAGTCGGTTTCGGTGGTTTGATGGTTTCGCTCATTGGTCGCGCGAGTGTCGGTCATGAAGCGATCGGGACTGCTAGAGCTAATTCTGCAGGCAATGTCCAAGCGCTAGCCGAACAACTCTTCACTCGATATGTCTGGGCCTTTGAAGTCGTCTCAGCGCTACTCATCACCGCAGCTCTTGGCGCAATGGTTCTTGCATACTCGGACCGTAAACATCCTTCACAGCGTCAGCTTTCGATTAACCGATTCCGTACGGATTCACTCGCACTGACCGCTGGATTACCTAGCTCTGGCGTCTTCGCAAGGCACAATGCGGTCGACGTTCCAGCTCTCCTGCCAGATGGCTCACCGGCTCCTGCCTCAATCTCGGCAGTTCTTCAAGCTCGCGGTGACATGATTGCAAGTGCGCCTTTCGAATTAGCTCCTACTGAAACTCCTGAAGAGTAGGAGCAGTAATGGATATTTCACATTACCTCTACCTCTCCGTCATCCTCTTCACAATTGGCGCTATCGGCGTAGTAGTTCGTCGCAATGCAATTGTTCTCTTTATGTGTGTTGAGCTCATGCTCAACGCTGCGAATCTTGCTTTCGTAACTTTCTCAAGGCTGCATGGCAACCTTGAAGGTCAGGTCGCTTCATTCTTCACCATGGTAGTTGCTGCATGTGAAGTAGTAGTTGGACTAGCAATTATCGTGACCATGTACCGCTCCCGTCGATCTGCATCAGTTGATGATGCAAGTCTGTTGAAGCGATAACCGTGGACAATGTGACTCATTCATCTCAATTAGCTTTATTGATCGCGCTCCCACTCTTTAGTTCAGCGTTCTTATTGCTCCTTGGACGAATTGCTGACAAGTGGGGCCACTTCTTTGCTACCGCAATCTCGGCTTCAACTTTTGGAATTGGCGCTGTTCAATTCCTAGCGATGCGTTCTCGTGCGGATGGGTCGCGGGCAGTCTCACAGCGAGTCTTCGAATGGATTTCTGTCGGGACTTTCAAAGTAGATGCATCTCTTTTGCTGGATCAGCTCTCAATCTGTTTTGTCCTACTTATTACCGGCGTCGGAACTCTGATTCATATCTATTCAATTGCATACATGTCACATGACCGCGATCGACGCCGTTTCTTTGCCTACCTCAACCTCTTTATTGCAGCGATGCTCTTGCTTGTTCTAGGTGATTCGTACCTCAATCTTTATGTTGGGTGGGAAGGGGTAGGACTCGCTTCATACTTGTTGATTGGTTTTTGGAATGAACGCCCGGCATATGCGACCGCCTCAAAGAAGGCGTTTATCGCTAATCGCGTGGGCGACGTTGGGCTCTCTCTTGCCATCATGATCGCTTTCGCGCAATTTGGATCCGTAACTTTTGCAGGAGTTCAGGCCGGTGTATCGCAAGCTTCACCGGCTGTCTTGACTGCGATTGGTGCAATGCTGCTGCTTGCGGCGGCCGGAAAATCTGCGCAGTTCCCGTTGCAATCTTGGCTCGGCGATGCGATGGCCGGCCCAACACCAGTCTCAGCTTTGATTCACGCAGCGACGATGGTGACCGCGGGCGTGTATCTGATTGCCCGTTCCCACTTCATCTTTGATGTCTCACCAACTGCCAGATTGATGGTTGTATCGGTTGGAGCAATCACCCTGCTCTTTGGTGCATTGGTTGGAACCGCAAAGGATGACATCAAGAAAGCTCTTGCCGCATCAACAATGTCTCAAATTGGTTACATGATCTTGGCAGCGGGACTTGGACCAGTTGGCTATGCATTTGCAATCATGCACTTGCTCACTCACGGTTTCTTTAAAGCGAGCATGTTCCTTGGCGCTGGTTCGGTCATGCATGGAACAAACGACAACGTAAATATGCGTCGCTATGGTGGCCTGGCAAAGGCAATGCCAATTACTGCAGCGACCTTTGGTCTGGGCTACCTTGCAATTATTGGGGTACCACCATTTGCTGGGTTCTACTCAAAAGATAAAATTATTGAAACCGCTTTCAATGCTGGCGGTGTCCAAGGAATTCTTCTTGGCGGCGCGGCACTCCTTGGCGCTGGCATCACCGCTTTCTATATGTCCCGAGTCTTCATTCTGACCTTTGCCGGAAAGTCACGTTGGGAAGATGATGTTCGCCCACATGAGTCTCCTTCACTGATGTGGATTCCAATGCTTCTGCTAGCAGTCGGATCAGTCAGTTCTGGTTACTTGTTGAGTAAGGGCAACGCACTTGTTCACTGGTTAGCGCCAGTAGTGAATCCAACTGATGCTGAAGGTGGAAAGGAATTAATGAAACCTGCGATGGTTTCTGCGTTGGCGCTAGGAATCGTTCTTCTTGGCGTTATGACTGCGATCGCAAAGTACAGTCGCGGGGTAGCGGTTGAAGCACCTACTGGCTCCATCTTGACTCGCTTCGCACGTAGAGATTTGGGCCAAGACGATCTCAACCACCGCCTCCTTGTACTGCCGGGCCAGTCCATCACCAAGGCACTGGTCTCGATTGATGTCAACATTGTCGACGGCGTAGTTCGAGCAGTTGGTTGGGTGCTCTCATATTTCTCTATCTCACTCAAGAAAGTCCAGAGTGGCTATGTACGTAGCTACGCATTACTCATGACTTTTGGCGCGATTGCGCTTCTCTTAGCCGTTTGGTTGGTGACGCTATGAGCCTCATTACCGTTCTAGAACTATCACCACTACTTGGAAGTCTCCTTCTTCTGGTGGTCCCCAAGGGCAACGCACTCTTGGCTAAGCAGGTGGCGCTACTTATCAGTGTCGTGACCTTTGCCGTATCAGCTTTGATGTGGTTCAAATTTGATTCACACAATTCTTCAATGCAATTTGTCGAATCCCACAAGTGGATTTCTAGTTTTGGTATTAACTATGCAGTTGGTATTGATGGTCTAGCACTAGTTCTCATCTTGCTCACAACAATTCTCACTCCAATTGTTCTGCTTGCTGGCTGGAACGAACCAGAGAGTGGGCGCTGGAGCGTTCGAACCTATTACATTTTGATGCTGGTACTTGAAAGTGCGATGATCGGTGTCTTTGCAGCAAC
The DNA here is from genome assembly GCA_965658705.1 of Candidatus Nanopelagicaceae bacterium. Lineage (GTDB taxonomy): Bacteria > Actinomycetota > Actinomycetes > Nanopelagicales > Nanopelagicaceae > PALSA-747. Next base: position 26,899 of record CBFHTP010000005.1, read on the forward strand.
CGATCTCTTCCTCTTCTATGTGATTTTTGAAGCGATGTTGATTCCGGTCTACCTTCTGATCGGTGGTTATGGTCGCGGTGAGCGCTCTGCTGCAGCCATGAAATTCCTGCTCTATTCATTGCTCGGTGGTTTGCTGATGCTCGCTGCAGTTATTGGTATTTACATTATCTCAACAAACCAAATCGGTGGCACTTTTGATGTCGCAAAACTTGCCACGCTGCAGATTGATTCTCTGACCGAGAACTTCCTCTTCCTCGGCTTCTTTGTGGCCTTCGCAATTAAAGCCCCACTCTGGCCATTCCATACCTGGCTACCAAGTGCGGCAAAGTCCGCGACGCCAGCCACAAATGTGCTTCTTCTCGGAGTCTTGGACAAAGTAGGAACCTACGGAATGATCCGCTTTTGTATGGCGCTCTTCCCGCATGCGACTCACACCTTTACCCCTGCAATTATTGTGCTCTCGGTTATCTCAATCCTTTACGGTGCATTCCTTGCCATCGGGCAGCGCGACATCAACGGCTTGATTGCATTTACTTCGATCAGTCACTTTGGATTTATCGTGCTTGGGATTTTTGCAATGACCTCTCAAGGTCTTTCTGGCGCCACTCTTTATATGGTCAATCACGGCTTCTCCACGGCAGCGCTCTTCTTGGTTGCTGGGTGGATGGTTGCGCGCAGAGGATCCTCACAGATCGAAGATTTTGGTGGATTACAACGAGTCACTCCAGTTATGGCATGGCTCTTCTTTATCGCCGGATTATCTGCGTTAGCACTGCCGGGAATCTCTAGCTTTGTCAGTGAATTTCTGGTCTTAGTCGGAACTTTCACTCGCTATCCAGTAGCGGCGATTCTAGGAACTACCGGAATCATCTTGGCCGCGCTCTATGTACTCATCACTGTGCAGCGCTCACTCCACGGCCCAACGACTTCCGGTAATGAGAACCTGCCTGATTTGAATCTGCGTGAAAAGGTCTCGATTGCACCAGTTATCGCACTTCTTGTTGTTATGGGTTTCTATCCAAAGCCAGCGTTGGACCTCATCAATCCAAGTTCTGCTACTACTATGCATCAAGTCGGTTCGGTTGATCCGATGCCAAAGGCAGGCAAGTAAATGTTAAGCACTCCTATCCTGAACTACACGTTATTAGCGCCCATTCTTATTATTCTGGCCGGAGCACTTATTGGTGTGTTGGTTGAGGCATTTGTTGGCATAGCAAAGCGCGCATCCATTCAACTTGGAATAACCCTCTTCTCAATATTTGCCGCATTTATTCAGATCATAAGGATCCGTGGGCTTAGCTCAACATCTGCGGCTATTGGATCGGTCTCGATTGACCCAGCTGGCATCTTCTTGCAAGGAAGCGTCCTTCTTCTCTCATTCTTCGCCGTCTTGCTGATTGCAGATCGAGATAACTTCACCGCCCAAGGTTCGGCGATCCCCGGCTCGCAAGATGAGCTAAGCGCAATCATGCAAGGTAAGAGTCAGACCGAGATTTTCCCGCTTACCCTCTTTGCAATTGCCGGAATGATGCTCTTCCCGATTGCAACTGATCTCATCACTCTTTTTGTCGCGCTAGAAGTACTTTCGCTGCCGCTCTATTTAATGGCTGGACTCTCTCGTCGCAGGCGCTTACTCTCGCAAGAAGCGGCCCTTAAGTACTTCCTACTTGGCGCCTATTCATCGGCATTCTTCCTCTTCGGATCAGCCTTCCTCTATGGCTATTCTGGAACGCTCACTTTAAATGGCATCTTTACCGCAATCTCATCGGCATCTGGCAATGACGTCTTCCTCTTACTCGGCACCGTCTTTCTTGCCGTGGGACTACTCTTCAAAATTGGCGCAGTTCCGTTCCACTCGTGGACGCCGGATGTTTATCAAGGCGCCCCAACCCCAATCACCGCATTCATGGCAGCGTGCACAAAGGTTGCTGCAATTGGCGCAATGCTCAGAATTTTCTATGTCGGACTTTCGGCTGATCAACTTCACTGGAAGCCAGTTATCACGATTATTTCAATCATCACCATGTTAGTTGGCGCAATTGCCGCACTCTCTGCTCGCGACGTTAAGCGAACTCTCGCCTTCTCATCCATTGCGCATGCAGGATTCTTGCTGACCGGCGTCATCGCACTTAACCAAAATGGATTAAAAGCTTCGCTCTTCTATCTCGTTGCTTATGGTTTCGCAACGCTTGGTGCTTTTGCAATTGTTACGTTGGTACGTGATTCAACCGGTGAAATATCTGACCTCAACCAGTGGGTTGGCCTTGGCAAAAAATCTCCAATCTTTGCCTCTGCCTTCTGCCTCTTCTTACTCAGTTTTGGTGGAATTCCGCTGACAAGTGGCTTCATTGCAAAGTTCTCGATCTTCACCGCTGCTTATGAAAACGGAAATACTACGGTCGTGGTCTTCGGTGTTCTGACCAGCGCCATCGCACTCTTCTTCTACCTGCGTGTGATTGTTATGCTCTTCTTCACCGCGCCAAGAAATGACTCTGTGACAGTGACGATTCCATCTGTGAAAACTTCGGTCGTCGTAGCAACTTCGGCCTTCGTGACTATTGTTCTCGGTGTGTACCCATCAATCTTGCTAGATAGCGCCCAGACCTTCGCTAGCTTCCTTCGCTAATGGCCTTTGGCATTCCTGATTTAGAGCCTTCACTTGAGCTATCACTCACTCAAGATATGGCTCGGGTTGAAGCACTTCTTCGCTCGCATATTGAAGGTGACTATCCGCTGGTTGTTGAGACCTCTCGTCATTTGGTTGAGGCCGGCGGAAAGCGCTTGCGGCCTTTATTGACTCTACTTGGTGCACAATTTGGGAATCCGACCGCAGCCGGGATCATCGAAGCTGCCGTTGTCTGCGAACTTACCCATTTGGCAACCCTCTATCACGATGATGTGATGGATGAGGCGCCACTTCGACGAGGTGTACCAAGTGCAAATACGCGCTGGAACAATACGATCGCAATCCTTACTGGCGACTATCTCTTTGCAAAGGCGTCGGATCTATTAGCTGACCTTGGACCAGAGGCAGTGAGATTGCAAGCAAAGACATTCGAACGTTTAGTCATAGGTCAGATCAGTGAAACCCAAGGGTCTGTGGCCGGCCTATCTTTATTAGATCATTACCTCAAAGTTATCTCGGATAAAACGGGGTCACTCATCGCAACAAGTGCGCGCTTTGGTGCAATGCTCAGCGGCGCATCAAGTGCTGATACTGAAACTCTGACTAAATTTGGTGAGAAAATTGGACTGGTTTTTCAGTTAGCCGATGATGTCATCGATATTGCTAGTGAGAGCAATGAATCCGGTAAGACCCCCGGGACTGATTTGCGTGAGGGAGTGCCGACCGTGGTTACTCTCTTTGTTTTGCAATCTGATGACCCAAAGGATAAAGAACTCAAGAGTTTGCTAGCAGCGCCGATAACAGATGAAGAGAGAGTGCAAGCAACTATTGAAGCGCTGCGCAATCACAAGGCGCTTTCGCTGTCAAAAGATCTCTTAATTCAATCTTCAGAAGAAGCAAAAGCGTTACTTGCACCACTTAAAGAGTGCCCTGCAAAGGATGCGTTAATCAACCTTTGCGATGCGATTATTACTCGATCGGCCTGATTGAACGAGATCAAATCCAAGTACGATCAGCGCGCCCCAAATAGCAAAGAAACCAATCCACGACGGCGTTGACATCTTTTCATGTCGGACAAATACTCCGATCAAGAAATTGACGGTAGGTGTCAGATATTGAAGTAACCCAATCATCGTAAAAGGTAATCTATTGCTGCAGCCATTGAAGAGCAGAAGTGGGACTCCAGTGACGATACCAGCGCCAATTAAGAGGGCAGTAAGACCTGCCCCGTGACCAAAGTGAGAGTTTCCTTGGTGGGCGAGAAAGAGTAGATATCCCAAGTAAAACGGGGTCGAAATCAGAGTTTCAATGGTTAGACCTTCGAGTGCGCCGAGTCCAAGTTGCTTCTTCACGAAACCATAGCCACCCCAGGAGAGAGCAAGTGCAAAGGCGATCCAGGGTGGTCTTCCATAATCTAAGGTCAAAATCAGGACGCCGGCAGCAGCGCAAGCCACAGAGAACCATTGCAATCTGCGCAATTTCTCTTTCAACAACAGAACCCCAAAGGCGATGATGAAGAGTGGGTTGATGTAATAACCCAGAGCGCTTTCAACTACGTGGCCGTGATTGACGCCCCAGATATAGACCAGCCAATTTATCGAAACGAGCGCCGAACTGAGTGCTAGCCGTAGCGCAATCCTTCGATCTTTAAGAAGTGCGAATGTTGGAGCTAACTTCTTTAGGACCCCGAGGATGACGAGACAGAAGACAAGAGTCCAGATTGCGCGGTGAGAGACAATTTCAACTGCGCCAGATGGTTCAAGGAGCGGCCAGTAGAGTGGAAACAGCCCCCACAATAGATAGGCGCTTACTCCAAAGAGCAGGCCGACACGATCTAACTTCATCGGTAATTAGTGAATTGAACTGCGAATTCCCAATCGTGACCTTTAACCATCGCGATTGCATCCTGCAAGTCATCTCGGCTCTTTGAGGTTACGCGAAGTTCATCGCCTTGGATCTGAGTCTTTAGACCCTTTGGACCCTCATCACGAAGCAGCTTTGCAATCTTCTTTGCATTTTCGGTCGAGATACCATCTTTGAGTTCGCAAGAGATTTTATAGATCTTTCCACTCAGTACCGGAGCAGAGGGATGAAGATGCTTAAGTGATACGCCACGTTTGACGAATTTATCCTTCAAAACTTCTAGGGCAGATTTCGCCTTCTCTTCAGTATCAGCTTCGATATTGATCTTGTCTTTGGCCCTCTCAAACTTTGTGCCAGTGTTCTTGAAATCAAAGCGGGTTTCAACTTCGCGTTCGGCTTGATTAAACGCGTTATCGACTTCCATCTCATCAATTTTTGAGACGATATCGAAACTAGAATCTGTTGCCATTTATGCCTCCTGCTTTTTGATCTGTGAACGAGATAGTGCGATATGACCAGCAAAACCAATCACTAAGGCAAAGATAATGCCTACGTTGGCATATGCCCACGAACCAGTTTTGCCGCCGATTGCGCCCATGAAGTAGCCCTGCCATGAGAGCCAGCCAGCGAAGGAGTTCGTGACAAAGCCCCAGCCGATAATGGAGCCGAGCGCCACTAGTCCAATAGAACGAAGGTTCCATGCGCCGTAGCGACCCTTGGGATCGAAGAGCTCTGCTTCAGCGTAATTAACTCTGCGCATCAGCACATCAGCTACAAAGATCGCAGACCAGACAGCGATCGGGACTCCTAGAGTGATGATAAATCCCTCAAAGGGCAAGAAAAAATTCTTAGAGATCCAGACAATGTAAATAGTTCCGATAGCCATGATCGTGCCATCGATACCGGCAGCGATATGGCGCTTTACTGGCAACCCAATTGAAACAAGAGTGAGGCCTGATGAGTAGAGATCTAGAATTGCGCCACCGACCAGCCCAAGAACTGCAACAGCGGCAAATGGAATGAGATACCAGGTTGGCAAGAGCGTTGTGAGTGCGCCGATGGGATCACTAGCGATTGCAGAGTTTAGATCTTTGCTGCTACCCGCTAATAGCGAGCCGTAAATAACAAGTACGACGGGTATGACTGATGCGCCAAAGACAGTCCAGCCAACCACGCTCTTGCTAGAAGTATTTCGTGGAAGATAGCGTGAATAATCAGCTGCTGAATTGACCCAGCCAAGACCGATTCCAGTAACCCCGAAGATCAGCGCGCCAACAAAACCTTGGAGGCTGCCCGAATGAATAGAGTTCACTTGGTGCCAATCAATTTTATGGAGTGTGAGCGCAATGTATCCAGCGGTCAAAATAAGAGTTGCGATAGTGAGCCAGCGCTGGATCTTCATGATTGTGTGAAAGCCAAGCACTCCACCGAAAATTGTTAAACCAGCTGCAATAAGAAATCCGAGAACTCCGGCCACGTTGTGATTAATGTGTCCAAGCCGACCAAGTACGGTCTGGGTCGCAAGAACAGAGAGTGAGACCAGAATCGTCTCCCAGCCAACGAAGATCAAGTAACTCAAGATTCCAGGAACCACATTTCCTTTCACGCCAAAGGCTGCGCGAGAGAGCGTCATCGTTGGAGCGTTTGAGCGCTTTCCTGCCAGCGAACTAACGCCGACTAGGAGGAAGGAGCCAACCGTTCCAATCGCAGCAGCAGCGGTTGCCTGCCAGAAAGAAATCCCAAAGCCCAAAAAGAATGAGCCATAAGAGAGCGCCAATAGCGAAACGTTGCCAGCAGCCCATGGCCAGAAGAGAGATTTTGCACTCCCACTGCGCTCTGCTTCATTGATGAAATTTGTTCCGTTTAGCTCAAGTGAATTCACCTGCTAAGTCTAATCGGACAACTTGATCACCTCTTCCAGTAGGACTAGATTGAAGAGGTGTTTGCCACAACTTTAAGTGATGAAAAATCCCTCAAGGGCTACTTAAAAACATTGCCACCAGTAGATCAGGTGGGAGCCGAATCTAGAGCAGCAATGCTCGCCACTCGAAGTATTAAGACTTCAAGTAAAAAATATGCCATCGACTTAGCAATATCGATGGTTGACCTAACGACTTTAGAGGGCTCAGACACAGCTGGGAAAATTAAAGCTCTCTGTGCAAAAGCAGTTAGACCAGATCCAACTGATGCATCAGTTCCATCTGTTGGGGCTATCTGTGTGTACAACGATATGGTGAAGGTAGCTCGCGATCACCTCGATCTTCTTGGCGGAAAGCAGATACCGGTTGCCGCTGTTTCAACTGCATTTCCCTCCGGTCGAGCGAGTTTATCAGTGAAACTTACGGATACTCGAGATGCACTAGCGAATGGTGCATCTGAAATAGATATGGTGATCGATCGAGGCGCTTTTCTATCTGGCAAAATTGGCCAAGTTTTTGAAGAGATCGTCACAATAAAAGAATTATGTGGTGAGAAGGCTCACCTAAAAGTAATTTTTGAAACTGGTGAATTAATGACTCTGGACAATGTCCGGAAAGCCTCATATCTTGCGATGCAAGCGGGAGCAGATTTTATTAAAACAAGTACTGGAAAAATTGCACCAGCTGCTACGGCACCAGTGGTTCTGGTGATGCTTGAAGCTGTCCGAGATTTTTATCTCGATAGTGGGAAGAAAATAGGAGTCAAGCCTGCTGGCGGTATACGCACGACCAAGGACGCTATCAAACAGCTAGTTTTAGTGAATGAAACAGCGGGTCCCGATTGGCTAAATCCTTCGCTCTTTAGATTGGGAGCGAGCTCACTCTTAAATGATCTTCTCATGCAGAGAATGAAAATGACCACTGGGTACTACAGCAGCCCTCAGTACGTGACGCTGGATTAATGGAGAAAAATGACATTTGAATATGCTCCGGCACCGGAGTCAGCTGCGATAGTCAACATTAAACCCCAGTACGGCCTCTTTATTGGCGGAAAGTTTCGTGCACCTAAGAGTGGCAAATATTTTGAAAGCATAAATCCAGCGAGTGAAAAAACTCTCGCGAAGATCGCATTAGCTGGAGCTTCAGATGTTGAATTAGCCGTTGCTGCTGCACGGAGCGCTTACTCAAAAGTATGGTCAAAAATGCCCGCTCAAGAGCGCGGAAAGTACCTTTATAGAATTGCAAGAATTTTGCAGGAGAGAGCACGTGAGTTTGCAGTTCTAGAAACTCTGGATAATGGAAAACCGATCAGAGAGTCAAGGGATACTGATATTCCATTAGCAGCCGCTCATTTTTTCTACCATGCTGGATGGGCAGATAAGCTCGATTATGTTGGTGTGGGCAAAAATCCAAAACCCCACGGCGTTGTCGCACAAGTAATACCTTGGAATTTCCCGCTCTTAATGCTGGCTTGGAAAGTGGCACCTGCGTTGGCAGCTGGCAATACGGTCGTGCTAAAACCCGCCGAAACTACATCATTAACTGCGCTGCTCTTTGCCGAAGTTTGCCAACAAGCTGGATTGCCTGATGGTGTGCTCAACATCATTACTGGCGAAGGATCGACTGGGGCAGCTTTGATCAATCATCCTGGGATAGACAAGGTGGCCTTTACAGGTTCAACTGAAGTCGGCAAGTTTATTGCTAGATCGGTTGCTGGCACCAAGAAGAGCGTAACCCTTGAACTTGGCGGGAAAGCCGCAAATATCATCTACGACGATGCCGCAATCGATGAAGCCGTCGAAGGAATTGTGAATGGAATCTTCTTCAATCAGGGCCATGTGTGCTGTGCTGGGTCACGCCTATTAGTTCAAGAAAGCGTCCAAGATGAAGTTTTGGAGAAGCTAAAACGAAGAATGTCATTAATCCGCATCGGTGATCCTATGGATAAAAATACTGATCTAGGTGCGATTAACAGTGCTAGTCAGTTAGCTCGAATCAAGGAGCTCACTGCTAGCGGTGACACTGAAGGCGCAGAACGCTGGGCGCCAGAATGTAATCTGCCTCAATCAGGATTCTGGTTTCCACCAACAATTTTTACTGGGGTTTCTGCTTCCCACAGAATTGCGCGGGAAGAAATCTTTGGACCAGTTCTGTCGGTTCTCACCTTTAGGACCCCAACCGAAGCGATAGAGAAGGCCAACAACACCCCTTATGGCTTGTCAGCTGGGGTCTGGAGCGACAAGGGTTCAAAAGTTTTGTGGACTGCGCAGCGCTTAAAAGCTGGAGTTATCTGGGCAAATACTTTCAACAAGTTCGATCCCTCAAGTCCATTTGGTGGATACAAAGAATCGGGCTGGGGCCGTGAAGGTGGCAGGCATGGTCTGACCGCTTACTTGAAAGGATCCGAGTAAATGGAACGTATCGACGTAATGAAAACTTACAAACTTTATATCAATGGCGCTTTTCCTCGAAGTGAGTCAGGAAGAACGTATGAATTAAAGGATTCAAAAGGTAAATTTTTAGCTAATCCTTGCCAAGCTTCGCGAAAAGATTTACGAGATGCGGTTGTCGCAGCGAGATCGGCAGCAAATGGCTGGTCCTCTTCAACTGCTTATCTTCGTGGCCAAATCCTTTATAGAGCTGCAGAAATTATGGAGAGTCGCTCGGATCAATTCGTCTCTGAATTACTTTCCCAAGAGGGATTAACTTTGACTGCAGCAAGAAAGCAGGTCGCAGAGGCAATTGATACGTGGGTTTGGTATGCCGGCTGGTCAGATAAAATTTCTACGATTGATGGTGCTTCAAACCCTGTTTCGGGTCCTTTTTACAACATTACTTCGCCAGAACCAATCGGAGTAGTTGCACTTTTCGCTGATGCAAAACCGTCTCTCGTATCAATGGTTGCAGCCATAGCTGCAGCGATAACTTCTGGGAATACAGTGATCGTCATTGCACATGAAAAATATCCTCTTACTGCGATCTCACTGGGTGAAGTATTGGTAACAAGTGACTTCCCAGCGGGTGTAGTGAATATCCTTACGGGAAAGATCTCAGAACTTGGATCTTGGGTCGCTTCTCATATGGATATAGATGCGATAGATGCATCGGGACTATCTCGAAAGGAATTAGAGTCAGCTCAAGTTGCAGGCGCAGAGAACTTAAAAAGAATTCATACTTTTGCGGAGTTGAAATCACCGCAGCGAATCCTTGCCTTTATGGAGAGCAAGACAATCTGGCATCCAATCGGAATTTAAAGCCATGCGGAAGCTATTCGGTAGCAATTGCTGAATACGCAGGCTTCACGATCTCTTCGATAATTTCCAACCGTTCCTCAAAAGGAATAAAGGCGCTCTTGAGCGCATTCACAGTAACGCGCTGAAGTTCGGTAAATCCCCAACCAAATGCCTGGACCGACTCTTCCATCTCGTGCGTCATTGACGTTCTGCTCATGAGTCGGTTGTCGGTATTCAGTGTCACTCGAAAGCGTAGCTTTTCTAGAATTCCAATTGGATGAGATGCATAATCCTTTGCGGCACCAGTCTGAAGGTTAGAAGTCGGAGCCAATTCCAACGGAATCCGCTGGTCACGAACGAAGGAAGCCAAGCGGCCTAATTTAGGTGATGGCCCAGAGAAATCAATGTCATCAATAATTCGAACCCCGTGACCCAAGCGCTGGGTCCCGCAGAGTTGGAGCGCCTGCCAGATTGAGGGCAGGCCAAAGGCCTCACCCGCATGGATTGTGTAATGAGCATTCTCTTTACGCAGGTAATTAAATGCTTCTAGATAATCAACCGGTGGGAAACCATCTTCGGGGCCAGCGATATCAAAGGCCACCACATGCTGGTCGCGGTACTTCACAACCTTTTCAGCGACTTGGTTTGCAAAACTATTTTGGCGAAGCGCGCAGAGAATTTGTTCAACCCGAATTTTATTTCCTTGGCGAGCAGCTTCCTGCGCTCCTTGTTGGAATCCTTCAGTCGTTGCTTCGATAACCTGATCTAGAGTCAACCCTTTTTGAGTGAAGAGCTCAGGCGCACCTCGAACTTCGGCATACACGACGCCATCTTGCGCAAGATCGATAGCGCATTCACGAGCAACGCGGATTATTGCTTCCTGGTCTTGCATGACGGCAATGGTGTGATCAAAGGTAACGAGATATTTTTCTAGCGACCCAGAGTTGCAAGACTCTTCAAACCAGTCGGCCAGAGCACGCGGATCCATAGAAGGTAATTGATAATTGATTTTTGAAGCGAGATCAATAATTGTTTCTGGGCGAAGCCCACCGTCTAGGTGATCATGCAAGAGCGCCTTTGGTAAACGTTTAACTTGTTCTGAAGTTGGGATCCCAGTCAGAACCATCTGCTAGCCCTCAATTCTTTCTAGGATAAGTGGAAATCTAGATCCCGTTTCTCCTAAATCAGAGATCTTTGTTGAGCCCTCAAGAGCCTCGATCGCTCGCGCAAAGCGGTGCGGTTCATCGGTATGAAGAGTATAGATCGGGTCACCGATCTTGACCTTGGCGCCCGGTTTACTATGCATTTCAATCCCGGCGCCAAGTTGAAGGAGTTCACCCTGGCGTGATCTTCCAGCGCCTAATCGCCAGGCGGCAATGCCAACCTTCATAGCGTTCATCTCGATCAATTCACCTGATGATTGCGCGGTAATAACATGCTGCTCTTTGGCGACTGGCAGCTTTCCATCGGGGTCGCCACCTTGGGCGCTAATCATCCGGCGCCAATAATCCATCGCCTGGCCATTTTTTAGCGCGTCGGCTGGATCCATCAAGGGATTGATCTTCGCTGCAGTCAGCATCTCTCGGGCAAGGATTAAAGTCAGTTCAACGACATCTGACGGACCGCCACCAGCCAGAACTTCAACCGATTCTCGAACCTCCAGTGCATTGCCGGCAGTCAGTCCGAGCGGAACATCCATTGCGGTAATCAGCGCCGTTGTCTTCACACCTGCACGTGTGCCAAGCTCGACCATTACTTGTGCAAGCTCTTTTGCTTTTTTGGGATCACTCATAAATGCACCATTGCCAGTTTTAACATCTAGAACGAGCGCAGAGGTTCCTTCGGCAATTTTCTTACTCATGATGCTAGAAGCGATCAGTGGAATTGCCTCCACTGTTGCTGTCACATCACGCAGCGCATAAAGTTTTTTATCTGCTGGCGCTAAACCAGGACCTGCTGCGCAGATCACGGCGCCGACATCTTCTAAGACTTTCAGCATCTCTTCATTACTCAACGATGCGCGCCAGCCAGGAATTGATTCTAATTTGTCTAGCGTTCCACCGGTATGACCAAGGCCACGACCAGATAGTTGGGGGACTGCGCCACCACAAGCTGCAACAAGAGGTGCAAGCGGCAAAGTGATTTTATCGCCGACGCCACCGGTAGAGTGTTTATCAACCGTGGGTCTCGAGAGAGTTGACCAGCTCATGCGTTCACCAGATCGAATCATCGCATCTGTCCAGCGCGAGATTTCTCGGGAGTTCATTCCATTCAGCAAAATTGCCATCGCAAGTGCTGACATCTGCTCATCAGCTACTGCGCCGCGAGTGTAGGCATCGATCACCCAATCAATTTGGGGATCTGTTAATTCATTTCGATCGCGCTTTGCACTGATAATTTCAACTGCTGCAAATGCTTCACTCATGGCTTGAGATCATCTGGCCCGAAAGCCCATGGGAGCAAGGTAGACATGGGTTGTGGGCCTTTTGGTGTCATGAAGAGAAGATCGTTCCCGCCATGCTCAAAGAGCAGTTGGCGACAACGGCCACAAGGTGAAAGGAAATTGCCGTCAGCATCAACACAAAGAGCGGCAATCAGGCGTCCACCACCACTGGTGGTTAGCGCTGAAACCAACGTACATTCTGCGCAGAGGCCAAGCCCATACGATGCATTTTCTACGTTGCAGCCCACAACAATTCGGCCATCATCAACTAGGGCCGCAACCCCAACCGGGAACTTGGAATACGGCGCATAGGCCTTGGTCATGATCGACTTTGCTTCCTGATGAAGCAGATCCCAGTTAATGTCTACATTATTTAAGTCGCTCATCAATGAACCCCTCTACGGTATGGAACGCCATCAGCAGCCGGTGCTCGCACTCGGCCAACAAGTCCAGTTACTGCAATGATTGTTGCAACATACGGAACCATCAGCATGAACTCTGATGGAATCGAAACTCCAATGATTGTCAGAGTACTCTGCAGATTATCTGCAAAGCCAAAGAGCAGGGCCGCAGCAATTGCTCCTTTTGGACTCCACTTACCAAAGATCAGAGCGGCAAGTGCAATAAATCCAGAACCGGCTGTCATCTCTTTGCTGAATGAGCCGACACTGCCAACGGTGAAATATGCGCCACCAATTCCCGCAACAAGTCCAGCGAGAATTACATTGCGAAATCTCAACCTGTTGACGTTGATACCAACGCTATCTGCTGCAGTTGGATGCTCTCCGACTGCACGAGTGCGAAGTCCCCATCGAGTGCGATACAAGGCAAAGGAGATTGTTGCCACGATGGCATACATCAAGTAAACGATGATTGTTTGATCAAAGAAAATTGGCCCCAGGATCGGAATTTTACCCAGTAATGGGATCTCTATTCGAGAGAAGGTTGGACCGGTATTCCACGTTGCTTGATACGGAATGAGCAATTTCTTGTAGAAAAAGTTAGTCATTCCAATCACCAAAACATTGATGACAAAGCCCAAAATTACTTGGTCAACGCCAAACTTGATCGAGAAAGTAGCCAGAATCAGCGAGATTGTGGCACCAGCCAGCGGAGCAACGAGCAGGCCAAGACCAGCTTGATGAGTAAGGCTTGCTACAACGCCAGATACAAATGCGCTTGCAAGAAGTTGTCCTTCAATGGCGATGTTGATGACACCAGATCGCTCACAGAGCAAACCTGACATTGATCCGAAGATCAGGGGGATGGCTAGTAGAAGAGCTCCTTGCAGCAAGCCGGTGATAGGAATGAATTTCCCGCTTGCAACCCATGTAATAAACGACATGAGTACACCTATGGCGACGATCCCACTCGGAAGAGCGAGCGGGCGTGATTTCAGATAGTTGGCAAAGGCAAAAATTGTTCCAGCCAGAGCAAGCAGACTAAAGATGAGCGATCCAGTAGAAGAGTTAATGACTACTTCTTTAATGATGACCCACTCGTGGTTGAGGGTAAATCCAAAAGTCGTTTTCGCATCAGAGCGAGTACCTAGGCCAAATTTAAAAAGTGAGATTAGAGAGAGTAGGGCCATGGCAATGACGCCATTTCGACTACGTTTCATAGCCGGATTCATTGACTTGAACGCGCTAATAATTTTACTCATCCGTTCCACCCCTTAGAGGTGAGAGATTCGCCCTCATTTACCTTTTTGAGTCGGAAAATAAATTTAACTAGGGCGGGCGCTGCGATAAAGAGCACGATGAGCGCCTGAATAACAAGCACGATATCTAACGGCGTGCTCGTGTTTGACTGCATAGTGCGACCGCCAGTTCGTAGCGCTCCAAATAAAAGTGCCGCAAGAACAGTTCCCATTGGCTTTGCACGACCAAGCAGGGCAACGGTAATGGCATCGAAACCAAAAGATCCGCCAATATCGGCCGTTAATGAATGTTCACTTCCAAGTGCGTGGACTGCTCCAGCAAGACCGGCCAGGCCGCCACAGATTGCCATTGTCGTAGTAACGACAAATGGAACTGATATGCCAGCAGTCTTTGCGGCAGATGCATTTGCGCCGACCGCTCTGAACTTAAAGCCAACCGTGCTTCGCGCTAAGAGCCACCAGACAAAGAGTGCAGCGGCCAGTGCGATAAAGATCCCTGCGTGAACTCGCATCGATGCGCCAAATAAGTGTGGCAATTGTGAGCTCGGATGGACTTCGGGAGCGATCGGATCGAAGCGATTGGGGCGAAGGAAAGTCTTGGTCTTGAGAATCCAGAGAATGAAAAAAGTGGCGATGTAGTTCATCATGATCGTAACGATGACCTCATGCGCACCAGTACGAGCTTTAAGCAGACCGACTAGGCCACCCCACAAAACAGCGCATGCGATTCCTGCAAGGAGTGCAAGTACGACGTGAATAACTGGCGAGAAATCAAAGTGAAAACCGACATAAGACGCCCCGATTGCTCCCATGACAAATTGACCTTGTGCGCCGATATTGAAGAGCCCAGATCTAAATGCGAGAGCTACCGATAAGCCCGTAAGGATAAGAGGCGTAGCAGCAACGATTGTTTCCGATAGAGGATAAAAAGCCTGTACCCAAGAATGTCCCTCAGCAAGATTGAGGTCAAAAATCGAGCCTTGAAAGAGTGCCAGAAAGGCGTTACCAATTGTGGATCCTGCAGTTGTAAGGAATTTGATGGGGTGCGAAATATTTTTAAGCACTTTGCTATCTGAAAGCGCGATCATCAACCCCGAAAGCGTGAAAGCGAGAAGGAATGAGAGAGCCGGAAGTTTTATCGCGCTTAATGCGCGCTGAAGTCTATGCATGAGCTTTCACCGCATCACTGACTACACCGGCCATGAGAAGGCCAAGATCATCACGTGAAATCCCAGATTTTACGATAGCTAAAATTTTTCCTCGGTACATAACGGCGATCCGATCGGCGAGTGACATTACTTCGTCGAGCTCTGTGCTGAAGAGCAAGATTGCTCGGCCCTTGTCGCGCTCAGCGAGGATACTTTTGTGAACGAATTCGATCGAGCCAACATCGAGTCCCCGCGTCGGCTGTGATGCAACCACCATCTTGACTTCACGTGCGAGCTCACGAGCCAACACCACTTTCTGCTTATTTCCACCAGAGAGAGATGAGACCGGATCC
The DNA here is from genome assembly GCA_965658705.1 of Candidatus Nanopelagicaceae bacterium. Lineage (GTDB taxonomy): Bacteria > Actinomycetota > Actinomycetes > Nanopelagicales > Nanopelagicaceae > PALSA-747. Next base: position 42,144 of record CBFHTP010000005.1, read on the forward strand.
TGAACAGACTGCAATCTGATGTCGAACTCAGAAACCGAACGTGCTGCCTCTTGTGCGACTATTTTTGGAGAGAGCTGAGTTAATCTGGCATACGGGGCTTCGGTATGGCGGTCTAGGATCAAGTTTTCCGCGATAGAGAAGGTCGAGATCAGACCATCCAACTCTCGAGACTCTGGGATAAAGGCAATCCCTGCTTGCAAAGATTCGCTCACGCTTAGACCAACGATTTCATGTCCAGCAAGTTTGATCGATCCGGAGGCGCTACTTTCCAAATTGAGCATCGCACGGGCAAGTTCACTCTGTCCATTACCTTGGACACCAGCGACTGCCAGAACTTCACCAGAGCGCACTGCAAAATTGATCTCACTTACTACCGTCCGCCCAGAAGCATCTCGTATAGAGAGGCCTTCTACTGCGACAACAATCTCACCAACTTCATGAGCAGCAAGTTCTGGCGAGAGATCCACTGGTCTTCCGACCATCATCGAAGCCAGCTCTTCAACACTCGCAGATGGTTCTGCCGTCCCAACCACTTTACCTCGACGAATAATTGTGATGCGATCTGCAACAGCTTTTACTTCACGCAATTTGTGGGTGATAAAAATAATTGCGGTGCCATTTGCCTTCAACTTCTTCATAATCTCTAATAGTTCATCAGTCTCTTGTGGAGTCAGGACTGCAGTCGGCTCGTCCAGAATCAGAACTTTTGCTTCATAGATAAGCGCTCGCAAGATCTCTACTCGCTGTTGGACACCTACTGGCAAATCTTCAATGAGCGCATCTGGATCAATCTCAAATCCAAACTCTTTAGAAACCTGAAGGATTTGTTTCTTGGCGCTCTCAATATCGAGAGTGAACCCGCGCCTAATTTTTTCATGACCTAAGACGATATTTTCTGCGACCGTGAAGACGGGGATCAACATAAAATGTTGATGGACCATTCCAATGCCAGATGCGAGCGCATCTGCTGGCTCTGCGATGAGTTTCTTGACTCCGTCTATGTAAATGTCGCCTTCATCAGCCTGCAAGAGTCCGTAGACAATATTCATTAAGGTCGATTTGCCTGCGCCATTTTCGCCTAGGATCGCGTGAATCTCGCCCCGATTGGCAGTCAGAGAGATGGAATCGTTCGCAACTAACGCGCCGAAACGTTTAGTAATCCCTCTTAATTCTAAAGACACGCCTCATCCTACCTATTTTTAGGAATAAAAAAAGCGGGCAATCCAATGAAGGATTGCCCGCTTTTATGATTACTTAACGGAGACTGCTCCGGATTTGATCTGTGCTGCAAGACGCTTAACTTCAAGTGCCAAGCGAGATGAGATCGCTGACTGGAAACTGTGGTAACCAGACAAGAAGACACCGCTGTTGGCGATAGTGCCAACGTATGAGGCGTTTGTGAATTGACCCTTTTTAACAGAGGTAATTGTTGACGCAACCGAAGTTCCGACACCCTTTACTACTGAAGTCAAGATGACTGATGCATATTCAGGAGAGGCGATAACGCCATCCTTATCTACCCAGATAACAACTGACTTCTTGCTCTTTAGGGAGTTTGCCGCAGTTGTTGCTGCAAGGTTTCCAGCAACAGGGAAGATGACATCTGCGCCTTGTTGTTCAAAACCAGTTGAAATTGTTCCGGCCTTTGTTGTGTTCGAGAAGTCACCAACGAATGTACCTGCTGATGGCTTTGCTGGATCCCAACCAAGGACCTGAACGTTCTTGTTGTTAACTTTGTTGTAGTAAGCAACGCCGCGTGCATAACCATCCATGAACATTGTCACTGTTGGGTATGGTGCGCCGCCGTAAGTAGCAACCTTGCCAGTCTTTGAGTAACCAGCTGCTAGGTAACCGGCCTGGAATGAAGGTTCATCAGTTTTGAATGTGAGGCCCTTGACGTTTGCAACAGGCAAGCAACTTGAGTAATCGGCGTTGCAAGAAAGTCCTGCATCGTCAACGATTGCATATTTGATCTTTGGGTTTGCCTTAGCAGAAGCGACAAGGTCGCCACCGATTGCGAATCCAACACCAATGATGAGATCGCACTTAAGATCTACAAACTTCTTGATGTTTGGAGCGAAGTCAGCTGAGCTAGCTGAAGGAAGGTACTGAACATCAGCGATTCCAGCGGTTGACTTTGCGCCATCCCATGCTGAAGCGTTGAATGAGTGGTCGTCGACGCCGCCAGTATCTAGCGCTAGGCATGCCTTGATCTTTGCAGCCTGCGATGCAGGTGCAACTGCTACGCCAGCAACAAGTGTTGCTGCAGCGAGTAGCGTTACTAACTTAATTGATTTCTTCAAGATATTTCCTCCTGAGGGTCTCCCATTGGTTGGGAGAGGTATGTAAGAGAATCCTAACGAGGATCGATTAAATCCTTGTATTTGAATTGTTGCAGTTTGATCTCGAACCCTCGACTAATACTTGAACCTTAGGCGTCAGTTAAGAGCCATTTAATGGCGGCCTGGCTCCTACCTTTGCCAGAGCGATCGCAGCCGTTCCTGCAGCTCGAGTGAGCGCTGCATCTAGCGATTGGCCGTTGATCCACTCTTTGATGAATCCAGCATCGAAGGCGTCACCGGCACCGGTGGTATCAATCACTTCTGCAGTAACTGCTGATACCGAAGATAATCGGCCAGCCTCGTTGATTGCCATCGCACCAGCTGCACCTCGTTTAACGACGACAAAACCACACAAGTTATTTAAAACTTTCAGTGCATCCTCGACGTTATCTCGATGAGAGAGAAAGAGTGCTTCCTCTACGTTGAGTATCAATAATTCTGCGTGGCTCAACCAGTCGTGAAGTTCATCGAGTGGAATTTCTTTAAAGGCCCCAACAGTGCCAGGATCAATAATTACTGGGATTTTTTTCTCATCAAAGATTCGAAGCATTTTTAATACTTCGGGCCGTGATGCTGGATTGATCAGTGCATAACCAGAGAGAAAGACGGCATCAAAGCCATCGAGTTCGGGCAGATCATTGAGTGAGAGCCCACTGTTTGCTGCCGAGTCAGGGAACATTGTTCGTTCACCTGTGCTGTCGACGATCACAATCACGACGCCAGTGATTTCACTGCGGGCTGGCTTTGGTTGAAAGGTGACGTTGTAATCTGATACCTCTAACGCAAAACGCCTACCGTTCTCATCATCGCCTATGCGAGATGCAAGGTGAGCCTCTACGCCAACATAACTAAGCCAGGTAGCAACGTTGGCAGCAGCGCCACCCCCGTGATAACTCACGCTAGCTGAAGTGTCTCCACCAATATGCATGGGGGATTGGATCTTGGCGACGATGTCTAACATGCTGTCGCCGATACAGAGGACTCTCTTCACTTAGAGGACAGCCGCAATTTCAGCTGCCAGAGCAGCATTTGACTTGATGATCTCGATATTAACGTCGAGTGATTTTCCTTCGGATTCGCGGTGGAAATACTCGAGCAAGAACGGTGTGACATCTTTACCAGTGACATGAGCCGCATCTGCCGCAGCCAGGCCGGCTGTAAGCAACTGTTCATGCAGTACTGGATCAAGTTGTTCAACAACTGGATTGGCGACCACCATTGCGCAATCATCAGTCTGAAGCGCCCCGCGCTGGTCCCAGATAAAACCAACTTCGTGGGCAGTCTCAACTCGGTGTTCGATGTAGTAACCCGAATCGGTGAGGTAGAACCCAGGGAATTGATTTGTCCGATACCCAAGGACAGGAATCGACATTGTTTCAAGTCGTTCTAGTGTTGCCGGAACATTCAATATTGATTTCACTCCTGCGCAAACAATCACAATCGGAGTCACTGACATTGCCGAGAGATCTGCTGATTCATCAAAGCCATCACCTCGGTGCACTCCACCGAGTCCGCCAGTTGCAAAGACTTTGATTCCTGATGTGTAAGCAATGTGAGCAGTGGCGGCAACAGTTGTGGCCGCTGATGCCTTTCGATGAGCAAGAACTGCAAGGTCACGAATCGATGCTTTAACTACTTGGTCGTCATTCGCAATTCGTTCAAGTTGATCAGCTTCTAGCCCAACATGAATGAGGCCATCAATCATCGCAATCGTCGCTGGAGTTGCTCCATTTTCGCGAACGATCTCTTCGACTTCAATCGCTACCTCTAAATTGCGAGGACGGGGAAGCCCATGGCTGATGATGGTTGATTCAAGGGCAACTACTGGTCTGCCAGTTTCTAGTGCTCTGGCTACTTCAGGAGAGAAAATGATCATGAGCGCGAGATTACTCGGTTTTTTTAATAGACCAATTAATAAGGTATTCTTCTGCCCGCTGTTCATCGTTCGACCTTGGCTGGTTGCCCGAGCGGCCAATGGGAGGGGACTGTAAATCCCCCGGCTCTGCCTTCGAAGGTTCAAATCCTTCACCAGCCACGCTTTGGATTTACTTGTGAATTATCGGCGAGAGATAAATCGCCACAAGGCGGGCATTGTCGTGCTGGCAATAGCAATCTTCAAAAATTCACCAAGCAGGAATGGTGTCAAGCCCTTTGACACTGTCCATGACCAATTTTGGCCAGTGACGTGGTGTAACCAATAGAGACCAGCACTAAATACGAGAATATTTCCTAGAAGCATCGTTGGAATCACAGTGAGTACTTTTTGATCCCACTTACGTCCAGCGAGTGCGCCAGTTAAAGCTGATGCTAGAAGCATCCCCACTAGGTAGCCTCCGGTTGCACCACTGATCCGTATAAATCCTGATGAACCACCTGCAAAAATTGGCAAGCCAATAGCACCCAGAAGCAGGTAGGTGGCAAATGTAGTGAAGCCAAGTTCGGCACCATAAGCGCTTCCAAGAAGCAGAGTGGCAAGTGTTTGACCTGTGACTGGCACTGGTGATCCCGGAATCGGTAATGAGATCTGGGCCATCAGTGATAGAAAAGCAACACCACCCAGAATGAGGGAACCATTGCTGACGAGAGTCTGTCGCGCGATAAACGCTCTTCGTAGAGTTGCCACTTGGTTTTTTGAGTTATTTGCTGCGATCGACATCTGCTGCTCCTTAAACCTGAAAGTTGTGGAATAAGAGTACTGCGGGGAGAATGAACGCGTGAGTAGCGAGACCGATCTTAATGAGGAATCTCCTGTATCGCACACCTGCCTGTTGAAAGAAGACTTCCGCCACCAGATACAATCCAACCTACGTTTTGAGTCAGCTCTTACATGGAAGGTGCAATCGAATGTCTATCGATCCGGTTGAAGTGCTGGGGATTACTGGCTCAGACTTCGTCATGTTTAGCACGACCTGGTGCGGATACTGTAAGCGCCTCAAGAGTCAGCTAGCCGAATCAGAGATCACCTTTCGTGAAGTCAATATAGAAGAAGAGGTTCAGTTTGCCTCGTTTGTGGAGCTGGTTAATGCCGGCAATCAAGTAGTGCCTACCTTGCTTTTCTCGGACGGCACTTCGTTGACCAATCCATCAGCGATAGCGGTACGTGAAAAGATCGCTGCGCTTAGTTAGTTGGAGACTGGGTTAATTCCTAGAGATATCTCGCTCTAAAAGTTTGACCAAAATTCGAACAATTGCAGAGCCTCGGTTTTTGGCAACCCAGCGGTAGCCAATCCGACCAAAGAGCCCAGATAACTTGATGAATCTTGCAAGCCGTAAGTTGCCTCGCAATTGCAACAGATGAGCAACTGCACTGGCCCCTGAATATTTTCGGCCCTCGTCAATCACCCAAACTTCTCGTTCGCATTGTTCTCGGGTGAGACCAAAAGATTCTAAATTCGTAGTTGCAAATCCCAGAGCAATAATCGGTGTATAAATTTTGATCCAATCAACACTTACCCGGCACAGATGGCAGTCGCTATCAAATATGACGATTGTTGCTCCTGTGAGTTCCACCCTAACGCTTCAGTGACTTTGCAATAGCAAGAGCCCAATAGAAAAGCCCGAATTGAAGTGGCAATCTGGCGTAAGCAAGAAGTGGTGCTGGCATTGCTTTATGTCGCCACATCCAAGCCATATTTATATTTGCTGGAAACACTGCGATAAAGAGTGCAAATGCGCAGTAAGCCCCTAGCAATGGAAGTGAAATACCAAAGAGTGAAAGTTTTGACGGCATAACCAGAAGCAAGGCGACGATGAGTTCCGCGATGCCACTCAAGTAAGTCCAGAGCCGGGCATCACCTGGAAGAATCTTTGGCACGATTGAATCAAAGGTCCGCGGAGCGATGAAGTGCATTGAGCCGGTGAAGGTCAGCATCAATGCCATGCCTAAACCTGGCAGATTCGAGAGACCAAGCTTTAAGGACATGGCTCAAGTATCTCTCAGCAAGTAGCAATTTGGTCACCCACCCGCGAATTCAAAGCCAAAAGGCTCCGTTGTGCGAGTAGATTCCATAAATGATTCTCTTCATCGTGGCAATCCTGGCCGGGGCGTTAACAGCACTGGCTCCATGTGTATTGCCGCTCTTGCCGGTGATTATTGGGGGATCTATCTCTGGTGA
>CBFHTP010000006.1:0-48168 GCA_965658705.1 Candidatus Nanopelagicaceae bacterium
CAGTCCATTGGCAATCTGCCAGCTTGCCGGGCATCCCACGGCCTTCAAGGAGTCCTTTGCGGCTGCGAGAGAGATCACGCGCCTTGCGAGCTGCAGTTCGAGCTGCCGCCGCATCAATTGATTTGCGCAGAATATCTTTGCCTTCACTTGGGTTCTTTTGGAACCACTCGGTCAACACTTCGTTCATCGCCTTTTGTACAAATGATTTGGCCTCAGTGTTGCCTAGTTTTGTCTTTGTCTGTCCTTCAAATTGCGGTTCGCCGATTTTGATGGAGACTATTGCAGTCAGACCTTCGCGGACATCTTCGCCAGTCAGGCGGTCTTCCTTCTTGCGGATGAAGCCCCACTCTTCGCCAAATTTATTGACGATAGAAGTAAGAGCGGTTCGAAAACCTTCCTCATGGGTTCCACCCTCTTGAGTATTAATGGTATTTGCAAATGTGTAAACCGATTCGGAAAAAGTGGTGTTCCATTGCATCGCTACTTCTAGCGACATATTTATTTTGGTATCTTCCGAATTAAAATTAATAATCGATTTATGTTGGGAGCCTTTTGTGAGATTCAAGTGTTTTACAAAATCAACAATTCCATAGGAATATTTATATTCGACATGGATTGGTTTACCTGTCTCATCAACATGGCCAACTCGTTCATCAGTGAGTGTGAGATGTAGGCCTTTGTTAAGGAACGCCATTTCTCGAAATCTTATAGAGAGAGTTTCAAACGAGAAATCTGTTGTTTCGAAAATTTCAGCAGATGGCCAGAAAATTGTTTGGGTTCCGGTTTTAGTTGTTGGTTCACCTTTGCGTACTGGTTGTTGTGGGACACCAAGTTTGTACTCTTGGTACCAGAAGAAGCCATCGCGCTGTACGGCGACTTCTAAATCTGTTGAGAGAGCGTTCACTACTGAGATACCAACACCGTGCAGTCCACCAGAAACCGAGTAGCCGCCATCTCCAAATTTGCCACCGGCGTGGAGAACGGTGAGGACAATTTCTAGGGCTGATTTTTTCTCGGTTGGATGGAGGTCTACTGGGATGCCGCGGCCGTTGTCGACGACTTTGATGCCACCATCGGCGGTCATGGTCACATTGATCTCGCTGGCATAGCCGGCCATGGCCTCATCAACAGAGTTGTCGACAACCTCATAGACGAGGTGGTGTAGGCCCCGCTCACCGGTCGAACCGATGTACATACCAGGGCGTTTGCGGACAGCATCGAGACCCTCCAGCACGGTAATTGCGCTGGCGTTGTACTCCTTTGTTGGCACCCGAGCTCCCCCTGAAAATCAATCCTCGCCAGTTTTCGGCTGGTTATGGGGGTAATCCTAGTCAGAAGCCAGCGCCATTCATAGTCGAAAAAGGGGCTAGAAGTGGGGTCTAAGGGGTGAAAAAAGGTTAACCGTAGGTATCTCTAGGACCACGCGCTCCTCGTATTGTACGGAGGCCTTTCTTCCAGGATGGCGCACCAGGCCCAATCACAATGATTTCATCCACGAGCGCGCCTGGGGCGCTGCTTCGGATTGTCGCCAGTAATTGGGTGGAGATCGCATTTAGTTGCGTGGCCCAGGCGGTCGAGGTTGTTTGGATTGTTAAGCGACCATCGACCAAAGAGGTTGGGGTTGAGTGCGAGCCAATTTCTTCTCCTACTACCGCCTCCCACTCTGTAAACAGGGTGCCTTCAGCTATTCCTTGGCGCCAGTCGTTCTGTTCTGCCAATTCATGTAAAACACTGCCAACTTGAAGTGGGTCTTCATGCCGCTGGCGTGGGTGAGCTTCTTCAGCTCGCCGTGACTTTCGAATTTGGCCTCGCCACGAGTGGAACATTTCCTTTGGTAGGTCTCTACTCATTTTTCTATCACAACGCTTTCACAACACCAGATTTAACAGAGTACAAATTGCCTGTGATCTCTTTAGGTAGATCTGATTGCACAGCAACAGTAATAAATGTTTGCTCGGCGCCATGCGCCAGTGCAATAAGCCTCTCTCTGCGCTCTTCATCGAGTTCTGAAAAGACATCATCTAAAATCAAAATTGGTTTTGCGCCGTCGTTTTGAAGTAATTGATAACTGGCTAATTTTAGTGAAAGCGCAATTGACCACGATTCACCTTGTGAGGCATAACCTTTTACAAAATGGTCACCGAGCATCAAAAGTAAATCGTCACGATGTGGGCCAACAAGAGTCAGACCTCGTTCGATCTCACTCGATCGTATTTCGAGCATTTGATTAAGTATGGCCTGGGAATTTTCCTTGGGGATTAATGATGGGTTCTCTGTGCTTGATTTATAGGTTATGTAAGCTCGCTTTTCTGGCGAGATTTCTTGATAAACAGAGGTAAAGATTGGTTCTAACTCTTTGAGGGCTGAGAGCCTAGCCGCAACAATCTCGCCACCGAATTCGGCAACTTGTTTGTCCCAAGATTCCAGTGAAGACAGACTGCTGCGAGATTTGAGCAGTGCGTTTCGCTGACGAACCGCTCGGTCGTAATCTGAAATCACGCCAGCCATTCTTGGTGATCGCAAAATAAGTAGCTCATCAATAAATCTGCGGCGATCAGATGGATCGCCGCGAACGAGATCTAAATCTTCTGGTGAGAAATAAATTGCTTGCAACGCGCCGTAAAGGTTTTTTTGGCTTCGCACGGGGTTTTGGTTGATTCGAGCCCGGTTTGCTTTGTCAGCATTTATTTCTAGTTCAACAAGGAGTTCGCGTTCACCATTATCAATTGTGGCTCGGATATAGGCTGAAGTGGAACCTAGTTGGATTAGTGGTTGGTCGTAACTTGTTCTATGGGATGAAAGAAATGAGAGATAAAGGATAGATTCGATAATGTTTGTTTTGCCTTCGCCATTACGCCCGACAAAAATGGTTACACCGGGCTCGAATGAGAGTTCCAGCTCAGTATAAGAGCGGAAATTCTTAAGAGAGAGGTGGTTTAAACGCACTAGTCGTCTTGTTAGGAGCTGTAACGCATTGGCATTAAGAGGTACTTATAACTCTCATCCTTTGCGCCATTTGCTTCGTGTTTTCCAACAAGGACCGCGGGTTTGGCGGCGCCAGTGAAATCGATTTCGACAAATGGGGTGCCGAGTGCTTGAAGGCCATCTGTGAGATAGGTGGGGTTGAAGGCGATTGAGATGGGCTCCCCGTTATATTGAATCTGAAGCTCTTCGGTCGCTTGCGCATCTTCACCGGTTCCAGCCTCAAGGCGGAGAACTCCATTTCCAAAATCAAGACGTAATGGGACTGTCTTGTCAGTTACTAGAGCGACACGGCGCACAGAATCTAAGAACTCGGCGACTTCAATAGTTGCCTGTGCCACTGATTCAGAAGGAAGTAGATGTCTAAATGGTGGGAATGAACCATCAAGGGTTCTTGATGTCATTGTTTTTAACTCTGAAAGGAAACCAACAAGTTTTTCGTGAGAGGTTGTTGGTGAGAGCGCCAAAGTAACTTGGTTGGCTGAGGTTAAGGCTTTAGCAGCATCAGAGAGAGTCCGAGCTCGAATTAAAGTGGTGGCTTCAAGGTCGGCCTCTTTTGCTTGCCAAGATAGCTCGCGAACCGCAAGGCGGTAGCGATCAGTAGCCGCCAAAGTAATGTGATTTTTATTTATTTCTACATGGATTCCGGTTAGGGCTGGTAGAGAATCATCCTTGCCGGCAGCGATCGCGACTTGCGCAACGGCGGTTGCAAATACATCACTAGCAATTAATCCGGCGGTGGCAGGAACTTCAGGCAAGGTTGGGTACTCAGTTGTTGAAAGAGTTGGCAATGTGAATTTTGCGGCGCCAGCAGTGACAAGAACGCGGGTTCCATCTAGCGTGAATGTAATCGGTTTGGCCGGCAGCGATCGGGAAATTTCGGCCAATAGGCGCCCAGGGACCAATACTTTTCCTTTGGTTGCAATATCTGCTTTTAGGATTGCTTTAGTTGAGCTCTCTAGATCCGAAGCTATAAGAGTGATTGAAGTATCAACATCAATCATGATTCCAAGGAGCTCGGGTTTGATGGGTCTGGTTGAGAGGCTGCGAGCGACCCAATTAACGGCATCAACCAGCTCTTCTCTTTCAACAACAAACTTCATGGCTCCTTCTTCCTTTTTCACTTCTTTACTTTGCTAGTTTCAACAACTGTGAGCCTTTCACAGGTTCTCTCTATCCTCAATCTAAATTCTTCTTATAAAGGTATTCGTAATAACCAAAGGCTAGTTCTGTGGATAGCAAGCTCCTTTTAGTAAAAGCGCTGATCAGGGAGCCATACTCCACCTTTCTCCTCACCAACACCTGTGGAGCGGGTTGTGGGGAAGATGTATGGAGTGGGTTGTTATCAGCGAAGGAGAAAGACCCCACCCCCCAATAAGACCTTTATCCACAGTTATCCACAAGTTACCCCCACTAATCTGTGGATAACCCCTGATGACCTTCACAACTTTTTGAAACCCTTTAAAACCTTTTAAACTATGTAGTTTTTATCCTCTGCTCTGCTGTTTGATCCTATTGGTGAGCTCTGTGACCTGGTTGTAAATGGAGCGACGCTCAGCCATGAGATGGCGAATCTTTCGGTCTGCATGCATCACGGTCGTGTGGTCTCGGCCCCCAAATGATTGGCCGATCTTTGGCAGGCTCATCTCAGTGAGCTCGCGGCATAAATACATCGCGATCTGACGAGCGTTCACCAAGACTCGGCTTCGGTTACCACCACACAAATCGTCAATAGAGAGACTGAAGTAACTGGCCGTCTGAGCCATGATGGTTCCTGCTGTGATCTCGGGCCCGGCTTGATCTGGGATTAAATCCTTAAGCACTATTTCAGCTAAACCGAGATCTACTGGTTGTCGGTTTAGAGACGCGAATGCAGTGACTCGAATTAAAGCACCCTCAAGTTCTCTAATATTTGTAGAAATTTTAGAGGCGATGTATTCCAACACATCATCAGTCGCATTGAGTTTATCTTGCGCGGCTTTTTTACGAAGAATAGCAATACGAGTTTCAAGTTCTGGCGGTTGAATATCAGTAATTAAGCCCCACTCAAAACGAGAACGGAGTCGATCTTCTAATGTAACCAATTGTTTCGGCGGCCGGTCACTAGAGATAACAATCTGCTTATTAGCATTATATAAAGTGTTGAAAGTGTGGAAGAACTCTTCTTGGGTCGCCTCTTTGTTTTCCAAGAACTGAATATCATCGATCAATAAAATATCAAGAGCACGATAACGCTGTTTAAAAACCTCTGCCTTATCATCACGGATCGAGTTAATAAAGTCATTAGTGAACTCTTCAGAAGAGACATATTTAACCCGAACTGATCCATAAAGCTCTTTAGCGTACGCCCCAATAGCGTGCAGGAGGTGGGTTTTACCCAGACCAGATTCACCATAAATAAAGAGCGGGTTATAAGCCTTTGCCGGCGCCTCAGCAACTGCAACCGCAGCCGCATGAGCAAAACGGTTAGAGGCACCAATAACAAAAGTTTCAAATACATATCGAGGATTCAATTGGGTTGGCTCGGCCGCAACTTTAGAATTAATACCTCGACCCATACCAACAACATTGAGTTTTCTCTCAGTTGGTTCGGTAAAAGTAGAGTCAACCTCGACTTCTTCAAAAGATGGCATCTCCAGCTCTTCATTTATTTGAACAGCAATTGAGATGCTCTGGCCGAATTTATTTGAGAGTGCCTCATTGAGAGAGGTTTTAATTTTGACTTCAAGAAAATCTTTTGTGAAGAGGTTTGGTGCCTCTAATAAAAACGAAGCGCCGCCGTCTAATTGCAGTAGGCCAAGAGCCTTGGTGTTTCCAAGGAAGCCGCGGATAGAGGGAGAGCTCTTGCTGAGCTCTTCAACAACCTGACCCCATACCGAGCCGGCATCTAAAATCACTTCCCCGGTCTCAATAAGAGTCATGTGCTTCCCGTCCAAAATATAGGTCTGTCCACAAAGTTATCCACAGCCTGTGGTCTCAACCCAAGGTTGAGCCCCGGCTTGCTTTTACTCACTTTGGCTCACCCAAGTTCTCACCTAAGTTCTCACCCAAGTTCTCACCGACTAGCCTGTGGATAGATCCCGAAAAATAGGGGCTGGGGGGCAAAAAAGCAAGCGGTTTTCCACAATTTCTTAATCTCCTGTATCTTTCACCTCTCGTTACATTATTAACTGTGGCCCGGTCCACAGCCCTAAGGAGCCCGCAAGGGCCCCTGGGTGAGTGCCGGAGAAGAAGAGGATTTCACATGACAACCAAACGCACCTTCCAGCCTAATAACCGCAAGCGTGCCAAGAAGCATGGATTTCGCGCCCGCATGGCAACACGTGGTGGCCGTGCAGTTCTCGCATTGCGCCGCGCTAAGGGCCGCACAAAAATCTCTGCTTAAGGCGATCAGATGCTCTCGAAGCCAAACCGTCTTCGTTCAAGTAAAGATTTCGCCCACATAACAAAAATTGGTTCTCGGGCGAGCACCCCTTCACTTGTTCTCTATTTACACAGTTCAAAAGAGCTGCCGCAAGATCCGCAAGTGGGATTTATTATTTCGAAAGCAGTTGGCGGATCAGTTCTCCGTCACCGAATTGCCCGCCAACTGCGGCACGCTATTCGCGAGCACTTGCTCACACTCCCACCCCACTCCCAGATCGTGGTGCGAGTTCTAAAAGTGAGCGATGATTTTAGAACTGAGCTCAATGATGGAATTCGTCGAATACTTAAGAAATCATCGGCACAGATATGAAAGTAATTCTCACCTCGATTATTCGAAGCTATCAAAAATTTTTATCTCCATTCTGGGCACCACGGTGCAAGTATTACCCATCGTGTTCGCAATACAGCATTGATGCCATCAATGAATTTGGCTCGATAAAAGGTTTAATCATGACGGCCTGGCGCCTACTTCGGTGCAATCCATTTTCACACGGCGGTGTCGATTACGCGAATAACTCTTCCGCTATGAAAGTTCTATGAAAGTGAGTGTCTCATGACTTCAATCCTCAACCCAGTGTATTTCGCTATCTCTTGGGTCATTGTTGGTATTCATGACGCGCTTGGTTTTCTTTTAGGTAAAGATACCCACGAGTCACTGCGATGGTCACTTGCAATTATCGGCCTCGTGATCCTTATTCGAATTATCCTCATCCCATTATTTGTGAAGCAAATTAAATCCCAACGCGCACTTACTGCTCTGCAACCAAAGATGAAAGAGATTCAAAAGAAGTACAAGGATGATCGACAGAAGCAATCTGAAGAGATGATGAAGCTCTACAAAGAGCACAAGACAAATCCACTCTCTTCATGTTTTCCAATTCTGGCGCAAGCCCCAATCTTCTTCTCACTCTTCACTGTTTTAAATGGTGTAGCTCACAATCACCCACATGGCGTGATGAGAGGTGCGGCGCTTGAATCTGCTCGCACCGCTAAATTTTTCGGCGCAAGTATCTCGGATACATTCTTAAGCTCCAACATCACTGAAACAAAGATCGTCACAGTGTTGCTTATTCTCTTCATGTCTGCAACAACATTTACAACTCAGCGTCAATTGATGGTCAAAGGAATGCCAAAACAAACCGGCAATGACATGATGGCGCAACAACAAAAGATTATGTTGTATGTATTTCCAGTGATCTTCGCAGTCTCTGGTGTGAATTTTCCTGTAGGTGTTCTTATTTACTGGGGCACAACGAACCTTTGGACCTTTGGTCAACAGTTCTACGTGATCAAACGCAACCCAACTCCTGGCTCACCTGCATATATTGAATTGATGGAGAAGAGAGCGAAGAAGGGTTTGCCTTCTCTAGATGCCCCAGATGCCGGCGGTTCAACTGGGTCGGTTGCAACTGAAGAAGCCCCACAACCTGAATCCGGACAACGAAAACAACCAAAGAAGAAGAAGCGTCGTACTAAATAGGACAAAATAAGTCAAAACAATACAAATACTATTAAATCGGGCTTTTATCGGAAGAAGAGCCCCAAACCTTGGAAAGAGGCCACAATGAGTAAAGCATCAGCTGACCCGGTAGCGACCGAAGAGGGCTCTGAGAAGAAATCCCAGGTAGAGCGCCTAGAAGAAGAAGGTGATGTTGCAGCCGATTACCTTGAGGCGCTACTAGATATCGCTGACCTAGATGGCGATATCGATATTGATGTGGAGAATGGGCGAGCGGCACTCTCGATCGCTGGTGGCAAATTAGGTCATCTAGTCGGCCCAGGCGGTGAGGTACTTGATGCAATTCAGGAACTCACCCGCCTTGCCGTTCAAACGAGCCTTGGGGATCGTTCTCGCCTCATGCTCGATATCGATAGCTTCCGCTCAGATAAGAAGGACGAACTCACTCTTTTGGCTAAGCAGACCTTTGATGAAGTTAAATCGACTGGCGAGTCAATCAAACTCGCCCCCATGAATGCCTTTGAGCGCAAAGTCATCCATGACACCATCCAAGAGCTTGGCCTAACCTCAGAATCTGAGGGCGAAGAGCCAAACCGCTGTGTGGTTGTTCTCGCTGAATAAGCTCTGCCCTATGAACCTGTGACTGTTTCACGTGAAACACTTCTCGCTACCTACTTTGCGCAGAGGCGAGAGCAGACAGAGCGCTACGCCGAACTCCTGGCGACATGGGGGATGGAGAGGGGCCTGATCGGTCCTCGTGAAGCTGATCGAATCTGGGATCGCCACATCGCCAACTGCATCCCGGTTACTACCTTGATTCCGCAAGGTTTAACGGTGGCGGATGTGGGCTCTGGCGCTGGGCTACCTGGAATTGTGATCGCACTTGCTCGGCCTGATCTTGTGGTGACCTTAATTGAGCCGCTTCAACGCAGGGTTGATTTCTTGACAGAGGTCATTGCCGAACTCGATATCCCAGTAACAGTTATTCGCGGCAAGGCCGAATCAGTAAAGAAGAGCTTTGCGATCGTGACAGCCCGCGCCGTTAAACCCTTGCCAGTGCTACTTCCCATGGTCTGGCCGCTTATCTCTAGCCTTGGCGCACTTTTGGCGATTAAAGGGGAGTCTGCTCAAGCCGAGATTGACCAAACTGTGGCAAAAGAGCGGACCATAACGACTCTTCACACGCTCAGTGTTGGCGAACTTGAGAGCGCCCGCATCATTGAGGTTCGTAAAACCATCTAAAACCCTTAGGGTTCACTCATGAGCAAGGTTGTGGGAATCCGTCGCCTTAAAGAGGCGATGCCCACCCCGATCAAAACTCGCATTTTTACCGTCGCCAATCAAAAAGGCGGGGTCGGAAAGACCACCTCTGCCGTCAATATTGCAGCAGCGTTAGCTATGGGCGGGCTCAAAGTCCTTGTCATTGACCTTGATCCACAGGGCAATGCCTGCACAGCCCTTGGGGTAGAGCGCGATGGCGAGGGTATGTATGAGGTATTGGTTGAAGAGAAGCCGCTTCACGAAATCGTAGAAAAAGTTGCTGGTTTTCCAGCTCTTGAATGCGCACCGGCAAACCAAGAGTTGGCTGGGGCTGAGATCTCGATGGTCAATATGGTCGCAAGAGAGTCCATTTTAAAATTAGCGCTTAATGATTATTTAACCGCGCGTGATGCCGCTGGTGATCGTCTGGATTACATCATTATCGATTGCCCACCTAGTTTGGGTCTACTTACCGTTAATGCGCTGACCTGCGCTGAAGAAGTGCTTGTGCCAGTGCAGTGTGAGTATTACTCGCTAGAAGGAATCTCATTACTCATGGAGACTCTTCGAAAAGTACAGAGAGCCCTCAATCCGGTGGTTCGAGTATCAACAATTCTTTTAACTATGTTTGATTCTAGAACTCGCCTTGCTAATGATGTAGCGAATGATGTGCGCGCACATTTCCCAAACGAACTTATTGATATCCCTATTCCACGAGCAGTACGTGTTTCAGAAGCCCCATCATTTAGACAAACCGTTATGACATATGACGCATCATCTCCGGGCGCAATCGCTTATATGCAAGTGGCGCGAGAGATCGCAAGAAGAGGGAGCGCAGCATGAGTAAAAAAGGTGGCCTAGGTCGTGGGTTAGATGCGCTAATTCCTTCAACACCACTAGCTCCCGTCGAAGATAAAACTGGTCGAGTTATTGCAGAGAAATTTGAAGTTGATATCAATTCGATTTCACCAAATCCAAAACAACCCAGAACCGTTTTTGATGAAGATGCACTCAATGAATTAGCTGCCTCAATTAAAGAAGTTGGCGTAATGCAACCACCTGTGGTTCGTGAAATTAGTCCTGGTCGCTATGAATTAATTATGGGCGAGCGACGCGTCAGGGCATCGAAAATTGCAGGGTTAAAAACTATTCCAGTAATAATAAGACAGACATCAGATGATGAATTACTTCGCGAGGCACTTCTTGAAAATATCCAGCGGGCACAATTAAATGCTCTTGAAGAAGGTGCTGCTTACCAGAACTTACTCAATGATTTCGGTTATACCCACGACGAGCTTGCTAGCAAAGTTGGTAAGTCGCGTTCTGCAGTCACCAATACATTGCGTTTACTTAACCTGCCCGCATCAGTGCAACGACGAATCGCAGCCGGGGTTTTAACCGCAGGTCATGCAAGAACGCTACTTTCAATGAGTGATGAGGGCGAGATCGAGAAGCTAGCACAGCGAATCATCTCAGAGGGACTTAGTGTTCGAGCAGTCGAAGAGATTGTCGCCATGAGTGGTCCTGCCAAACCGGCACTAAAACCAAAGGTTGCAAAAACCAGATCGCCACAATTTCAAGAGATCGCATCACAACTTGAGAGCGCACTTGATACTCGAGTAAATATTGAACTCGGGAAAGAGAAGGGCAAGATTACAATCGAATTTGCCGACGTTGACGACTTAAAAAGAATCGCAAAGCTTTTCGGTTCAGCGACCTAACGCGACTCGCTCAACTTCTGCTGTAACAACCGCACCCAAACTCTTCACGCCATCTCGAATTCGCTCCGGAGTTGGGTAACAGTAAGCAAGCCGCAGTGATCGTGAGCCAAAACCATCGGCATAGAAAGCATTGCCTGGAACATAAGCCACTTTTGCCGCGATTGCCTTTGCCATCATCGCCTTAGAATCCACTCCTTCAGGCAGCGTAACCCATACGTAGAAACCACCTTCAGGCACAGTCCACGTGCAACCAGCAGGGAAGTATTTTTCTAACGCATCTAACATCGCATCTCGGCGCAATTTATAGAGTTGGCAGAATGATTCAATCTGCTCACGCCATGGTTGATCAGCCAAGTACCCACTAATCGCAAGTTGTGCAAAGTTTGATGGACAGAGAATCGATGACTCGGCCGCGATAACTAATTTCTCTTTCAAAGATTGTGGAACAAGCGCCCAACCAATACGAAATCCTGGAGCAATCGTCTTAGAAAATGAGCCCAAGTAAATAACATTCTCTGAATCTTCGGCGCGCATTGCATCAGGGGAGGCCCCATTGAATCCAAGCAGGCCATAAGGATTGTCTTCAACGACAAAGATCTTCTCTTCCCGGCAGATATCCAAAATTTCAGTTCGGCGAGATGCTGGCAGAGTTACCCCACCTGGGTTCTGGTAATTAGGAATGAGATAAATGAACTTAATGCTCTTGCCGGCAGCCTTTGTGGCCGAGATAGCTTCACGAAGGCGGACCGGAATCAGACCGTCTTTATCCATTTCGACGTGAACAACATCAGCTTCATACTGCTGGAAGGTTCCGAGTGCGCCCACATAAGAGGGTGCCTCTACAAGAACAACATCGCCAGGATTGATAAAGATACGACTGATGAGATCTAGCGCCTGCTGGGATCCGGTAGTCACAATCACATCATCAAAATGAGCTTTGATTCCTTCAAGCGCCATGATGTCGCAGATCTGTTGGCGCAGACGCGGATGTCCTTGGCCAGAGCCATATTGCAGAGCCTCTTGGCCATTCTCCATCACTAATTTTTGAATTGTTTCAGCGAACATCTCCATAGGCAGCGCAGTCAGATTCGGCATACCGCCAGCAAGTGAAACGATCTCTGGGCGACTGGCAACTGCAAAGAGTGCACGAATTTCAGAGGGCTTCAACAAGGAAGCGCGCTGTGAAAAACGCAGCTCTAGGTTCTCTGGAGTTCCGGTATGGAACCGGGTGATCTCTTGGCTCATGGTTAAATCTTACTTCCTCAGGCCCGCTCGGCGGAGGTCACTTATTTTTAGAGTCCCAGTTTTTGCATCAGATTCGGCAGATAGGTAGAGCCGCTGGATCGCCACCATCAAGGACTCCACAATGGTCTCTCGAAAAGTAGGGTCCGCCAAGCGCTTAGCATCGCCCGGGTTGGTGAGATAACCCAAATCAATCCGCACGGTGGGCGCCTTTGTTCTGCGCAATAAATCCCAACTCTTGGCATGAGTCCTGTTATTTAAGAGATCGGTACGGGCGCAGATTTCACGTTGAGCAAGTGCGGCAAATCGCTCACCGACTACTGAATGAACCCCATGAGCATCAGCGCCGTAATAATAGGTTGAGACCCCTTGGGCGCTCTCATTTTTGTAGCTATCAATATTTAATGAGATGAGCAAATCAGCGTTTGCTCGATTTGAGAGATTAATTCGTTCTTGATCGCCAGGATGAGTTTCTAGAGCGCGGGTAAGAAAAACGGTTACTCCCAGAGCGATCAATCGACCCTCTAACCGCTGTGCGATATCGAAAGTGATTCGAGGATCAGCGCAAGCAGAAGATGGATCTAACACGATTGTTTTGTTAGCGAGTGCTGGACCTTTCGCCTCTCGAATAATTTGTTCGCGAAGTTGGGTCGGCGCACCACCTGAAACAATTTTCATAAGACGCATCATCGCCATAACCGTAGATGGCCCACATTTTCCATCCACTTTTACGCCAGCAGATTTTTGAAAATCTATAACTGCTGATTCTGTGAGTGGCCCAAAGATTCCGTCCACTCGGCCAATGTTAAAACCCATATCAATCAGACGAGATTGCAGCGCCGCAACATCATCACCACGAACTGGTTTGGCAGGGTTATATGAAAGCGTTCGGTCGCCAAGTTTCCACCTTGCCTCTTCAAGGATTTGCAAGGTATTGGTGTCGGCAACTCCGGTCACGGTTAATCCACGCGCTTGCTGAAATGCTTTTACCGCTTCTTGTACAACAGGATTAAAGTCATCACTTTTTGCAAGAAGAAAACCTAGGCGTTCAAGGGTGTTACAGAGCAGAGTGACCCCGTCGCCAGAACTCCCGAGAGATAGCTCTGGCAACATCTTTATTCTCTGTACTTACTCGTCGGTGTTAGTTAATGAAAGCTTCGAGATCTTTAAGCAGCGCTGGCTTTGGCTTAGCGCCCACGATGCTCTTGACAACTTCACCGTTAACAAAGACATTCATTGTTGGAATTGAAACGATGCCATATTTCATTGCAATCGCTGCCTCTTCATCGGTGTTGAGCTTTACAATCTTAATTTTTGAACCGTACTCGGTCGCAATCTCTTCAAGGATCGGTCCGACCGCGCGACATGGTCCGCACCATTCAGCCCAGAAATCAACGAGAACCGGAGTGGTGCTCTTGAGAACTAATTCATCAAAATTTGCGGTTGTTACTGGTGTTGTTCCGGCCATGTTTTTTCCTTTTTCTTTTATAGGTTTGGGTAAATACTAGTCATTAGCGAAGAGTTGATTAATGTCCCGCAATAAAGCGTTCGGCATCTAAAGCGGCTGCGCAGCCAGAACCGGCAGCCGTAATCGCTTGGCGATAGGTGTGATCAACCAGGTCGCCACAGGCAAAGACACCAGACAGATTGGTTCGGGTCGAGCGCCCATCTACTTTTACATAACCCTCGCCATCGAGGTCGATCTGACCTTTAAGGAGATCGCTTCTTGGCAGGTGTCCAATCGCAACAAAGAGGCCGGTGAATGCCCGGGTGGACTCTTCGCCAGTGAGAAGGTTTCGCAGATTGAGTCCTGCGACTCGATCCTCACCTAGTACATCAGTCACTTCAGTGTTCCAGAGAAATTCAATTTTAGGATTTGCATGAGCTCGCTCAACCATAATTTTTGAAGCACGCAATGTATCACGCCGATGAATCACCACAACCTTGGCTGCAAATCGAGTGAGGAAGTTGGCTTCTTCCATTGCCGAGTCCCCACCACCAACTACAGCGATCTCTTGATCTCGGAAGAAGAAACCATCGCACGTTGCGCACCAGGAAACGCCGCGACCAGAGAGGCGCTTCTCATTTTCAAGACCAATCTCTTTATAAGCCGATCCAGTGGCAAGAATTACTGATCGAGCTTGCAGAACGTTTCCAGAGCCATCTTTGAGCGTCTTAACCTCGCCTGTCAGATCCATCTCGACAATGTCATCAGTAATAAGTTCTGCACCAAATCGCTTAGCTTGTTTGCGCATGGAGTCCATAAGATCTGGACCCATCACACCATCGGTAAAACCGGGGAAATTTTCGACTTCCGTTGTATTCATGAGTGCACCACCTGCAGTGACCGAGCCCTCATAAATGACAGGCTTTAGATCTGCTCGAGCAGCGTAGATAGCGGCCGTGTATCCAGCCGGTCCAGAGCCAACAATGACAAGATCATGGATTTTACTCATGCCTGAACTCTACCTTCATGTCGATTAACTGCGGCCTTTAAGCAAGATCTTAAATGTGGCGGTGACTTCTTCAATCTTAAATAGTTTTGCGAGACCAATGTAACCCAACCCACTAATACTAAGAACCAAAAGTAAGTGCAAAGTATTCCCACCAGGGATATGGGCGCTCAACAATCGGAGCGGTATTGCGATGGCCAAGAAAATCCCAGCAATTCTGGCGTAAAGACCAACGATTTCACCTGTATGAATCATGATTCCAAACCGTCGGAGCAGTCGAATCGTGGTCCAAGCGCCGATGTAATAAGAGATTGTGAGGGCAACAGCTAATCCGACAGTGACCCATTGCGCAGGTAAGACGAGTGCTGCAAGAAGGGCACATGCACTTGCAGCAATGTTCATGATTAAATTTGAGAGAACTTGTAACTTTACATTTTCAAAGGCATTCAGCCCGCGGAGCGCAATCAGATTGATGCTGAGCGGCAGTAAACCAAGTGCAAAACCAGCCAAAACATTCCCTAAATAATTACTGTCACTACTTGAGATACCGAAGAATAGTGTCTGCGTGATAAGTGGCCCAAAGAGAAGTAGCCCGATAGCCGCTGGCACCGTGATGATTCCCACCAACCGAATAGTCCTGACAAGTGAATCATGAATATCTGAAATCCGTTTTTCAATTGCAAGTTTTGATAGTTGTGGAAGCAGCGCTGTGACAATCGAAATAGTTACAATCGAATGCGGCAACATCATGACATACGACGCATTTGTATAAGGCGTATAGCCGACTCCAGTAGAAATTCCTTCGTTAAGCGCTCGCACTGCAGCTTGTGTTGCTAGATTGACTGTGACCAAATAACTCACTTGACTGATTGCAGCGAACACAAGTGTCCAGCTAGCAAGATGAAGTGATTTCTTTATTTCACGATCTCGCCAATCAAAACGAGGTGAAATTTTAATCTTCGTTCTCAGAATTGTGGGAATTAAAAAGCCAGCCTGGGCGACATAACCAAACGTTGTGATCAGACCAAGCCAAGTAGCCTCACGAAAAGAGATTGTGTTGACATCCCAACGAGGATGCTTATGCAAGAAATATCCAATTGCACCGATGCCAACCAGATTATTTAATACTGGAGCCCACATCATGGGGCCGAATTTCTCCTTAGCATTTGCGATCTGACCTAAGAGCGCGAATAACCCCATAAAGAATATTTGTGGCAGACACCAGCGCATTAAGAGCACCGTGAGGTCAAAAGTGCGGCCTGAGTAGCTAGTTGCGAAGAGATGAACGAGTGCTGGGGCAATCATAACTGCTATGGCTGTGATGAAACCGAGAACAACAACGGTCGCAGTAAGTAGCCGTGAAATAAAGGCTGAACCGCCATCTTTATCTTGGGTAGCCCTAACGAGCTGTGGGACAAAGACTGCGGTAAGCGCACCGCCAATAATGAGGTTGTACAAGATATTTGGCATCGTGTTCGCCACATTGAATGTGTCACCAAGCAGAGCGGTCCCAAGGAGTGCAACTGTGAGCAAGCCACGGATCAAACCGGTCAGGCGAGAGAAGATCGTCCCGATTGCCATCGCAGTCGATGAACGCAGTAGTGCTGCATCATCTCGGTCAGTGCTCATTTTTACGCTTTCGTTTTAAACGTCGGAAAGATTGAAGAAGTACTGCAAAGAAGAGTGTAATCGCAGCGCCGGTAGTGACCCACGTTGCAACTGGACTTATTACCTTTAAATTAATCGGGTATTGCGTAGTGTCCCCAAGTGCCTCACCTTTTAGATTTTCAATACTGATGGAGAATCCCGATTGACCTGAGGTTAAAACCTGTACAGGTACCAACACTTGTAACTTCGATTTTCCAGCAATTGTTAAATTCTTGATATCTCCTACGATCATTCGTTCGTTGATCGAATTAATGACGAGGTTAATCTTGGCAGAATTTGAAAAATCATTAATAACAGTGATGGGTAGAGATTGTTTGGCAGAAGTAATCGTGAATCTACCGGGAGCCGTCCGAATACTCTGCGAAATTGTGGCAACGGCATCGTTTAAGTCATAAATCAACCTTGCACGGTGAGAGGTAGTGAGTTTCTGATTAAAAATTCTGGTGATTGAGAGCCGGTATGACTCTAATTTAAGTGGGTCTAGATACAAAGCGTTACTTTGAATAGTTTTATAACCTGCTTGAACAGATTGAACGACATACCCGGGAAGCTTGAAATATGAGTTATTGATGTATCCAACAGAGGGTT
This sequence comes from Candidatus Nanopelagicaceae bacterium, assembly GCA_965658705.1. GTDB lineage: Bacteria > Actinomycetota > Actinomycetes > Nanopelagicales > Nanopelagicaceae > PALSA-747. The sequence continues at coordinate 16,800 of CBFHTP010000006.1, forward strand.
CAACTGGTCGATTGAGATCTAGCGCCAGCCTGCGCTGAGAGCTGACTAATAGGTAATTTTGTTCGTGTGGCGTCAACCTTTTAATCCAATATCCAGAAGGATTGCCGTAGGCAATCGCAATAACTCGGGAGTTGGCAGTTATTGCTTTAAGTCGATCCAACCAAGTCTGTGCAAAGTCTTTGCCAAACCCCTCGGTGCCATCAACAAGTTTGTAGCCGAGCGCCATTGCTTGAACATCTTCGACAAGCGCTGGATCAATCCGCCAAACGATTTGGCTATTAGGCGACAGAGGCTCCGAAAACAATTCTTTACCAAGTGAACCCACCGCTGCGATTTCAGAGGCGAGCGCATCATCGATGAACTGCCCTGTAATCAATCGATGTGAAGGCGCGGTCAGTGTAATTTCTTGAGGTGCTGCAGTAGCAATTGAGGGGATTGAAAAAGTAATGAATGTTATCGAAAGCAGGACCGTAGTAAATCTTGCTAGAGGTTTCAACTGATAGACCCATTAGATTGATCGGAACCGCTAAGTTTTTGCAGCCTCCCCGCTTTAGCGATTAATTTTTTCTCATCTGGATAGGCCAGCATTGAGACGATGTTTTCGAGCGGGAACCAGCCAACATCATCTACTTCTTCAATTTGCGGCGCGAGCGTGCCACCTACCTCTGTAAAGAGATAGTGGTGGACCGTCTTGTGAATTCTTTTACCACCGGCCATGAACCAAAAATCAATAACCCCAAGTGGCTTTTCAATCTCTGATTGGATTCCAGTTTCTTCAGCGACCTCGCGAATGGCGGCCATTTCAGGAGTCTCACCAGCTTCGATATGACCTTTGGGTAGCGACCAGAGCAACTTCTCTTTCGTGGCATCCTTCAGATCCCGCCTGCCAATTAAGAGCCCCTTTCTGCCAGACTTATCGATAACTAAACCACCAGCGCTCACCTCATCAACCCGCTTCACGTAAGGCTGTTTTGGTTTTAGGGGACGCGCCTTTACCTTGGCCGGGGGTTGATCCGAACTCATTGGATTAACCGGATTAATTGAGGTACCAGAAGTAGTAAGAGGAGCTGTGGCGGGGTTTGCACCGGAAGGCCGTCTACGACGTCTCTTCTTTCGCTTCGCTTCGCCACCCGCACCAGGTGCCGAGGTCATAAGAGCAGGGTACTCCTCTACCCTTACCTCACATGAGCACTCAATCACCCCGCGAGTTAGCCGTGCTTCTGGCGACCAGGGCTTTGACTGAGCAGGCCCCGGTGGCAACTTCACTCGCGGCAGCATTTAAAGAGGCCGGATTTACCTTGGCGCTTGTCGGCGGGCCCGTGCGTGATGCAATTTTAGGTCGCCTCGGAAATGATTTAGATTTCACAACAAATGCCAGACCAGAATCAACGAAGAAAATCCTCACCTCGTGGGCAGATTCAATCTGGGAAACCGGTGCTGCATTCGGAACTATCGCAGGCCGAAAAGGTGATGCGACTGTCGAAGTAACAACCTATCGAAGTGAAAGTTATGACCCGGATTCGCGGAAACCAGAAGTGGATTTCGGGGAGTCAATCATTGGCGATCTTGGCCGAAGAGATTTTACTGTCAATTCAATGGCGCTAGAACTCACAACAGAGGCGCCTGAATTTATCGATCCATTCAATGGAATCGAAGATTTAGCGAAGAAGATTTTGCGAACCCCAGGTAGCGCTAAGAGCTCTTTTAGTGATGACCCGCTTCGAATGATGAGAGCCGCCAGGTTTATGGCGCAACTAGAGTTTGACGTTGATCCAGAGATTATTGAGGCCATTACTGCCATGTCATCTCGGATAGAAATCATTTCTGCTGAACGAGTACGTGATGAATTAATAAAAACTTTAATGTCGGCTAATCCACGACTTGGCCTCACCTTGCTGGTTGAAACTGGTTTAGCGGAGCATGTCCTTCCAGAGCTTCCAAAATTGAAACTTGAGATTGACGAACACCATCACCATAAGGATGTCTACGAACACACTCTTACCGTTCTTGATCAGGCAATTGCTCTTGAAGGCCGACTTGGTGGCCCAAATCTTGTGATCAGGTTAGCAGCGCTCTTGCATGACATTGGTAAACCAAAGACTCGAGAGTTAATTTCGGGTGGAGGTGTCTCTTTTCATCATCATGAAGTTGTTGGTGCTCGGATGTCGACCACTCGTCTTAAAGCACTCCGCTTTGATAATCACACAATTTCAGATGTAAATAAATTAGTATTCCTACACCTTCGTTTTCATGGTTATGGCAGTGGTGAATGGACTGACTCAGCGGTCCGTAGGTATGTGCGAGATGCTGAACATTTATTAGATCACCTCCATGTTCTAACTCGCGCTGACTGCACAACTCGAAACGCCAGAAAAGCTGAGAGTCTGGCTGCGACGTACGACGCACTCGAAGCAAGAATCCTCACTTTGCAAGAAGAAGAAGAGCTAAATGCGATGAGACCAGATCTTGATGGTAATCAAATCATGGAGTTCTTGCAGGTAAAACCATCACCATTGGTTGGCAAGGCTTATGCGCATTTACTTGAGCTTCGGCTTGATAGAGGTCCACTTGGCGAAGAGGTTGCGAAAAGTGAATTACTTAGATGGTGGGAAGTGAACGGGCCGAAAACCATTTAGGTCTTAGCAAAACAAAGGTCACCGAGAGGTAAATAATCGCGATCAGCGCTGGTAACACAATGGACTTACCGCTAATCGGAAGAATCACTGCGGCAACCAACCCTCCTAGGACTATGCAGCCATTCACAGCAACATCGTAGAAAGCAAAGGTTCGCCCACGGTACTCATCGCTAATTTTTGACTGCACCAACGCATCCGTCGTCACTTTAACGGCTTGACCAAAGAGCCCAACAAAGAATGCAGCAAGAATAAGAGTCCACTCTGCTTGAATGAGAAGAAAGAGAATTAAGAAGGGGGTTGATGCACTCATGGAGATTCGAATCCACATATGACGACCGATTCGATCGACAAAAATTGGAGTAATAAGTGAACCTAATCCAATGCCAATACCGGCAATCGCGAGCGCAAAGCCAAAGCCAGCTAGCCCGGCATCAGGATTTGATGGCGCATGATAAGTATTTCGCTCTAGGAGTAACCCACAGAGTGTGAGAGCGGTTAGGCCACCGCGTTGCAGGGCGGTGGCAAAAATCCCTCGCAGTGAATCGCTATGAGATTTTAGGATAGTGAATCCCTCTTGCATCTCACGAAAACCACGTACCTCGGGGGATACTTCATGCTCTGCCGGTCCAATTTCAAAGCGCTTCATGAATGAAGCGCGTAGTGCTGCTGCAAGGTAACCGCCGGCCGCAATAATAATAATGAGCGCAGCCGCGCGATCGCCTGAGTGTGAATGATCAAATAATTTCTTTAACCCAATTCCTACACCACCACCAATGACTACCCCTATTGTTCCGCCGGTCACCGCGAGAGCATTTGCTGCAACGAGCTCTTCTCTACGAATAATGAGCGGTAACCCAGCTGACAGCCCTGCGAGAATTAATCGACTCAATCCAAATGAGATGAGAACGAGAGCGGTCAGGAGAACGCCCGTAGTACCATTCTTTATAACGAACGCTATTAATATTAAATTTCCAGCACGAATGAAATTGGAGATTTGAACAATTCGTTTTCTGGAGAATCGGTCGAGAAAGATTCCAGCGTAAGGTCCAATCAAGGAGTATGGAAGAAGTACAACAGCAAAGGCTGATGCCGCCGCTACCGCATTAGGTTGTCGAGTAGGTGAGAAGAGAACGAAAGAGGCGAGCGCTGATTGGAATACGCCATCCGTAAATTGTCCTAACCACCTAATCTGTAAGAGCAAGGGCAAGCGACTGCCTTTATGGAATGGCCAGTAGTTGCTTCGTTGATTGCTCACAGGTGGATTATCCTCATCCTTATGTGGTCGAGACGCGATTCAGTTGATTATTCACTCAAGCGTCGCGCCACATTACTCTCCTATTTTCGCGGGCAAGTGGCAGGGGTAGATATTTGTGACGCCGACCCGTACCTGCGCCTAGCCGCTAAACATCACGGTGAAGCGGTCGAACGACCATGCCCGGTGTGCCGTGAAGTGAAAATAGTGCTTCTTCACTACGCCTTTGGTGATCAACTCGGACAATACTCAGGGCGCATTAAGTCAGTCCGGGAATTAAATGAAATGCAGAGCGAATACGGCGAATTTCGAGTTTATGTCGTTGAAGTCTGCCAAGGATGTCATTGGCATCATCTGATCCACTCATTCCGGTTGGGCGATGGCACTTTCCGAAAGGTGCCAAGAAGGGTGCGCTAATCTTTCACTATGTCCAAAGGGTTTACCGCGTTTAACTGGTCTAATTGGCGAACTTGGCTGATTCGCGCCACAATTTTTGGAGTTGGCAGCGGCTTCGTTGTTGGCGCGCTCGTCTTTGGTTTTGCCTACTTCACAGTCTCGATTCCAGACCCCAAAGCCTTTGTAAATAGCCAATCAACCATTATTCAATATTCCGATGGAACTGAGTTGGGTCGGATCGGCGCCGAAAACAGAACAAGTCTTAAGTTGGCAAATATTCCACTTAATTTGCGTCATGCAGTTCTTGCCGCGGAAGATAAAGGTTTTTATTCAGAGCACGCATTTTCACCCACCGGAATTCTTCGCGCCATCTATCACAACCTTCGAGGCGGATCACTTCAAGGTGGATCCACCATCACACAGCAATATGCAAAGACAGCATTTTTAAGTCAAAGCAGAACGGTCACTAGAAAAGTCAAAGAGATTGTGATTGCAACAAAGTTAGAGTCTTCGCTCTCTAAAGACCAAATTTTAGAGAATTATCTCAATACCATTTGGTTTGGTCGTGGCTCTTACGGCGTCGCGACAGCTGCACAGGTTTATTTCAATCGCTCCGTTAATCAATTAACAATCGGTCAAGATGCAGTTATTGCCGCAATTTTGAACTCCCCCGGTTATTACGACCCATCCACTAAAAATGGTCTGGCAAGGCTGAAAGCCCGTCAAAAATATGTAGTGAGTGAGATGGTTAAAGCTGGTTGGCTGAAGGCGGATGTCGCAGCGCGAGTGAAGTTCCCAGATATCCAGCCACGCGCGACTTCAGGCACGCTTTCAGGTCCAAAGGGATATGTGATCTCATGGGTTGCGCACGAATTACATGGGCTTGGTTTTACTGATGAACAGCTTCAAAGAGGCGGCCTCGTTGTCAAAACCACAATAGATAAACAGGCGCAACAATCAGCGGTAGATGCTGTTGCCAAACGCATACCGGCTAACGCACCAGAGAATTTAAGAATTGCTCTCGTATCGATTCGCCCTGGAAGTGGTGAGATTGTTGCATTGTACGGAGGCCAGGATTACTTAAAACAACAACTCAATAACGCGACACAAGCTACTGCCCAAGCCGGTTCATCATTTAAACCCTTTGCAATAGTTGCCGCACTAGAACAAGGTATTTCATTAAATTCAGAGTGGGTCGGATCCTCACCACAAGTATTCTGGGACGCTGGAGCTCAAAAAAATTACTCAGTCTTTAATTATGGTAATGAGCAATTCCCAAAAATTTCACTTTACGATGCGACGGCGCATTCGGTTAATACAGTTTTCGTTCCCCTTGGTTTGAAGGTTGGCCCGGATAAAGTTATTGATGTTGCAAGACGTGCCGGAATTCCAGAGTCAGTTGGCATGATCGCCACCCCATCAGTTCCCCTTGGAGTAGCAAGCCCACATGTCATCGATCTTGCTGCTGCCTACGCAACTTTTGCAGCACAAGGGGTTTATGCCAAGCCATATATTGTGAGTGAAGTATTGGGCTCCAATCAAGGCGTGTTATATCAATCTCGAATTCAAGCGCAGCAAGTATTTGCAGCAGATGTCATGGCTGATACGACCTATGCGCTGCAAGGCGTTACTTCCTTCGGAACTGCAGCTGGCGCACTCGCAAACTTTGGTCGCCCATCAGCTGGCAAAACTGGAACCACAACAGATAATGCTTCGGCTTGGTTCAATGGTTACACACCTCAACTTGCGACTTCGGTGGCGATGTTTCGAGATGACGCAACACAGTCACTTAACGGAATTGGTGGCCTCAACGCGGTTACGGGCGGCTCCTACCCGGCAGGTATTTGGAGTATCTATATGAAGGGTGCGCTGAAGGGTCTGCCAATTGTTGATTTTCCGGCGGCCTCACACATCGGTGGTACTGACCCGGTTGACATGACACAGGCTGTGCCAACACTTGATCCAGGGCTGGCCGAGAAACCAACGTCTGTTGCGAAACCATTTAAACCAACCCCGAAACCTCAGCCAACAAAAAAGTAAGTAGATACTTTGAAAATTGCAACAAAATCCGTGCTGCTATTAGCACTGATTGGAGCCTTACTCTCGTTTGCCAAGTTTGATCACTGCATCAACTCTAATTTTGCAACGCCAGATGTCTATATTCATGCTTGCTACTCTGATATTTCGGCACTCTTTAGCGCACGAGGATTAGACCATCATGCATGGCCATATTCTTCGGCAAGTAGCGCAGTGGAGTATCCAGTGCTTATGGGCGTGGTTATGTGGCTGACATCTTTGCTGGCCCATAGTTTCATTTCATATTTCTTGATCAACTCACTTTTGATTGCACTTCTTTTTATGGTCACATGTCTAGTAGTAGCAAAGATGAAACCACAACTCTGGTACCTGTTGCCACTCTCGCCGGCAGTGATCGCATCGCTCTACATTAATTGGGACTTGTGGGCGGTTCTCACCGCAGTTGTTGCGATTTATTTCTTTGATCGAAGACTTTACGATTACAGCGCCGTGCTTCTTGGGATTTCGATTGCAACCAAGTTTTTCCCGGTTGTCTTATTTCTTCCCGTTGCGCTTATTCTCTATCGAAAGCATCAAGTGAAATTATTTCTTCGCTACCTAACTCTTTCATCTTTCACTTGGCTTCTCATTAATGCTCCATTTATTATTTTTAATCGACCTGGTTGGCTGAAGTTCTTTACCCTCAATAGCGAGCGCGGCGCTGATTTTGGTTCATTGTGGTACGCCCTCAATTTATTAGGAATTAGGACAGCTAACATCAATTACCTTTCGCTCTTGCTCTTTGCGATTGGTGTTACTGGTTATGCGTTGTTCTTCTTTTCATTGAAGGAAACACCGACTCTGGCAAGCGCTGCATTCATTATTGTTGCGGTATTTACGATCTCATCAAAGGTGTACTCGCCTCAATATGTTTTGTGGTTGACCCCACTCGCAATACTTTCTATGCGCGGGGCAAAAGACCGCGCCGCATTTTGGTTCTGGCAAGGATCGGAGGCGATCTACCACCTGGCCATTTGGCAGTATCTGGCCTCGTACAGCGGCGCTCACTTTGGCCTGCCAGCCAAGGCGTATGCCGCGGCGACCCTGCTTCGAATCGCAGCGACAATTTACTTCCCTTGGTGTGTAGGCCGGCCGTCCGATTCGGGCGAATCGGCCAAATCGAGCGTATCCACAGGGCCAGATCAGCCCCAGCTTCTTAGATTTCTCCCTTCCGAGGAGGGCAGTTACTCTTAGCCTTCCTCATACGAGATTCGGCACCTGCCGGCTCTGTGGTTTGAGGAGTAGTAACCCTCCTGCCACAGAAATACTGTGGCCGCTTTAGTCCAGAGGAGGTTGGGTTAACTCATGCGTCATTATGAAATCATGGTCATTCTCGATCCTGAACTTGAAGAACGCACAGTCGCACCATCTCTTGAGACATATCTCAAGATCATCAAAGACAGTGGCGGAACCGTCGAGAAGCTCGACATCTGGGGACGCCGTCGGATGACCTTCGAAATCAATAAAAAGGCCGAAGGTATTTACGCTGTTGCTGATCTGCGCTGTGGTCCAGAAGCGATCGCCGAACTTGATCGTCAATTAAATTTGAACGAAGCAGTGCTTCGTACCAAAGTCGTTCGTCCCGAATAAATCTAAATAGACCTCATTAGTGAAGAGATAAGAGACCCAAAATGGCAGCTGGAGATACAAACATCACAATGATCGGTAATTTGGTCAACGATCCAGAACTTCGATTCACGCCATCTGGTGCTGCAGTCGCTAAGTTCACTGTGGCATCAACGCCGCGTTATCTCGATAAGGCTACGAACGAATGGAAAGATGGCGACAGCCTCTTTCTTGCCTGCAACATTTGGCGTCAAGCAGCAGAGAACGTTGCAGAGACTCTGACTCGTGGAATGCGAGTTATTGTTACTGGTCGTTTAAAGCAGCGCTCTTACGAAACTAAAGAGGGCGAAAAGCGCACAGTCTTTGAGGTTGAAGTAGACGAAGTAGGTCCATCACTTCGTAACGCGACAGCCAAAGTAACAAAGACATCAGGTAAAGGTACCGGTGGATTCTCTACCGCTCCTGAAACTGCATCATCTGAAGACCCCTGGTCTGCAGCGCCAGTTGGCGGCGGTTGGGCAACCACCGCAGCAGATGATCAACCACCATTTTAAATAAACCATCCAAAACTAACCATTCTCGTGCATGTACGAGGCATCCATTAAAGGAGCACCACAGTGGGAGCAAGAAGTAATAAGACGCTTAAGCCAAAGAAAGTTGCACCAAAGCTTTCTGCAGCAGCGCTCAAGAAGTTTAAGAAGAAGCCATGTTCTTTCTGTCGTGAAAAGGTCAACTACATCGACTACAAAGATATTGCCACACTTCGTAAGTACATCTCAGATCGCGGCAAAATCCGCGCTCGTCGTGTGACAGGTGCCTGCACCGAGCATCAGCGCGCAATCGCTGCCGCCGTCAAGAACAGCCGCGAAATGGCTCTCTTGCCTTACACCTCTACCGCGAGATAAGGACGGGTAAATAAATGAAACTTATCCTTACTCAAGAAGTAGTGGGACTTGGCCAGCCTGGTGATGTTGTTACCGTGAAAGATGGCTACGGCCGTAATTTCCTCGTTCCAAATAACCGAGCGATTGCCTGGTCACTTGGCGGCGAGAAGCAGATCGAAGGCATCAAGCGCGCACGTACTGCACGTGAAATTCGCGATCGCGATCACGCAGTTGAGATCAAGAACTCTCTTGAAAAAGCTACTATCGAAATCAAAGTCAAGGTTGGCGCGACTGGATCAATGTTTGGTTCCGTCACCGACAAAGACATTGTTGCCGCAATCAAGGAGGCGACAGCTGTTGATATCGATCGTCACCGCATCAAGGTTGCTGGACATATCAAGAAGCTTGGCGCACATTCAGTGAAGGTCTCCCTTCACTCAAATGTCTCGGCCAATGTTTCACTGAACATTATTGCTGGCTAATCAAGCTGTAAGAAGATCTCAAAACCCCGTCACTTCTGTGGCGGGGTTTTTGCTTTGCCCAAAAATTCACACACCCAGCCACATACCCAGTCAAATAATGAGATTAAAGGATTAATTTTCCACACCTCGCCTTACGCGTAATTCAGTAGGTTACCCACAGATTCGCGGTACTTACCCACAAGAGCCCGCCACCTTATCCACCACGTTTGATCCGTTGCCCACATGGCGTTCACAGGAAAGCCCACACGCTCATCGCCCGGTAATTGGCATTGTCAGTGGTGACGGACAAAATTGCGCCATGAGCATCGCAGAATTTCCTTCGCGTGGCAGTAATACTCCGCCTCGTCCCATCGAATTTGAGCGAACTCCACCACAAGATCTCGTTGCTGAGCAAGGTGTTCTCGGTGGAATGTTGCTCTCAAAAGATGCGATTGCAGATGTCGTTGAAGTTATCAAAGGGCGAGATTTTTATCGACCTGCTCACGAATTAATTTACGACGCCGTTCTTGATTTATATGGACGCGGTGATCCAGCAGATCCTGTAACAGTCGCTGCTGAACTAACAAAACGCGGTGATATCGCACGTGCAGGTGGGGCACCGTACCTTCACACTTTGATCTCATCTGTTCCAACGTCAGCAAATGCTGGTTACTACGCACGAATTGTGGCCGACCGTGCGATTCTTCGCCGCCTCGTTGAAGCCGGAACAAAGATTGTGCAACTCGGTTACTCCGAAGAGGGCGAGATCGAAGAGGCAGTAAACGCTGCACAAGCCGAGGTCTATGCAGTCACTGATACCAACGCATCAGAAGATTACATTCAACTCTCAGAGCTCCTACCTGACGCACTCGATGAGATTGAAGCGCTCTCCAAAGGCCTTGTTCAACATGGAATTAAGACTGGCTTTAAAGATCTCGACACTCTCACAGGTGGGCTGCATGAAGGGAACATGATTGTTCTCGCCGCGCGCCCCGCAGTTGGTAAATCAACACTTGGACTTGATATTGCCAGGTACGCCGCGATTCACGAAGGTCAAACAGCGGTGATCTTCTCACTCGAAATGTCTCGATCAGAAATCACGATGCGTATGCTCTCCGCAGAGGCACGCGTTGGTCTCAACGCTATTCGCTCTGGCCAACTCTCTGATGATGAATGGGGTCGCCTTGCTAAGCGCATGGGCGAGATTTCGCAGGCACCGCTCTTCATCGACGACTCACCCAATCTCTCATTGATGGAGATTCGCGCAAAGGCGCGTCGCCTCAAGCAGAAGCACGGCTTAAAGTTAATTGTGATTGATTACCTACAGCTAATGACCTCTGGAAAACGTGTAGAGAATCGCCAGCAAGAGGTCTCTGAGTTCTCCAGAAACCTCAAGCTCCTTGCAAAAGAGCTTGAAGTTCCGGTGATCGCAATTTCACAGCTCAACCGTGGCCCCGAACAACGCGCTGATAAGAAGCCGCTGCTCTCCGACCTTCGTGAATCTGGCTCTATCGAGCAAGATGCAGATGTCGTGATCTTGCTTCACCGTGAAGACCTCTTCGACTCGGGCATCCGGCAAGGCGAAGCAGATCTCATTATTGCCAAGCACCGTAACGGACCTACGCGCACAATTACCGTAGCCTCTCAGCTCCACTTTGCACGCTTTAGCGATATGGCGCCAGCATTTAATCCACCGGCTGATGCATTTACGCAAGGAAGCAGTAGCTTCGATAATGAGTAAAAGCTTTTTACTCGATTAAAGGCGAGAGAGCAGACCACTCTTCACATCATAGATTGCGCCCATTACCTTTACGCCCGCCTTTAAGAGCGGGTAACTCTCTATGCGTTGAACATCTTTAATCAGAGATGCGTTCTGATCCTTTACAGTGCGAATCTCTACACCACGTGTATCAATACCTGATTGCTCCATAATTGTTTGGTGCATCTCTTCTTCAGTTGCAATTGCCATTCTGCAATCGGTATGGGGCATTACTAACACCCGATCCACTCCTAATAAATGTGTTGCAAGAATCAATGTCCGTAGAACGTCTTCAGTAACGCGTGCGCCAGCATTACGTAAGATTTTTGCATCTCCGGCCTTCATGCCGACAATTCGTAGTGGATCAATGCGCGAATCCATACAGGTAACAATCGCCAATCCTTTGAGCGCTTGGCCAGTTAATTCATGGGGAGCGAAGCCTGCAACAAATTCTTTATTAGCCGCGAGCAGGTCTGCAAAGTTCTCCATGGGGATAGTTTATTCATCAATCGCGGTGGCCCGATCGGCCACGACGATACCGATGAGTACTACTGCAGCGCCGATTAGTTGGATAACGTTGAATTTTTCACCGAGTGCGATCCAGGCGAAGATCCCAGCGAGCACTGGCTCTAGCATCCCGATGATGCTCCCCTTAGAAGCAGTCGTAGCGCGAACCCCATTAGCGACACAGACATATGGAAGAACGGTGCCGAAGATGATGACCCAACTTAATAGCACCCAACCTGGCAAGTGGTGTCCGGCAAATCTGCCGTTGAGCTCGATAGAGCGAGAAAATAAATCAAATGGGAAGGACCACCAAGGCAGAGCGATGGCAAGGACAACCGTAGTGACCCCGAGTCCCCATGTGATCATCTCGCCCCCGGTGCGCTTCTTACCGAGCTCTTTAGCCATCAAGAAGTAAATGACGAGCGCAAAGGCATCGGCAAACGAAGAGAGAACTCCTAGGCCATCTAAGGTCAGCCCCTGCCAGACCTGGGCAAGCAAGAGAAGTCCACCAAAACCAAAGAGTAGGCCGACCCACATTGAACGTGCGACCGCCTTTTTGCGGATAAAACGGAGATAGAGCGCGATCCAAATTGGAGCGGTAAATTCAATAATCAGTGCAACGCTGACGTGCAACCTTGCGATTGAGTAGAGATAGAAACCTTGAACGGCTGCGAAGCCGAAAATTCCGAAGAAAATCAGAGTGGGCAGCTCTTTACGTGTGGCTTTTAGAGAAGAGCCGCGCTGGGCAAGCGTGATAAAGAAGAGAAAAATAAATGCACCAGTGGAACGAACCTGCGTCATCCGAAGTGCGTTGACGCCTGATTCCAAAACCCACTTTGCGACTACGCCATTAAAGGCGAAGAAGAGTGCACCAAGTGAGAGCAGTATTTCGCCCTTGAATCTCTTCACCATAAGAAGTGAAGCGTAACTGATTAGTAAGCGGCCTCGGGTACATCCATGAGTGCGCCATCCTCGTTAGCGATAATTTTAAACTCAGATGTCAGATGCGGCAGTACGGTGCGGATGTAGAACTTCGCAGCGGCAATTTTTCCGGTATAGAAATCTTTATCTTTACCAGTTGCGCTCGCTAGCTTTGCAACTGCGATCTCAGCCTGACGCAATAAGAGCCAGCCAATAATGATGTCGCCAACTCCCATAAGAACACGAGTCGTGTTGAGGCCAGTTTTGTAAATCTTTGCTGGCTCTTCTTGCGACTCCATGGCATAACCAACCATCGTGCCGATCATCTCGTTGACAACTCCAAGTGACTTTGCAAGAGCTTCTTTCTCAGAAGCTAACTCGCCACCGGTTGCGCAGAAAGTTGAAATCTCTTTAGCCTGCATGCCAATTGCTCGGCCACCATCTTTAACAATCTTGCGGAAGAAGAAATCTAGACCCTGAATTGCAGTTGTACCTTCATACAAGGTATCGATCTTGGCATCGCGAACATACTGTTCAATCGGCCAATCTTTGGTAAATCCTGCACCACCAAATGTTTGCAGAGACTCAGTTCCAAGAAGTGTCCAAGACTTTTCAGAGCCATAACCTTTAACGATCGGTAGCAACAGATCATTGAGATGTTCTAGATCTTCGAGGCGATCGGCATCGTCACCAGCTGCACGAGCCAGCGCAACCGCATCTTGAATTGAGGCGGTGTAAAGCACAAGTGCGCGCATACCTTCGGCATAAGCCTTCTGTACCATCAAGGAGCGGCGAACATCTGGGTGATGGATGATGGTTACGCGAGGTGAGGCCTTGTCATTCATGACCTTCATATCCCCGCCCTGCACGCGCTCTTTTGCATACTTCAATGCCTGTTGGTAGCCAGTTGAAAGTGTTGCGATCGCTTTGGTTCCGACCATCATGCGAGCAAACTCGATGACTTTAAACATTTGGAAAATTCCATTGTGCACATCACCAAGCAAGTAACCAACGCATGGTTGCTTATCACCCATCGTCATTTCACATGTGGCAGAGACGGAAAGCCCCATCTTATCTTCAATACTTGTGACATACATTCCGTTGCGCTCAAGTGGAGCGCCGGTCTCTTTATCAAAGTGGAACTTTGGAACCAAGAAGAGTGAGAGTCCTTTTGTTCCGGGTCCAGCACCTTCAGGGCGAGCAAGAACGTAATGCATAATATTTTCTTGAAGATCAGAATCACCAGATGTGATGTAACGCTTTGTTCCGGTGAGATGCCACGATCCATCAGCTTGCTTAACTGCCTTAGAGCGACCTGCGCCAACATCGGAACCAGCATCTGGTTCGGTCAGAACCATCGTTGCACCCCATTGACGATCAACAATAAATTTTGACCACTTCTTCTGCTCATCAGTTCCGAGCGTGTAAGAAACATTTGCCATGGATGCACCTGTTGTATAGAGATGCACTGCTGGATTAGAACCAAGAACCATCTCTGCGATCGCCCAACGGACGCTGTAAGGAATCACAGTTCCACCTAGCTCTGTAGGTGCATCAATGCGCCACCACTCGTTATCAACGAAGGTGCGATAGGACTTTTTAAAACTTTCAGGGAGCGTGACGCTATGTGTAGCCTTGTCGAAGATTGCACCGATTCGATCAGATTCAACGAAAGATTCTGCTAAATCATTCTCAGCCATCCGTTTTACCTCTTCGAGCATGCCCATGACAGTCTCGCGATCTAGCTCTTTGTAGAGTGATTTCCCGAGAATCTCCTCACGTCCAAGCAGGTCGAAGAGGCAGAATTCGATATCGCGAAGATTGGCTATGTAATGGCTCATTGCGCAATAGTGCTACTGGTCAGTAACTTATGCAAGCCTAATTCAGGCGGTAGGGTCGGGCCATGCTGCTAAGTGATCGCGATATTCGGGCCGAAGTTGAAGCTGGGCGAGTAAAAGTTGAGCCATTTACCGAGGCGATGATCCAGCCATCTAGCGTGGATGTCCGGCTGGATCGATTCTTCCGGGTCTTTGAGAACCATAAGTATTCGGTCATCGATCCATCTATCGAACAGGTAGACCTGACGCGCGAGATCGCGGTCGATGCCGATGACCACTTCATCCTGCACCCAGGTGAATTCGTCTTGGCATCAACCTATGAAGTGATCACACTGCCAGATGACATTGCGGGTCGGTTGGAAGGAAAATCCTCACTTGGTCGACTCGGCTTACTCACTCACTCAACCGCAGGCTTCATTGATCCTGGTTTCTCTGGCCACATCACGCTCGAACTTTCCAATGTTGCCAACTTGCCGGTCAAACTCTTTCCCGGAATGAAGATTGGCCAACTGTGTCTCATCAAACTCTCATCTCCTGCTGAGCATCCTTACGGCTCCGCCCTCTATGGTTCTAGGTACCAAGGACAGCGTGGACCGACGCCATCGAAATCGTGGCTTAACTTTCACAAATCCAAGATTCAATAGCCACCATCCCAAGGTGAACAGAAAGGCGTAGAGTAAAGATATGAAGAGCACAATCGTAATCGTCGTCGTAATCGCACTCGTACTTCTCTGGGTGATCTCTAGCTACAACAAACTCATCCGCTTCAATGTCACCGCCGATGAGGCTTTCGCTCAGATTGATGTGCAACTCAAGCGTCGCGCAGATTTGATTCCAAATCTCGTCGAAACTGTTAAAGGTTATGCATCGCACGAGAAGACAACTCTTGACGCTGTAGTAAGCGCACGAGCAAAGGCAACCAGTGCTACCTCACTCTCCGAAGTTGCCGCAGCTGATGGCGCAATGACCAATGCTCTCAAAGGTTTGCTCGCTATCACAGAAAATTATCCTGACCTCAAAGCGTCAAGTAATTTTTTGGCACTCCAAGAAGAGCTTTCAACAACCGAGAACAAAGTTGCATTTGCGCGTCAGTTCTACAACGACACAGTGCGCTCGCTCAACCAAGCCGTTAAGACCTTTCCATCAAGCCTCTTTACTGGTCTAGCGAAGGTAACGGCCCGCGCGTATTACGAGATCTCTGATCCGACAGATCGCAACGTTCCACACGTTAAGTTTTAAGGCTTACTTCCATTAGTTCTTCAGTTAATTTTCGCGACCTAGAAGGTGCGAATAAGCGAAAGACCTTTGGCCTCCTTGCTGGAATGGGCGTACTCGTCTGGGTAATGGTCTATGCGGCAATGACGCTGACTCATCAATCAACTGCTTACATCGTTCCAGTTGCTGTGGGCTTCGCCCTGATTTCAGTGTGGGGCTCTTACTACTTCTCTGATTCACTCGTAATGACAATGACTGGTGCGAAAATAATTGAACGAGAGAGCCATCCGCAGATCTACAATCTTGTCGAAGAGGTCTGCCTTGCTGGTGGGCTAAAACTTCCTAAAATTGCAATTGTTCAAGATTCAGCACCGAATGCCTTTGCCACTGGCCGCAATCCAGATCATGCAGTCATTGCATTCACCACTCGAATTTTGGAAGTGATGGACCGTGAAGAGTTGCAGGGAGTTATTGCACATGAGATGGCGCACGTGGCCAATCGCGACACCTTGGTCTCGGCGGTTGCTGCAACAACCGCGGGTGCAATTGCGATCTTGAGCGATTTGCTTACTCGCATGATGTTCTTCGGGGGCATGGGAAATCGTGATGACCGCGAGAACAATCAGAACCCGATTGCACTCGTCGTCTCAATTCTTGTTCTGATCCTTGCTCCTATCGCGGCGCTACTTCTCAAATCTGCAATCTCTCGCAAGCGTGAAGCGCTAGCAGATGCGACTGCAATCTCGTTTACTCGTAATCCTTCTGGGCTTCGCAAGGCACTTGAAGTGTTGCAGTCTGACACAACTGTTGTGCGTCAAAAGTCAAATGCAGTTGCACATATTTGGATTGAGTCGCCACTAGATGCTCGATCAGTATCAAAGTTGTTTGCAACTCATCCACCACTTGAAGAGCGGATCGCTATCCTGCGGAAGATGGAATCAAACCCGAGCTAATTTATTCGTGAATGGGGAAATGCAGCGCAAATTCTGCGCCTTCACCAATTGTGGAATTCACTGAAACGCTGCCCCCGTGGGCTTTCATTACTGCATCAACAATCGATAGGCCCAGCCCGCTGCCTTCGCCTTTGGTGCGAGCTCTAGAGGAATCTGATCTAAAGAAGCGTTCAAAGATCTTTCCTTGATCTTCCTCAGATAGACCAGGACCATTGTCTCGAACAGCAAGAACTGTTTCGGTATCAGATTGTGTAATCGTGACTGCTATTGATGTTCCATCTGGAGTATGAGTTCTGGCATTTGCTAACAAATTAGCAACCGCTTGATGAATTCGCATCGAGTCACCGAGCACAAATGATTCATCTGGAAGTGATACTGAGATTGGATGATGTGGTCCGGCTGCAATCGCCGATGCCACTACTTCGGTGACCAAAGTTGTGAGATCAACTGGCTCACTATTCACATTTGGTTCTTGATCCATTCGTGCAAGCAAGAGAAGATCTTCAACGAGTGAACCCATTCGAATCGATTCTTTTTCAATACGCCCAACTAATTCTTTGACATTGGCCTCACCAGTGACAGCACCTTGTCTGTGAAGTTCGGCAAAGCCCCTGATCGCGGTCAGCGGGGTTCGCAGTTCGTGCGAAGCATCAGCGGCAAACCGGCGTAATCTATTTTCAGATGCAATACGAATTGCAAAAGATTCTTCAATCCGCCCAAGCATGGTATTGAGTGATGCGGTAAGTTTTCCGACCTCAGTATTTGGTTTTGCTTCGGGTAGACGAGCAGATAGATCACCATCTGCAATAGCTGCAGCGGTATCTTCTACTGCTTTGAGTGGTTTAAGGCTGACACCGATCAGAGTCCGGGCAAGGAAACCGACAAAGAGCAGAACAATAAGTGAGATAAAGAGGAATAAGGCGTTGAGCTCTTTCAACGTTCTCTGCACCCGGTCGAGTGACTCAGTAAAGATGACAGAGCCTTGTCCTGACGGCAGGTTGAGGGCGAGGACGCGTATTTTAGAATCTGTTTCATCGGAGTTGACAGTAAATGGCTTCGCTTGGGTGGCAGCGACTTTTGCCTCGGAATATCCAGCAAATAGAGTGCTGGAGATGGCCTGTGTGAGCCCACCACCAACCTGGCCGAGTAGTGCGCCACTGCTATCTAGCAGTGTGACCGAGTTTGTTGTGGGCAGCCCTTCAAGCGGTTTGATCGGGTGAAATGTTGCGTTATCGCCGCCATCATCGGTTGCTGGCGCCGTTTGCGCAGTGGGCGCGATACCAGCTCGATCGAGCTGCATCAGTGTTGAGGAACTGAGAGTGGTCAACTGGGAATCAACTTGTTTGATTAAAAAACTTCGAAGTGCACTGATTGCAACGAAGTCAGAGGCACCAATCCCGATCGCCGATACGAGAAGCACAGCTACCAATAATCGGTTTCTTAAACTCCATTGAGAGATCACAAGGTGAAGGTTACTTCTTAGCAGGCATTTTCATGCGATATCCAACGCCTCTTACCGTGTGGATGAGAGCAGGTTCGTAGATATCAATCTTCTTTCGAAGATACGAAACATATGTTTCGACAATTCCAGCATCGCCTCGGAAGTCGTATTGCCACACATGATCAAGGATCTGTGCCTTTGAAACAACTCGATCAGCATTGATCATGAGATAGCGAAGCAGCAAGAATTCGGTAGGAGAGAGATCGACGGTATTGCCGGCGCGACGCACTTCGTGAGTAGCCTCGTCGAGTTCTAGATCTGCAAAGCGAATTTTCTCATCATTAGTTTCAACATCGACTGCACCGATGCGACGAAGGAGTGCACGAAGACGTGCGACTAACTCTTCTAAGCTAAATGGCTTTGTGACGTAATCATCGCCGCCAATGGTCAGTCCAGTAATTTTATCTTCGACCGTATCTTTCGCGGTGAGGAAGAGAACTCCAACGTGATGGCCATCTTGGCGAAGTTGGCGGCAGACTTCGAAACCAGTTTGATCTGGCAACATCACATCGAGAATAAGAGCGTGCGGTTTAAATTCTTCAGCAACTCGAAGCGCCTCTGATCCATTGGCCGCGGTTTGGACTTCAAAGCCAACAAAGCGAAGGCTGGTCGCAATCAAGTCACTGATACTTGATTCGTCGTCAACGACGAGGATGCGCTGGATGCGCTGGATGCGCTGGGTGGTGGGAGTGGTGGAAGTGGTGGGACTTTTTTCCTTTAAGAGTGCCATGCGAAAAGGATGCCCTCCAAGACTGGGAGTTTTCTGAGAGCCAGCATAAGGCCGACCTAGTCTTTTTCGAAGCTTTTCACTTCAATTATTTATCCACAGCGGCTATCCCCAATGTGGAGGAATTACAAAGATGTAACTCGCTCTCGTGATGTGAGCGATTACTTCGGAAGAAGAGTTACTGCCAGCGTGTGGCGAGCGTGAAACCGGCGCCAATAAAGCCAAAGCCGACGAGCATGTTCCAGGCACCGATATGTGGAATCGGGTACTTAGTGCCTGATACATAGAAAATAACGATCCAGATGAGACCGAAGAGGAAGGCCGAGACCATCGCCGGGGCGAGCCATTTTGGCGACTCGGCAGGTGCCTGTGAATGGGAGGTCAGATCAGCAGCTTCGTGCTGATGGGCCTCTTGAACCTTCTTGCGGACCTTGGATTTAGGCATGGGAGCAGGTTACTACAGGTTGCCAGCCAATTATCAAGAGAATCTACGAGAATAGAGCCATGGGGAGAACGGCGACCGAAAAGGCTGAAAAGCCGGCCAAAATATTGGTCGTTGATAACTACGACTCCTTTGTCTACAACCTTGTGCAGTATCTAGGTCAGATTGGCGCCGAATGCACGGTGGTTCGAAACGATGAGATCAGCGTTGAAGAAGCGTCAGGTTATGACGGCGTGCTGATCTCGCCAGGGCCAGGTACTCCGGAAGCTGCAGGCATATCTATTGCAATGGTTGAGTACTGCGCACTTCACAAGATTCCACTCTTTGGAGTTTGTCTAGGACACCAAGCAATCGGAGTTGCCTTTGGTGCGAAGGTTTCAAGAGCACCAGAACTTTTGCATGGAAAAACTTCGGTAATTACACATACCAACACCGGTGTTCTTGCAGATATTAAATCACCGCTGACTGTCACCAGATATCACTCACTCGCAATTGAATCAGCGACCGTGCCAGCAGATTTCGAGGTCACTTCTGCCACAGATGGTGGAATTGTGATGTCGATCCAGCACAAAACGCTGCCAATTTCTGGAGTGCAGTTCCATCCAGAATCTGTTCTTACAGAACATGGACATCAAATGCTGGGTAATTGGTTGGTGGCTTGCGGTGATTCAACTGCCCGCGCTCGCTCCGAGGGGCTAAGTCCTGTTGTAGTAAGAAGCTGACAAGTAAAAAGATTTTTAGTTCTGGTGGTTTACGGTGATTGTTACGTAGGAACCAATATTTTGAGAAGTTCCAGCGCTAGGTGCTTGTGCCAATACCGAACCAATCGGTGAAGCGCTGTCATATGCGAAAATGATACGGAAGAGAAATCCGGATTGAGTGAGTACGGTCTGTGCTTCAATTTCACCAAGATTAGTAACAAGTGGAACCGGCGCACTGCCAGATGCGATTTGCAATACGACGCTGCTACCGGCAGGAATTTGAGACCCTGGATCCGGTGTAACTTTTAGGATTGTGCCAGGCGCCTGATTGTTATCGACCGGAATAATCTGTGAAATAAGCAGGCCCGCTGCTGTTAATTCATTGCGCGCATCCGCAAGTGCCTTACCAATTAAGTCGACGGGGATAGAAGTTTGGCCAGGCCCATCTGAAATTGCGAGTGAGATCGAAGAACCAGATGGAACGCGCGATGTTGCCAGTGGTATTTGACTTGCGATACGGCTCTTTGGAATCAGTGCATCAGGAGCGTGCGTAAAGTTGACGGTAAAATTTTTGAGCAACACCGTAGCTTGCTCTTGGGTCAGACCCACAACATTTGGAATTTGAATGAGTGGCGTGCTCTTGGAAGTCACGATAAATATTGAGCCCACAGCTAATAAAATTAACGAAGCAACTGCGCCAGCGAGCCAGGTTCGCTTCGGCTTAATGCGGCGAATCTTCGTTGTGACTGGTTCACCACTCATTGCTCGCTTAACATCAGTCAGCATGGCGTGAGCACTCTGGTATCGGTGAGCAGGATCCTTTGAGAGTGCGACCGAGCAGATTCGGCTCAGGCCAGGATCTAAATCGGGTTCTCTCGTCGTGAGCGGCACAACCTCACCCGATACATGCTGAAAGGCGATTGAAACTGGAGTGTCACCGGTGAATGGTGGCTTGCCAGAGAGAAGCTCGTACAAGAGGCACCCGACGGAATAGATATCAGAACGAGCATCTGCAATCTCACCGGTTGCTTGTTCTGGTGAGAGATACTGGGCGGTTCCAACGACGTTCCACGTGTTCGTCATTGTTGCACCGATATCGGCAAGCGCCCGTGCGATACCAAAATCCATCACCTTGATCTCACCGTCATCGGTGAGCATCACGTTGCCGGGCTTAATATCTCGGTGCACAATTCCATTTTCATGTGAATATTCGAGCGCATCTAGAATTCCAGAGATTAACGTCAGCGATTCTTCGGTCGTGATCTGCTCTGGTTTTTGAAGTAATTCCCGCAGGGTTTGACCCTCAACCAACTCCATCACAATATAAGAGTCAGTCCCATCTTCACCAGAATCGTAGACAGCAACAATTCCTGGGTGATTTAACCCGGCAGCTGCCAGCGCCTCTTTTCGAAACCTGGCAACGAATGCGGGATCGCGAGCGAGATCACTACGCAAAATTTTGATTGCAACATCTCGGCTAAGACGAGTATCTCGAGCCGAGTAGACGTCGGCCATTCCACCAGTACCGATCATTGGCCCCAGCTCGTAACGAGATCCTAAAGTTTTACTCATTCGCGGCGCCGATTAATTGAACTTCAGTTATGGCTTCTTCAACAATCTCGGCCCACAAGATTGTGATGTTATCTGGTGCACCTCTCTCTTTTGTTGCTTGAATAAGAGCGTCTATCAATTGTGAGCCGCTGAACTCTTTAATGATTGATTCAACTTCATAATCAGAGAGAACTGATGTCAGGCCATCGCTACAGAGTAAGAATTTGTCACCGACTGAAAATTCGATGGCGACTAAAACTGGATCAATTCCAGAGTCGCCCATCAACGCTTGGGTCAATAACGAACGCTGCGGATGGTCAAAGACCTCTTCTGGAGTAAGGCGACCTTGCGAAATGAGTTCTTGCATAACTGTGTGATCCGTACTTAATTGTTGCAATTTCTTGCCAGTCCAGCGGTAAGCCCGAGAGTCGCCAATGTGCAGAAGTTCGATAGATTTCTCGCTCAAATGTAACGCGGTGAGAGTTGTCCCCATTCCAGTAAGGGCCGGGTTTTCGCGAGCCACTTCAAGGATTGCATCATCAATTGAAAATGAGATGTTGAGCAATAGATCTTCCTTTGACTCCGAATCGACAATTGGGTCTTCAAAAATTGAACTGAGTTGATGGAGCGCAGTGATTGCTATCTTTGATGCCACTTCTCCACCCGCGTGGCCGCCCATTCCATCAGCAACCGCAATAAGTTGTGGGGTAACGAGTCCAGAATCTTCATTGCCCTCGCGCACAAGACCAATATCGCTCGCGGCGAGTGTCTTAAAGCTGTAACGAGTGCGGGACATGTTGAAAGCGTAACGCGGGAACGGCGAGTAGAGCGAGTAGAGCGAGTACGAGGGGCAAGCGAAAGAAGTTACCCTTACCCAATGACCAGATACGCCTATCTTGGCCCAGAAGGAACCTTTACCGAGGCGGCGCTTGCTCAAATTACAACAGGGGCAGATCAGTTGGTTGCATATGCAAATGTCACAGCAGCCTTAGCTGCAGTACGAATGGGTGAGGTCGAAAAGGCACTAGTCCCCATAGAAAATTCAATAGAAGGTGTTGTCGCACGAACTCTTGATGAATTAATCGTTGGCGAACCATTAGTAATTTCTGCAGAAACAACCCTGCCAGTTTCGTTCTATCTCATGGTGATGCCAGAGAACGTGGGCAAGGAAATAAAGCGAATTGCGACGCACCCACATGCCGAATCACAATGTCGCCAATATATTGCTAATGAATTGCCGATGGCAGAAATCGTTGAGACGGCATCAACCGCTGCTGCAGCAAAGGGGTTAAGCGATGGAAATTATGATGCTGCGATCGCCGCAAAGTTTGCTGCCGAAAAATATGGACGTACGATAATCGCGCAAGATATTGGAGAGAACCAAGGCGCCGTAACTCGTTTTGTGCTTGCCGAAAAGCCAGGCAATTTGTCGGTTCCAACTGGCAACGATCGGACATCACTAGTGGCATTTATTGATATTGATCATGCCGGTGCGCTATTGGAAATTCTTACCGAGTTTGCAAAGAACGAAGTAAACCTAACGTTCATTCAGAGCCGCCCTACTGGGCGCGAGCTCGGGCATTATCACTTCATCATGGATGTCGAAGGCCATATCGAGGACGCACCTGTTGCCTTGGCCGTAGCGGGTTTACGCAAAATCTGCGATGAGATTCGTTTTCTCGGTTCATATCCACGGGTTCGCTAGGATTCATTCGTGATTGATCTCAAGCTACTTCGCGAAGATCCGCAAGCTGCGCGCACATCACAAAAAGTGCGTGGTGAGGATCCTGCCTTGATCGACCTGCTTCTTGCCGCTGACGATGCCAGGCGAACGGCGCTGACTGCCTTTGAAACCCAGCGGGCAGAGCAGAACGCCTTATCAAAGAGCGTTGGCGCGGCAAAAGGTGACGAGAAAGCAGCGCTGCTGGCTAAGGCTAAGGATCTTTCTGCAGCCGTTAAAGCAGCCGAAGCTATTGCCAGTGAACTTACTGAAAAAGCCAATGCAATTGCGCTACAGATACACAACCTGATAGATCCAGAAGCCCCAGTTGGCGGCGAAGCAGATTTTAAGTTGATCGAACAGATTGGAACCCCCCGCGATTTTGCGAGAGATGGTTTTGAAGCGAAGGATCACGTCGAGCTTGGCAAAATACTCAAAGCGATCGATACTGAACGCGGTGCAAAAGTCTCAGGCTCTCGCTTTTATTACCTCACAGGCATCGGTGCGCTTCTTGAATTTGCACTTGTTAATTACGCAATTACATCAGCGACCAAGGCTGGTTTTATTCCGGTAATTCCGCCAGTGCTAGTTAAGCCGCACGCTATGGAAGGTACCGGCTTCCTTGGTCAGGCGGCAGAGAACGTTTTCCATTTAGAAGAAGATGATTTTTACTTGGTGGGGACTTCAGAAGTTCCACTTGCCGCTTATCACATGGACGAAGTTCTTGACCTGAGCAATGGCCCGATTCGTTATGCCGGTTACTCATCTTGTTTCCGCCGAGAAGCTGGTACTTACGGCAAAGATACGCGCGGCATTATTCGAGTCCATCAATTTGATAAAGTCGAAATGTTTACATACTGCAAACCCGAGGATGCAAAAGCTGAACACCTTCGCTTGTTAGCGTGGGAGAAAGACTTTCTCAATGCCATGGAGATTCCCTACCGCGTCATTGATGTTGCATCAGGGGACTTAGGTGCTTCTGCTATTCGTAAATTTGATATTGAGGCATGGATCCCAACTCAAAGCGCTTACCGTGAAGTCACCTCAACCTCTAACTGCACAGAATTTCAAGCCCGTCGCTTAAATATTCGCTATAAGGATGAGAGCGGAACTAAACCAGTAGCAACACTCAATGGAACCCTGGTTGCAATTCCACGCATGATTGTTGCGATTCTGGAAAACCATCAGAACGCAGATGGCTCGGTACATGTTCCAGTTGCATTGCGTCCATTCTTAGGCGTTGACACAATGGTTGCTTCGCAGGTATCGAACAAGTGACGCTGGTAGGAAAGCGACCAAAACTTATTGCCACAGATCTTGACGGAACTATCGTGGTTCACGGCGAAGGATACAATCATGCAAATATTTCCGATCGGACAATTGCTGCTTTTACAAAAGCGCGTGATCTAGGCGTTCATATTTATTTTGTTACGGGCCGGCCGCCACGCTGGATGGGCGAGATAAAAGATGCTTTTGGATTTGGTAATTCAATCTGTGCAAACGGCGCGCAGATTTATGATCTGCTCAACGAAGAAGTTCTAGAAGAGTTTGCAATCTCAGTCAAGTCACAATTAAAAGTCGTTGAAACTTTACGCGCTCACATTCCTAATATTTCGTTTGCAGTCGAATATGGCGATGAGTTCCATCATGAGTATGCATATATCCCACGATGGGATATTGGTGTTGACATGAAGCCAGTCAATACGATTGAAGAGCGCATTCTTAAACCCGCTTTCAAAATGTTGGCGCGCTGCAGCGGATATGACATGACTTCAGATGAAATGCTTGGGATTGCCAAACGTTTAATTGGTGACATTGTGACCGTGACTCATTCAAATCCAGATGAGTCACTCTTGGAGATTTCAGCAGTTGGTGTGAGCAAAGGTGAGACGTTGGCACTTGTTGCAAACCGACTTGGCCTGACTGCAGATGATTGCGTGAGCTTCGGTGACAATCCCAATGACATCTCAATGCTCTCGTGGGCGGGCAGATCATGGGCAATGGGTGATGGTCACGAAGAGGCGAAGCGAAATGCAAAATTTGTCACAGATACTCATGACAGCGATGCAGTTGCTCGGATAATTGAAGAACTTTTGGAACTTCCAGCCTAAAAGGGTAAGTTTGTCTACGGAGGGCTCGCATAGCGGCCGAGTGCACCGGTCTTGAAAACCGGCAAGGGAAACCTTCGTGGGTTCAAATCCCACGCCCTCCGCCAGTTTTTTTGATGGATTTTTTGGATCCAATCGTGCGGGTGGCTGACTTCACAGCCCCTGTGCGGATTTATTTCTAGCGCCTTCACCCACATAAGAGCAGACTTAGGCCTTTAGTTCCTGAGTGAGGCATAAGTTGAAGGGGTTTGAGTGAGTTTATTAAGTCGGGGCAAGTCCGAGGCTACTGGAGTTCTCTCCGAAGGCCGGGCCAAGATTGCCGAGCGCACGCTGCGCACAGATAAGTGGTGGCTTCAGCCACTTATTACTTTTCTTGTTCTGGTTGCCTTCATTATCTATGCAACCTTCAGAGCATTTGAAAATGGAAATTACTTTGCCGAACCTTTGATCTCTCCGTTCTATTCACCTTGTCTATCAACAGCCTGCGTAGCGGGTGCTTCTCTTCTCGGAACTCCATTTGGAATTATCAAAATATTTGGAATGGTCGTTTCACCTGCGCTCTTTATTTTGATCTTCCCGCTCGGTTTCCGTATGACGTGTTATTACTACCGCAAGGCTTATTACCGTTCATTTTGGATGTCACCACCTGCATGCGCAGTTGCCGAGCCACACAGTAAGTACACCGGTGAAACTCGTGCGCCACTCATTTTCCAAAATGCTCATCGCTGGTTCTTCTACGCTGGGCTGGTTTTCAACGTCCTGCTGACGGTCGATGCAGTGCTTGCTTTTAGAAACCCAGAGAAGCAATGGGGCCACCTATCGGTCGGAACTTTGGTTTTGATTGCGAATGCAACCTTCCTCTGGTTGTACTCAGCTTCTTGTCACACCTGCCGACATACGATCGGTGGCAGACTCAAGAACTTCTCAAAGCATCCGATTCGTTACAAGGCATGGACAATCGTCTCTAAACTTAACCATCTCCATCAAAACTTTGCTTGGGTCTCCTTGATCGGTGTTGCTTTTGCCGATGTTTACGTCCGTGCAGTCGCGTCTGGCGCGATCCCTAACTGGTACTTCTTCTAAGTCGGGGCTAAAAATGTCATTAACTAAACTCAAATACGATGTAGTCATTATTGGTGCTGGCGGTGCAGGTTTACGCGCAGCCGTAGAAGCCCGCGAAGCCGGCTTAAAAGTTGCAATCGTCTGTAAGTCGCTATTCGGTAAAGCCCACACTGTCATGGCCGAAGGCGGCGCTGCTGCATCAATGGGTAATGTGAACGATAAAGACAGTTGGATGGTCCACTTCCGTGACACGATGCGTGGCGGTAAATTCCTCAATCATTATCGAATGGCAGAACTTCATGCGAAGGAAGCACCGGATCGTATTTGGGAGCTTGAGACATGGGGCGCACTCTTTGATCGCACCAAAGAAGGAAAAATTTCACAGCGTAACTTCGGTGGTCACGAGTACCCACGGCTTGCGCACGTTGGCGATCGCACTGGTCTAGAGCTGATTCGTACGATGCAGCAGAAGATTGTTGCGCTGCAACAAAAAGATGCTCGTGAACATGGTGACGCTGAGTCGTTTATGAAAGTTTATGCAGAGCTCACGATCACTGACATTTTGAAAGAGAATGGCAAAATTGCTGGTGCATACGGATACTGGCGCGAATCTGGTGAAGAAGTTCTCTTTGAAGCCCCCGCGGTTGTTATTGCCACTGGTGGAGTTGGTAAGACATTTAAAATTACATCAAACTCTTGGGAAGGCACGGGAGATGGTCACGCGCTTGCCCTAAAAGCTGGCGCTAATTTGGTTGATATGGAGTTCTTGCAATTCCACCCAACTGGAATGGTCTGGCCGCCATCTGTTCGTGGGATTCTCGTTACCGAGTCAGTTCGTGGTGAAGGTGGAATTCTTACAAACTCACTAGGTGAACGTTTCATGTTCAATTACATCCCGGAAGTGTTTAAAAATATTTATGCTGACAATCCTGAAGAGGCGGACCGTTGGTACCTCGATCAAGATAACAACCGTCGTCCACCAGAACTTCTCCCGCGCGATGAAGTTGCCCGCGCAATTAACACTGAGGTTAAAGCTGGTCGCGGTAGCGAACACGGTGGCGTCTTCCTTGATGTCTCAAAGCGTCTCGCAGCTGAAGTGATTAAGAAGCGCCTGCCATCTATGTGGCATCAGTTCTTTGAATTAGCCGGCGTAGACATTACAAAAGAGGCGATGGAAGTTGGACCTACCTGTCATTACATCATGGGCGGCGTAGAGGTAGAGCCAGATACCGCAGCAGCAGTTGGCGTTCCTGGTCTCTTCGCAGCTGGTGAAGTGGCAGGCGGTATGCACGGTTCAAATCGCCTTGGTGGTAATTCACTCTCTGACCTCTTGGTCTTTGGTCGGCGTGCTGGAATGGGCGCAGCTGATTATGTGAAGAGTGTCGGCGCAAACCCAGTCTCAGAGGCAGCGATCAAGGCGGCTTCTGACCGAATCGAAGCCCCATTTGCACGTGAAGGTGGCGAAAACTCTTACTCGTTACACGCTGAACTTCAAGAAGTTACCCATAACTTGGTTGGAATTATCCGTACCCGAGTTGAGATCGAAGAAGCAATTGTGAAGATTGCCGATATTCGTAAGCGCTCTGCCAACGTAGCTGTCGCGGGTGGACGGCTATTCAACCCTGGTTTCCACTTGGCTTTCGACTTAGACAATATGTTGCTGGTTGCAGAATCAACAGCAAAGTCTGCCTTGCTGCGTGAGGAGTCTCGCGGAGGTCACACACGTGAAGATTTCCCGGGCATGAATGAGAAATGGCGTCAGATCAACCACATCGCAAGCTTTGATGGCGAAAGCGTAACCGTCACGGCGCAAACACTCCCTTCGATTCCAAAAGAACTCTTTGAACTCTTTGATATCCACGAACTCGAGAAGTACATGACATCAGAAGAGCTTGCGAAAGGCGGATCCAACTAATGGCACGCAAAATCAATCTTCGAATCTGGCGTGGTGACTCCACGACTGGTGGCCTGCAAGACGTCCAGGTTGAGGCCAATGATGGTGAAGTAGTCCTCGATGTAATCCACCGCGTCCAAGCAACACAGATGGGTGATCTTGCGGTTCGATGGAACTGCAAAGCTGGCAAGTGTGGTTCATGTTCGATGGAGATCAATGGCCGTCCCCGTCTTGCTTGCATGACCCAAGTTGCTTCATACGGTGAAGAGACCATCACAATCACACCGCTTCGTGCATTCCCGGTCATCAAAGATTTGGTCACTGACGTTTCGTTCAACTACAAGAAGGCAATGGAAATCCCAGCGTACGAGCATCCAAAGGATCTAGCCCCTGGCGAAGCCCGGATGGAGCAGATCGATGTAGAGCGCTCGCAAGAGTTCCGTCAATGCATCGAGTGTTTCTTGTGCCAAGACACCTGCCACGTTGTTCGAGATCACGAAGAGAATAAGAAGTCATTTGCTGGTCCGCGCTTCTTTATTCGCATCGCAGAGCTCGATATGCACCCACTTGATATGTTGAAAAACCGTAAGAAGAGCGCGCAAGAAGAGCATGGCCTTGGAATGTGCAACATCACTAAGTGCTGTACCGAAGTCTGCCCAGAGCACATTCGCATCACCGACAATGCGATTATCCCGATGAAGGAGCGCGTGGTGGATGAGAAGTACGATCCTGTGCGCTGGCTTGGCTCAAAGATCCGCCGCAGAGAAGGAATTGTTTAGTACCTTCACTCTATGAAAGAGCGCGAAGCAAGCAAAGTTCTTGTTGTCGCCCTAGGTGGGGTCACGGGCTCGCTACTTCGCTGGTTACTTTCACTTCCATTTAGTGAAAAGGGCTTTCCGTGGGGGACGCTCTTTGTGAATTACACGGGTTCAGTTGCGCTCGTCTTCATTCTTTTATACGCGCGTCACCACAAGAGTGCAAAGTGGTGGTGGCGCCCAGCCCTTGGCGTGGGTTTCTGTGGCGGATACACCACTTACTCAGCCTTTGCCCTAAAAATAAACCAGTACTTTAATAATGGCCACCTTGATACGGCGATTATTTATGCGTGTGCTTCACTAGTTGGAACCTACATTCTTGTCTTTGCAACTCATGAGTTTCTTGAAAAGAAGTTGGTCAAGTAATGCATCCAGAACTCTTGGTAGCAATGGGAGCTGGGCTAGGCGCTCCCGCACGCTATTTACTTGATCGCGAAGTGAAGAAATTTCATCGAACTTTGATTCCATTTGAAACATTGGTTATCAATACGATTGGCTCGATTATTTTGGGCTACACAGTCCACCAGAGTCATT
The DNA here is from genome assembly GCA_965658705.1 of Candidatus Nanopelagicaceae bacterium. Taxonomy (GTDB): domain Bacteria; phylum Actinomycetota; class Actinomycetes; order Nanopelagicales; family Nanopelagicaceae; genus PALSA-747. The sequence continues at coordinate 46,319 of CBFHTP010000006.1, forward strand.
CCGTCGCGATGGTTCTTGGTACTGGATTTGCTGGTGCCTTCACAACCTGGTCCGCTTTTGCGGTTGAGACGCATCATCTGATTAAAGAGAGCCATCGCTTGGCTGCCTGCGGATACTTACTAGCGACGTTGATACTTGGAGTTGCCGGAGCGGCGTTAGGCAACCACTTTTAATACGCCCATGCTTCACGGCTGGTTGTCACAGTCGTTGATTTCTCAAGAGACTCATCCATAGCAAGGGAAATCAAGTGGTCCTGTGAGGCGTGCGCGAGTGAATACGGCTGATCAATTTTATTGTTAACCCAGTCGGACATCTCCACCATCATCGTTGCGATCGCAATCTCTTCATCCATGAGTCGCAAGCCCACAAATGGGTTGCGATAGACAACCTTGCCATCAAATGAAATGTGCTCTGTATCGTGGCCATCAAGATTTAAATCATGGCCCACTTGATAGCGATTAAACGTGGAAGTGGTGATGGCGGTTGGTTCGGCTAACCGAATCACGTTGTTATCCACCAACTCTCCAGTACTACCGCGAACAACTATCCGACGATGACGCAACTGGTTGTGCCACTGATTATCTGTAAAATCATAAAGCCCAGATTTACCAGGCTCGAAATCAATAGTGGCAAGCACCGTTTTTGCACTCTTCGGAGTTAAATCAGAATTCCATGCATCTCTGATCAGTGGATCTACGAGTGGGGCAGTGAAGGCAGTTGCGTGGACGGTCGCTTCTTCGAAACCTGCATGAAGAAATGATCGCATCATTGAAATTGCGTGGTACCCATGCGTGGATGAAACCTGAACCGAAGTCACTTCACCTATTTCTCCGGCGTCAATTATTTTTAATCGGGCCGCATGCATTGGTAGCCTCATATATTGTTCGGCGACCTGAACTAAATTTTTTGAACCTACTTCACTCCATAGTTTACGAAGTTGGTCTGCATCAGGAGCTGGTGGTGTCTCTGAAAGCACTGGGATACCAGCCGCAACAATCGTGGATAGGATCTCGGGGTTTGCCGCCCAGGTCACAGCACTAATGATGTAGTCAGGCTTTTCATGCGCAAGCAGTTCGTTTACGGCTCGATAGCTCTTGACCGGGAACAAATCGGCTTTAGCTGGGTTTCGTACAACCCATCCGACGAGTTCAAAACGCTCTGGCATGAGAAGAGCGAGCCGTAAATAAAATTCGGCACGCCAGCCAGACCCAACGACCGCGATCTTAGTTTGAGTCATCCTTGTTGGATTTTGCGCATCCAAGCCTCAACATCGTCAGCCTGGCTAGGAATACCTTGTGACAGGTTTTCGTATCCGGTTTCAGTTATGAGGATGTCATCCTCGATGCGAACACCGATGCCACGGTAGGCGACTGGGAACAATTCATCATCCGGCTGGATATAAAGCCCAGGTTCGACTGTCAGGATCATGCCTGCCTTCAGAACACCCTTGTGATATTCGGTGTCACGAGCTGATGCGCAATCATGGACATCAATTCCAAGCATGTGGCAGGTTCCATGAACCGTCCAACGACGGTGGACACCAGAATCTGGTTTCAATGACTCTTCGGCCGAGATCGGCAGAACTCCAAGGCGTTCTAGTCCTTCGGCCAGGACTTTTTGGGCCGCGCTATGAATATCTCCAAATGGGACACCAGGTTTGGCAACTGCAAAACCGGCCTGCTGTGCTGCATAAACAAGATCATAAATCTCGCGTTGTGGTCCACTGAATTTTCCATTGACTGGGAAAGTACGGGTGATGTCAGATGTGTAAAGAGATTCCATCTCGACGCCAGCATCAATCAGAATTAAATCACCAGGAAGTACTTCGCCATCATTTCTGATCCAGTGCA
>CBFHTP010000007.1:0-46448 GCA_965658705.1 Candidatus Nanopelagicaceae bacterium
TCTTCGCCATTTCTACGTAAAACGATCGTTCCTTTAAGTTCATTCTCAGTAAGGGTGCGCACGATTTGTAGACCCAAATTAGAGGAACTTTCGAGATCGAACCCTTCCGGTAGGCCCACTCCGTTATCAGCGACAACGACGGTGACTGAAGTGGCGGATCGCTCCACCGTTATTCGAAGCTTGTCCCCGGTGCTTTCAAGGCCGTGTTCTAGTGAGTTGTGAATCAACTCGGTGATCACCAGGGCTAGCGGCGTTGCAACGTGAGAATCAAAATCGCCAAAATCGCCAATCTTTGAGAGCGCAATTGGACGGTTGCTGAGCTCAATCGCATTTCGAACAAGGCGTTCATAGACCTCATCGAAGAGCACAATTTCAGCAGAGGTGGCTGAAAGGGTCTCATGCACAATCGCAATTGAGGCGACTCGGCGAACTGCTTCAGCAAGCGCGGCAGCGGCGATAGGATCCTCAACCCGCCTAGATTGCAGGCGAAGAAGGGCAGATACAGTCTGCAGATTATTCTTTACCCGATGGTGAATCTCTCTGATGGTCGCATCTTTAGTGATCAAAGCTCGGTTCTGGCGTCGTAGTTCGGTCACATCGTGTACCAGAACAATTGCCCCGATGTGAGAGCCACTTTCAATCAATGGAATAACCATGACATCAATAATCGCTCTGCCATTATCAAATTCATCTCGGCGCGCGACTAAGCCTTCAACGGTTACCGTCCAGGGCTCATCCATAGCTTCGGTGTGGTTTTCAATTTTCTCTAGGACTTCACCGAGATTGTGGTTTTCTAAATCTGATTCCCAGCCTGCTCGACTCAGCGCTGAACGTGCGTTTGGGCTTGAGTACATCACTTGACCCGATGAATCCAATCGAATGAGGCCGTCACCGATACGTGGTGCTGATTCAGTTCGAAGGAGTTCTGCCTTAAGCGGAAAGGTACTCTCTGCAATCATCCGATAAATTTTATGAGCGATCTCTCGATAGTTGATCTCAAGTCTTGAAGCAGAGCGCATCTGTTCAACATCTCGGTGCCTAGAAATTACCGCGATCACATGACCATCAAAGAGAACTGGCACCGTCTCTTCTTTGACAAGGCGCTCACCGATTTTTTCTGGTTCGGTATCGCGAACGATTTCACCTTGCGAAAGCGCCTGATCAATCCGGGGGTTGTCGCCCCAGCGAATCTCTTCACCGATTAAATCGTGAGTAAAGACCGTCGAAGCGGTGGTCGGGCGAATATGCGCAATGGCAACATAACCTTCGGGCCAACTCTGATAGTCCTTGCGCCGCGGCACCCAGAGAATCAAGTCGGCAAAAGAGAGATCGGCCAGGAGTGGCCACTCAGCGATCAGTTCGGTCAGATGCTCTTGATCAGCGGGAGAGAGAGCGGTCTGGCCAATTGCATAACGAGATGACATGACCGCCCCCCTTCCACTGCTACATCTTTAAACCAGCGCCTTGGCGATCTTACCAATCTCTCGCTTCGCACGGCTCTGGCCGGATAATAGGGTTGATGTGAGACCCTCATCGGAAGGCGTAATGTGATTCTCTCGCAGTAGATATCGATTTTCACCAGTCGTTAAGGTGAGGAACCTGCTCTCTGCTTCGCGTAGTTGGCGAGAAGAACCGGTCAAAATACAGATGAAGGTAATTGGCAGCTTCTTTACCAATACCGGTATCTCTTTCAAGAAATGTGAAAGTTCATCTAGGCTTGATTGATTCGATTTCACAACATAAAGCAGATGCGTTGTCCGATCAAGAATATTGTTTACAAGAGTGCCTTGCCACCTTCTGTCATTCACGACTTCGCTGATCGATGGCATAACTCCCAAGTCAATAATCATCGTCTCGCTCCCCTCCCATCTGGCTAACTCTGTTGGACGCTCACTTAGCTCTAGCGAGGTGACCGAAACTCTTCGGTCTGCTTTAGCTGTCTTAGCTGTTTGAGATATCCGTCGAAGAAGTGTTTGAGATCGCAAATCTGCATCGATGACTTTTACCGTACTGCTGTGAGGATCCGCAGCCATCGTCTGGGCTAGCGCAATGACAAAGTTGCTTCGTCCTGGTGAGCCAGAGCTTCCCGTTACGGTAAGGATATTTGGTAACGCCATCCTTTCCTTAGCTGCCTTAGCCACTGCACTCTCACTGACAGGGATCGGTCCACCATGAGATGAGGTAGCCGATCCACCATGAACAAGTGGCAACCGCAATTGGCTACGGACCCGCTGCATAATCGCATGAGCGGCTTGTTCTGTTCCATCTAACTGGATGAAGGTCACCGGTTCGGCCTCGTACTCCATCAGCAGATCTGAGGTAAAGCCCGGTAGGTCGCTCTTATAAATAATGACTGTTCGAAGACCCTGGCGTTCTTGCAAGACTTCACTCAGCATCTTGGTATCAAAGGCCCGGAAGACAATCGACCAACCCTGCGAGAAGAGCAATTGTGCGACGAAATCTTCAAAGTCGGCGTCTGAGATCGCGGTAATCACTTCTAACTGTGGAATTTCAGAGGGCATTTCGCACCACCACAATTCGACCAGTACCGATTGCATCGGTGACGTTTAAGATTTCGCGCTGTTCGATTGAAAAGATGACATTCACAAGTCCGCCAAGATCACGGGATTTAAGATCAACCCCAAATACCCTGATGCCAGAAACGATCAGGTTTGAAGGCTCCTTCACATCTTTTGGAATCCAGTAAAGGTCTACTAAATCTCCTCTGCCTAAATCTGCAGGTAAGTCGCTGCGCCCGATTCCAATCGGCAACTGCCTAGTCGTCTGGGATGCTCCCCGCTGAACGAGTGAATCTTTAGGTATCCACTCACCCTGTGAAATCGAACGTTGGGCCACTTCACCAACTAACAGGGAAGTATTCGGGTAGTAACGGATGGCAGCAGTGCCAAGATCGGCGTTTGCTAGGGAGATATCTTGGGCAGCGATGACATCACCGATTGAAATCGTATGATTTGCAACCCAATAGCGATCCTTGCTCTGACCAGCAGAGGCAAGAACGAGTGCGGCAATTATTGAGACCGCGAGAAGTCCGAACCCAATGAGACGCTTTGAGTTTCGTTGAATAAAGTTTTGTAGGAAATTCTGAATATCTACCATGGGCTAAGAAAAGCCGGAATTGCGAATCGATAGATCATCCAAAAGGATGAGGTTTTAAAGTTTCACCCATAAGAGCCTTGCGCAATGACAATAAACGTAGATCTTCAATATTCCTCAAATTTACCAAATTTGCCAACTTCAGCAAAGCCAGTTTTCATAAGCTTCTCTATCCCCAAAGTCCCCGGACAACTCGACCTCTTTCAAGAGATTCACAGTACGTCAAAGCCACTCAGCCCCCGCTCTCTATTTCCCGCGTCCTCCGCTGATCTCTCAAAGCCCCACAAGCTTCACCTTGTTCCGAAGCCGATTCTCTTTGAAGGCGAAGAATTCGATCCCGAATCACAAGCAACCCCGAGTGCGCGCAGTGAGCTACCGGATGTTACAGAGTGGGTTTCGAAGTATCTGCACACAGTCATCGAGATCTGGGGCGGCAAACGCTCTGCTGCTCAGCTAGCCAGATGGACTCACAAATCAATTTATCCGGCGCTACAGCGAGACTCTGGGAAGATGAAGAAGCTGCCCAAGATTCGACGAATCTATATCAGCGAGCCGATTGAAGGAGTTGCCGAGACAACAACGACTCTTCGCTTTGATGAACGGGTCCGTTCAATGATCATGCGCTTTGAAGGTGTTGACCAGCGATGGCTCTGCACAGAGATGAAAATTATTTAAGCGGCGCCGTGGCAGCGCTTATATTTTCTTCCAGAACCACACGGGCACGGACCATTCTTGGAAGTCCCACCTGTAGAAGTCGTGGCGCCAGTTTCATCGGCAGCGCTATAGACGAGTGAAGCTGATGCAGTCGGCGCAGTAGTAACTCCCTTTGGCGAAACTTCAAGTTCGGTTCCCCCCTGGTCGGCTGGTTGAACATCTACTTCGACATGAAAGAGCAATCCGACTAGCTCTTCTTTGATTGCATCCATCATCGCAGCGAAGAGCTCAAAGCCCTCTTTTTGATATTCAACTAATGGATCGCGCTGAGCCATCGCTCGAAGGCCAATACCCTCTTGCAGATAATCCATCTCGTATAAATGCTCACGCCATTTGCGATCAAGGACCGAGAGAAGAACCTTGCGTTCTAGCTCACGCATTACGTCTGGGGTTAATGATTCTGTGCGTATTGCATACTCTGCACGAGCATCTTCGATCACTTTATTGAGCAAGAACTCGTGATCTAATCCGCCAGCACCGCCGACCTCTGCTGCCGCTTGCGCCGGTGTAAATGTGATGGGGTAAAGAGCTTGTAAAGCTGCCCACAGTCGATCGAGATCCCAGGTATCGCCAAAGCCGCTCTTGGTTTCGGCCGAGAGATATGCAGTAATGGTTTCATCCATAAATGCTTGGACTTGTGGGGAAATGTCGGCACCTTCAAGAACTTCACGACGCTCGGAGTAAATTACTTCGCGCTGACGATTCATTACATCGTCATATTTCAAAACATTTTTACGCATCTCAAAGTTGAGTGACTCGACTTGGGTCTGTGCGCTACGGATGGCATTTGAAACCAGCTTTGATTCGAGTGGTTGGTCATCTGGCAATCCTGATGCACTCATGACGCGCTCTACGAGGCCGGAATTAAATCGGCGCATCAAGTCATCTTGCAGTGAGAGATAGAAACGAGATTCTCCGGGATCGCCTTGGCGACCAGAACGACCACGCAACTGGTTATCAATTCTGCGCGACTCGTGGCGCTCGGTTCCGAGCACATACAAACCGCCGAGAGCGACAACTTCGTCGTGGGCGGCAACGACCGCTGCCTTCTGCTTTGCTAATTCTGGAGCCCAGGCTGCCTCGTACTCAGCTGCATTGTCTACTGGACTAATTCCTCTTCGCTGTAATTCAAAATCTGCCATGAACTCTGGATTGCCACCAAGCATGATGTCAGTTCCGCGGCCCGCCATATTTGTTGCAACTGTCACGGCGCTCTTTGTGCCAGCGCGAGCGATAATCGCTGCTTCGCGCTCATGCTGCTTCGCATTCAATACTTCGTGCTTTACGCCGCGCTTGGTAAGGAATGCAGAGAGCTCCTCTGACTTCTCGACCGATACGGTACCAATGAGAACTGGCTGACCTTTTTGAAACTTCTCATAAATATCAGCTGTTACGGCGCCAAATTTTCCAGCTTCGGTCTTGTAAATAAGGTCTGGCTGATCAAGCCTTTGAGAAGTACGGTTTGTAGGGATTGGAATAACACCGAGCTTGTAAATCTGCATAAACTCGGCGGCTTCAGTCATAGCAGTACCAGTCATGCCGCTGAGTTTCTTGTAGAGACGGAAGTAGTTCTGCAAGGTGATGGTTGCAAGAGTCTGGTTCTCATCCTTGATTTCAATACGCTCTTTTGCTTCGAGTGCCTGATGCAGCCCTTCAGAGTATCGGCGGCCAGATAGCACGCGGCCAGTATGTTCATCGACGATCAGAAGTTCACCGCTCATGACGACATAATCTTTATCACGCTTGAAGAGCTCTTTCGCGCGAACGGCATTGTTGAGATAGCCGATCATTGGCGTATTTTCAGAGATATAAAGATTAGTGATACCAAGAAGTTCTTCGACTCGGCTGACGCCAGCTTCGGTGATTGAGAGCGCTTTCTTCTTCTCATCAATTTCATAATGGAGATCGCGCTGCAACTTATCTGAAATAGTTGCAAATTCAACGTACCACTTCGTTGCTTTATCGGCTGGTCCAGAGATGATGAGTGGAGTTCTTGCTTCATCAATCAGGATTGAGTCAACTTCATCAACGATCGCAAAATTATGAACACGCTGTACGCAATCTTCGAGGGCCCATGCCATGTTGTCGCGCAGGTAATCAAAACCAAATTCATTATTTGTGCCATAGGTAATGTCTGCCAAGTAAGCTTCGCGGCGCTCGGCTGGCGCCATGCTGGAAAGAATCACGCCAACTTTTAAGCCAAGGAAGCGATGGATACGACCCATCCACTCGCTATCTCGCTCTGCTAGATAATCATTTGTTGTGACCACGTGAACGCCAAGACCGGAAATTGCATTCAAATAAGCTGGCAGCGTCGATACGAGAGTCTTACCTTCACCAGTTCGCATCTCTGCGATATTTCCTTGGTGCAATGCTGCGCCACCCATGAGTTGGACGTCGTAATGGCGTTGCCCAAGAGTGCGCTGTGACGCTTCGCGAACTGTTGCAAATGCTTCGGGCAACATCTCATCGAGTGATTCGCCAGCTGCAAATCGAGTTCGGAAGAGATCGGTCTGAGCCCGTAGCTCATCATCTGAAAGGACCGATATTTTTGGTTCCCAGCTATTGACCTCGGTTGCGATTTTTTCGAGGGTACGAACGGCCCTACCTTCGCCAGCGCGAAGAATCTTGTCCAGAACGCTCACTTAACCTCTTTCATCCAAACCTGAAGGCCCTATCTTATTCGCAAAATTGCGCCCCGTTACACATGCGCTGAGCATCCCATGAGGGGTAATTCCTGCACTTTTCAGCGCGCGAATAGCCTCTCTCATACTGCTGCCTGTTGTAACAAGATCATCAATCAAGATTATTCCCAGGCCCTTCTCTCCACCGAGGTCAGTTTTTAACGCTACATCTGCTAAATCTTTTGCATCTTTTGCATCTTTTACATCTTTTCTGATGGCCGGATTGCCTGGCAGACGGACTGAATAAGCCCCCACCAAATTCTGATGTCGGCCATTTCGGTCAAGCTTTGTTTGGTCCTCAATTTTTCGATTCAAGATCAGCAGCTCACAAGTACGAACATCTGGCTCGATCTCTCTTATAACTTCCAGTGCCAACTTATGGGTATGGAGAAATCCTCGTCGACGGTTAGATTTTGCTGAAGATGGGATTGGGACAAATACATAGGACTCTGCATTTAACTCTCGGTGAAGTGCGGAAAATCGCAAAGCGATGAGTGAAGCGAGATACTTTCTTGCCATGCGGTCATTATTTTCTTTGGCGGCCAGAACCAGCTTGGCTACAACTTCTTCATAGAATAGCGCTGAGTAAAGAGGTACATCCTCAATGCGATATCGCACTCGATTGCGCTGAAAGAGAAATTCACATTTCGGGCAGATTGCTTGCGACCCAGCTGCGCAGACAACGCAGTTGATTGGATAAATTAAAGATAATAATTCTGCAAACGCCATGTAGATATCAGAGCAGAAAACTTAATCTTCGGTATTGGTCTCTTCCAGAATTGTGGAGCGCTGCTCCGCTGGAACAACAAGAATCGGTTCTTGTTCAATGGGGAAACCAGATTTCTTGGGCAGAGTCAGTACGAAGTGCGCACCATAATTGGGTCTACCCCAAGCCTTGAGTGTGCCTTGGTGCAAATTCGTGTCATCGAGGGCGATCGCCAAACCTAATCCGGTACCGCCACGAGTTCGAGACCGTGATGGATCTGCGCGCCAGAATCGATCAAAGAGCCTGGCTGCTTCTCGATCATTAAATCCAATTCCATAATCACGGACGCCAATTGCTACCTCGCGATCTGTCTGGGCCATCGTGACGACCACCTCTTGGCCCTCACTGTGATCGATGGCATTGGAGATTAAATTACGCAGTATTCGCTCGATGCGCCTTGGATCGACTTCGGCTGTGAGCTCTGTATCCGGCGCAACGAGCTTTACGGGCGAGCTATCACCGGTTGATAGCTGATCAATCACATTAAGCAGAATCGCCCTTATGTCAGAGTCTTTGCGCTCCAAAATAACTTCTCGGGCATCGAAACGACTTACTTCTAGAAGATCAGTCAGCAGAATGTCAAATCTTTCAATTTGTGCGATTAACAACTCTGCGCTCCTAGCAGCCGAAGGCTCCAGATGTTCTCGATTCTCGAAGATCAACTGCGAGGCCATTCGAATCGTAGTGAGTGGTGTCCGAAGTTCATGCGAAACATCTGAAACGAAGCGTTGCTGCAGCCTTGAGAGGTTTTCTAAGCGAGAGATCTGCTGCTGCATAGAGAGCGCCATCTCGTTAAAGGAGATAGCAAGGCGACCCATCTCGTCCTCGCTCTTAATGGTGAGGCGTTGCGTCAAATCGCCGCCGCTGAGTGCCTCCGCAATCTGGGCGACGTCACGCACTGGCAGGACAACCCTTCGGACAACAAACCAAGTGATTAAACCGATAAATATAATTAAGATAACAACAGTTCCAAGCAAAAGATTGAGGACGAAAGTATTTAGATTAGCTTGATCTGTCAGTGGGAAGAGATAATAAATTTCATAAATCTGATCAGAGGGGAAAACAATTGTCTGTCCTACAGCGATTGCATCCGTTGTAAAGAAACTATCTTTATATCGAATTTTTAGCCGCATTGACTGTGATATAAAAGATTTTTCAACTCGCTGACGTAATTCTTTGGGAATGGTGGCTTGGTCTACATTATTGGATGCACCTTGGTAAACCTTAAAACCCTTTTTCACATTCGGAGGTGCAAATAAGATTGTTTCGCGCACTGTGGTTGTAGGACTCACAGCTTTTGCATGAAAAGCATCTGCAATTACCTTAGCGACCGGTATATCCGGTCGATACCGCGTGATCACTAGCTGGGCTTGCGTGTAATCCGCTAGCGATCTTGCCTCAGAGAGGACCGCATTGTTCTTCTCACGATAAATGCCATCACTTATTTGAATATATAAGCCAGTTCCTACCAGGCTCAAGGTGCTGAGTGAGAGAAGAACTGTTGCGGCAGTGACTTGTAAAAGAATCGATCTGCGCCAACGCCAAACCAAACGCTTCACTCAGATACACGACCATCACCGAAAAGATTACTAACGCTGCTAGCGCTGCCAGCACTGCCTGTCTTATATCCGACGCCACGAACGGTCAGAATCAGCTCTGGATTATCTGGGTCGCTCTCAATCTTTGAACGAAGCCTTTGGATATGCACATTTACTAGACGAGTATCTGTTGCATATTGATAACCCCACACTTCACTCAGAAGTGCCTCGCGCGAGAAGACGCGTCCTGGTTCTTTTGCTAGTGCAACCAAGAGGTCAAATTCCAGCCTAGTGAGTGGAATTACTTTCCCAGAACGATTCAGGGTATGGGCGACTTGATCAATCACAATATCGCCAATTCGGAGTGACGTTGAAGCTTGCACTGTAGTTCGACGCAGCCGAACCTTTAATCTGGCGAGTAGCTCTGAATTTTTAAATGGCTTCACCATGTAATCATCTGCGCCGGCTTCTAAACCAAGAACTACATCATGTGAATCACTCTTTGCTGTCAGCATCACAATCGGGACCATCGATTCTGCTCTGATCACTCGGCAGACCTCCACGCCATCAAGGCCAGGCAGCATGACATCTAACAAAATTAAATCTGGCTTGTTACTTCGAAATTCGGCAAGTACTAAATCCCCGCTGCCCACTAGATCTACCTCATACCCGGCACCGTTGAGAACGATGCCGAGCATTTCGGCAAGATCTTGGTCGTCATCGACGACCATAATGAGGGGCATTAAGAACCGTGCTCCCAAGAGTTGAGGTAGAGCTCTTGTGCTGGGGTCAAGGTGTCAATCGATGCACCCATGCTTGCAAGCTTCAACCGCGCTACTTCCTTGTCGATCTCGGTTGGCACGTTGTGCAATCCAGCGGCAAGTCCCTTTGCTGCCTTTAACAACCATTCGGCAGTAAGCGCCTGATCCGAGAAGGACATATCCATCACTGAGGCTGGGTGGCCTTCGGCTGCGCCAAGGTTTACTAAGCGGCCTTCGGCAACCAAGAGAATGCGGCGACCATCAGCAAGGACGTACTCATCTGTTTGGTGGCGAATCTTAGAATTTTTCTGCTTCGCATTCTGTTCTAACCAAGCGACATCAATTTCAATATCAAAGTGGCCAGAGTTAGCCAAAATTGCGCCATCTTTCATGACAGCAAAGTGCTCGTCGCGAAGGACGTCGCGGTTTCCAGTTACGGTAACAAAGAAGTCGCCTAACTTTGCAGCATCGATACTTGGCATTACGCGGTAGCCCTGCATCAAAGCATCGAGGGCCTTAGTTGGATCAATTTCTGTGATGATGACATCAGCGCCCATACCCTTTGCGCGTTCTGCAACTCCCTTGCCACAGTAGCCAAAACCAGCAACAACGACGGTAGCGCCTGCGAGCAATGAGTTAGTTGCGCGGAAGATCGCATCCCAGGTTGATTGGCCGGTACCAAAGCGATTGTCGAACATGTGCTTGGTGTCAGTGTCATTGACCGCGATCATTGGGAACTTAAGTGCGCCATCTTTAGTCATCTGAGCTAAACGAATAACACCAGTTGTGGTCTCTTCGCAGCCGCCCATGATTCCGGCTAAGAGTTCGGTGCGAGTTGTGTGAAGTGTGTTGACTAGATCGCAACCATCATCAAAGACAAAGTCTGGTTTGATATCAAGTGCAGCATTGAGATGTGCGTAGTAACCGTCACGATCAACTGCGTTTCGTGCAAAGACGCTGATTCCGTATTCGTGTACAAGCGCAGCGGCCGTATCGTCTTGCGTTGAAAGTGGATTGGATGCGCATAGCGCCAATTCAGCGCCACCGGCTTTAAGTGCGATCATCAAATTCGCAGTTTCGGTCGTGACGTGCATGCACGCTGCAATACGGATTCCAGTGAAAGGCTTCTCTTTCTCGAAACGATCACGAATCTGCGCAAGCACTGGCATGCTGCGGCCAGCCCATTCGATTCGCTTCTTACCTTCAGCTGCTAGCGCTGGGTTTGCTATTTCACTTCTGATTGCGATTTCTGTGGTCACGGCTGTGCTCCTATTTTCTCTATTTTCTCTATTCTCTCAGTTTTCTCTGCTGATTGAGAGTGGACAATTGTTGCTTTGCGCAAAAGTGAGGCCTCACTAGGATGCCTAGATTACCTGAATTGTTGGGTGAATTATCAGATGAGAGCGAGGACCTGATCTCGCACGCGCTCCATCTGCAGTGCGGAGTGGGCCTCAACGTTGAGCCTAAGGAGAGGCTCGGTATTTGAGGCCCGAACATTGAACCACCAATCTGGTCCGGTTACGGTCACGCCATCTAGTTCATCAATCTCATAGTCTTGTTCAAAGGAGCTCTTAATAAAGGCCATCGACTCTCTGGCATCTTCGACAGTTGAGTTGATTTCACCGCTACTAAAGTATGGATCAAACGGTGCCAAGATTTTAGAGAGCGGCTGATCACTTGCTGCAAGTTCATCTAGCGCAAAGAGAGCCGCCAACATTCCGGAATCTGCTTTCCAGAAATCTGCAAAGTAGAAATGACCAGAGTGTTCGCCACCAAAGACCGCCCCACTTTCGGCCATCGCCTGCTTGATATAGGAATGTCCGACACGAGATCGAAGCGACTTACCGCCGTGCGCTGCCACAATTTCTGGAACTGCCCGCGAGCTAATGAGGTTGTAAATGATCGTAGCGCCTGGTTTGCGGATCAATTCGCGCACTGCTACTAAGCAAGTCAGCGCAGAAGGATTTACACGTTCGCCCTTCTCGTCAACCAAGAAGCAGCGATCGGCATCGCCATCAAAGGCAAGTCCGATATCCGCCTTCTCGGCCAAAACTCGCTTCTGGAGCGCTTTCATGTTTGCTGGCTCAATCGGATTCGCCTCATGATTGGGAAAGGTGCCATCAAGTTCAAAGTACATGGGGATTACATCGACATTAAGTCGCTTCATTACTTCTGGGGCGGTATGGCCGGCCATTCCATTGCCAGCGTCAATGACTACTTTGAGTGGACGAGCTGCTGAAATGCGATTCTTATCAAATTTGTTAATGAGTGATAGCAAGAAATCAACATAACCTTCAAGCATCTCTCGCTCTTTAACAAGCCCAGGAGTGCGATGAGTGATCGGTACGCCAGAGAGCATGAGCTCTCGAATCCTTGTGAGGCCGGACTCTTTTCCGATCGGACGTGCTCCACTCTTGCAGAGTTTCATTCCGTTGTACTCAGCTGGATTATGGCTCGCGGTAAACATTGTGCCTGGCATATTTAACTTGCCGGAGGCAAAGTAGAGCATGTCGGTCGAGGCCAACCCCACTCGAATCGCATCAAAACCTCGAGAAGTCACGCCATCGGCAAATGCGGTAGCTAGCAAATCTGAGCTAGGGCGCATATCTTCACCGATAACAATCGTTGAAGGCTCTCGCTCTTCTTCCAGAAAGGTAGCAAAGGTGGCGCCAAGTACAAATGCAAAATCTGGAGTTATCTGGTCATCTACTAAACCACGTATGTCATATGCCTTAATGACAGCGTCTAGTTCTTCTGGAGTAAACATCGGCATCATTCTATCTTCCTAGCCGCTATCTCTAACTTTCTATCTGCGGTCTTACTGAGAAGGTTGAGAGGGAAGTGCGCGCAGGTGGCCACGACGACCCAGGTCTGCAGTCGGCTGTGCTGGCTGCGTACTAGTAGTTCGCAATGACGTACCAACTTCTCGAACAGCATCAGCAATCGCCATCAAATCATCACTATTGGGACCTACCGGCATTTCGGCCGGATCTGCCTTGATGACAGTCCAGCCATTTGGCAAGGTGAGACCCAATGAGTGATCACTGCACAAATCGTAAGCATGTGGCTCTGCGAAAGTGGCAAGCGGGCCAAGCACCGCAGTCGAATCTACATAAATGTACGTCAGCGTTTGATGAGCAGGTTTACGACAGCTAGCACGCGAACATGCCCGGCCGCCGCGTTGCGCTCGCGCACTTGAACTCATGTAACAAATCTAGTGGGTCAGAGTCCTTAGATCGATGAAGGGCAAGTTCGTGTTCGACTCTTGCGCTCCTGCGACGAGCGGCAAGTAAGCGATGCCACCAGAAGTGAAGAGAGCTCCGGCATGCAGTGCGCCCTTACTTTGAACTCTGATCGTGATCGAATTAATTCCAACTTTGGGGCTCCAGATCGCAATATCTGCTCCGACCGATCCGCGAATCGCTTGTGCGAAGTTCTTGCCCTGCGAGGTTCGCCCAGAAATATCGACAGCAATTCCTGCGCCAGAGAAGAGTAGGACAGGGGTTGCACCACCGAAATTGAGTGAGAGGGTTGAACCGGTTTTGATGACTGGCGAAGCGCTGGCCCAGGCAAAGTCGCCACCAGAAAGTGATGTAAAGCCAGAGGCTAATAGCGGCTGATCTGAAGCGATGTCGATCGAGAAGGCACCGGTTGTTGTGAGATTAGTCAGCGGGAGCTGCAGCACTTTGCCGTGCTTGATCGTCAATTGATCAAAGCCAACCGGTACGAATGTCCCATCACTTGCTGTAATCGTCACCTTCACTGTTGCATCGAGGGCACCCGGAACGAGGAATCTCAGCGCACTGGTTGTTGATCCTTTCTTGTTGTTAGAAGCAAATGCAATTGGGATTGTCAGGGATTTTGTGGGCATGCTTTGTGCGGCGACATAATCGATTCCAAGTTCACGCAAACCCTTCTTCCGGTGGTCCAGCACGAAGCTCGACATTCGACCGACGAGAGTTACAACCCGAAGCGCCATCGTGTTATCACCAGGGACCAGTGAGTCAAGCAAAATATCTGTCGAGGAATTTGCTGCAACTTTCACAGGAACAACAGGTAGTGGGCCTTGCGAAGAGTACGGATAGATCGCGACAGATGACTGGCTTAATCCGCTATTAACTAACTGCAAGATCCCCTTGCTAGTGACGCCACCAACTCCACCGATAAACCACTCTTCTGGTGCTCCAGCGCTGCATAACGAATAGCCAATGCCCGCACTACTGCTAGCAACAAGAGAGGTGCCGGGATTGCTATCGACTAAAATTGGGTTACTTCCGAGTGTCGCCGCCGATGTTTTTGCCGTTGCAAAATTTATGTTTTGGGATCTGATAGATCGAATCGGAAGTTTGGCCGAGGGCAGATTAAGAACAGAGCTACCATTGTTGGGAATAGCCGGACATGCTTGCGCCGCAAACGCAGAGATCACAGTCGCATCCTTTTGAGCCACGGGAATCAGATACGAAAGCAGGACTGCTGCGGCCAGCGTCGAAATCGATGCAATCACTCGTTGATCAACTCTCATGCCGACTCCTCTGCCAGCGCCACATCTAAGCGCCTTCGACCTGCTGGTAGAGCCAGAACGACGACACAGATCAAGGCGATAAATTGAATTGAAATCAAGGCGCGGCGTTTCGTGCCATCATGAGAGAGAACAATTGATCCGGCTGTTGGTACGTCGAAAGCTGGTAGACCAGCAGCAGATTTATGAAGTGGAATAGGCTGGCCATTGAGAAGCAGCGTCCAACCGGTGTCATATTTCTCAGCGACGCTCACTGTGCCTGCAGATGGAACCACTCCGCTAGCGCCTACCGAGAGAGATGCGATTGTCTGCAATTGGTAAGTCGAATCTGAAAAGAGGATCCTTGGCGCACTTCCAACGACTTTCCACAAGATACCGGCATCAGTTGCCGACATTCTGGCATATCCACCGATGCCATCGATGATGCGGGCAGCTGCTATTGGTACTGGATTTTGAAGGTACAAGTATTGGATTCCAAATCCACCAAGGATTCGAGAGCTAGTAATTCCAGTGCCAGCAAAGAGAGCATCCACTGCTAACGAAATTTCTGGAGGCGGAGAAACACTCACATCAGCTTCGCCTAACTTCAAATCAGAGCCACGAGTAATTGCATACGAGGTACTTTGGGAGTTGATTCGAACGACAATGGTCTTTGGCTTTGAAGGTGTCTGTTCGAGCGCACCGAGAAAGGCTGGGACAACTGGTTTCTGTTCGGCCCGAACTAAAGATTGGTCACCAACGGTCACGGCCCAAACCGGCATAGCCGCAATTGAAAGCAATGAAACCACGGTCATAATAGCGACTCCAATATGACCAACTCCAAATCTACTTTCACGAAGTGTTGGTATGAGTTTTTGGGCAACGAGCAGAATCGGTCCAAGCAAGTACAACTCGGCGATCGTGATCAGCGGCCCACACCAGACCCGGCCAGCACTGCCATGGCCATTGATTTGTAGCGCACTCAAAACGATTGCAAGACCAAGTAGCCCAGAAACTATCAGAGCGCTCTTGCGCAATTCTTGGAAGTAGAAGCTGGCAATAAAGAAGAGAATAAATGGCGAGATCAGCCACAACGGCGGCGCAGAGATACCACCTGGATTAAAGAGCAGCACATCCCAGCGCTGACCCGCGGCTTGCGGAATGCCGGGCTCAAGCAAAAATTGCGAAGGATGCAGAAGGAGGGAAGCCGACCATGGAAAAGTCAGCAACCATGGCGTAACGAGTAGCGCCAGGCGCCTCTTTGCGCCATCCGGCTGATCAGAGAATAGAAACTTAGCCCAGCCAAGCTCTTGAAAGATCAATCGTTTACTGAATAGAACACTCCCAAAGAGGACGAGTTGAACCAACAACCAGATGGCGAGGAGCAAAGGAGAAAAGGCAGATATGACTCCTGCTAAGAGCGAGATCGCAAAAATTCTGCGCCAGGTAGAGCTCTCCATCTTGCTATCAAATGGATTAAGCGCTAACAAGGTCGGCGCTAGCTGAATTACCAGCAGCGTACCTAAGCGGCCTTGATTGATCGCACCCCAAAGCAATGGCGCAGCTGCATAGATTCCGGCACCGAGTAGACCTAGATTTCTCGATACTCCTTGACGCAGCAGAACTCGGTACATTGCAAGATATGAAACCGCTGGCGCTAACAGAAAAATAAGTGTGATGAGTAATGACAGCTTCCCAAAAGTGAGAGCCGAGCTGACCCCAAGTAGTGCAATCCAAGGTGGCATTTGTGCCGCCGAACCAAGTCCTACTAAGTGCCAAGACTCGACATAACGCTGTAGCAATTCGAAACCACCAGCAGGAGCGCCAGCAAGTGCACCACCAGAAAGTGCGCCTAGCCTTAGCCGGGATGCAAAGATTGAGACCACTGCGATAGCTGTAGCAATCAGGAACTGTGGCTTTCTCGTGATGAGTTTAAGAAATGAAGCTTTCGATGGCAGGGGCGTGATATCTGCTTCATCAAAGTTATCTGAAAAGTTATCTGAAAAGTTATCTGGCAGAGTTCCGATATCGGAATACGTCATCTCGGACTCTTCATCTGGTGCCGCTAGGCGATCTGGAGTCAAGCGATCCATGATCGCCGAACCTGTGCGTTCGAAGGCAAGTCGCAGCTGTGACCAGGTGGAAGGTATATATTCGGCAACAATTCGCGGTGAAAGCAACCGCTTCTTTTTACGATTTCGCCGAGCTATAAAAATTTCTTGTGGGTTGATGATTAATAAACCGACCGCCGCTATTTCATCGCCGGCATAGCCCGGCAGTTTTGCGAGCAAATTAATTGCGGCTCGGGCCAAGCTAGTAACAAATAACTGGAGCGCCACAAAAGGTAGGAGCCAGAATGAAGAGTTGACGAGCATTACATAGGCTGCGTTTCGACGATCAAGAAGCAAGGGCCGGTGCAAAAATGCTTCCGAGACATCTACTGCCCTGCGCTCACTTGCTGACGCTTCTGCATGATACGCGACGGCATTGGCAACACAGATGGCAGAGAAGCCAGCCATTCGCGCCCGCCAGGCAAGATCTACATCATCTCGAAATAGTGCAAGGTTAATATCTAGACCACCAAGATCTTCAAAAATATTTCTGCGAACCAGCATCGCCGCAGTGCTAACAGCCATGACATCGTGGATGCCATCGTATTGACCCTGATCCTGTTCGTTGCTTTCAAGGCCAGTCCAACGATTACCGTTACTTGCAATCGAAACACCAACTTCTAAAAGACGATCGCGGTCATACCAACTGCGCAGCTTCGGGCCCGCAATTGCAGTCTGCGGGCGATCAGCGAGTGCATCGAGAAGCAGTGCAAGCGCGTTGCGATCCGGGGCGCAGTCATCATGGATAAACCACAAAAATTCACCAGGCCCGGAGGTCGGAGTGAGAGCGAGCGCATGTTCGATCGCATCGCCATAACCCATATCTCGATCTTCTAAGTACGCATTTACTCCAGCAGATTTTAGAAGTTTCATTGAAGTATCTACTGACCCGGTATCGACGGCAACGATTCGATCGATTGGCCTAGATTGCGAGGAGAGTGCGGCAATGACTTCAGGTAGCCAGGTAGCGCCATCGTGAGTTACCAGAATTGCAGTAACGAAGAAATCATCTGCCTCTTCGACCATTTTGACCATTTTGAACATAGTGAAGAGAACCCTACGGCGCGCTAGAGCGCAGGGCGAACTTCTGGAAGAGCTTGCGGAAAGACGTTACGCCGAACGACGCTTAAGGCGACGGCGTTCCCGCTCGGAGAGGCCGCCCCAAATTCCAAACCGTTCATCATGGGCAAGGGCATAGTCGAGGCATTCACCGCGAACGTCGCAAGAGAGGCAGACGCGCTTAGCTTCGCGGGTTGAGCCTCCCTTCTCAGGGAAGAAGGCTTCAGGGTCAGTCTGCGCGCACAGGGCGCGCTCCTGCCATGAGAGTTCGATCTGGTCTGGGTTGAGTTCGCTCATAGGTGAATTACACGGGTGTAACCCCCTGTTCGTCAAGCCCCAATGCATGTGAATGATAGAAATTAATGGAATGAAAGAAATATAGGTAAATATATGAAGGAATTATGAAGGAATTAGGGCTGATATCCGAAAAAACTCGCCTTCAGCGTAGTTCCTGATGGAATTACTTGGCCAGCAGCGACGAAACACTCCTCAAGTAGGCAATTTTCACCAATACTGGCCCCGCTCTCAATGACGCAGTGCATTATGTGAGACCCGCTTCCAACCGATGCGCCTTTGCCAATGTAGGAGCCGCCGCCAATGGTCGCTGTCGGGTCGATCTGTGCACCTTCGATACTTGCAACCTCACCGCGCTGGGTCACTAAATGCGCCGTCGCTCGCAGCAGTGCGCCGGGGTTGCCGATGTCCAGCCAATAAGAACCATCAACATAACCAGTTACTTTGGCACCGCGAGCAAGTAATCCCGGGAAAACTTCTCGCTCTACGCTCACAACTTTATCCTCTGGAATTTCGTCAATAATTTCGCGATTAAAAATATAGCAACCGGCATTGATAATTTTTGTTGGCGGATTCTCCATCTTTTCGTTGAAAGAAGTAATTGATTCTCCGTTCATTTCAACCACACCAAATGCCCGAGCATCATCAACTTCAGTGAGGTGGAGCGAGACATCGCTTTCCAGGTTCTGATGTAACTCGATCTGTTTCTGCAGAGAATGTTCACTCAAAACATCCCCGTTAAAAATTAGCACAGCTCCCGATTCGCTTAAATAATTTGCAGCGTTTCTCATTGCACCACCAGTGCCTAATGCGCTCTCCTCTACTGCATACTTGATTTTGATGCCAAATTTTTCGCCATCTCCGAAGTAGGGAGTGAAGACATCAGATAGAAATGAGGTTGCTAAAACTATTTCAGTGATTCCTGCGGCTTTCGCCTTCATTATCTGGTGTTCGGTAATTGGTTTTCCAAGTAATGGCAACATCGGTTTAGGAGTATGAAAAGTGAGTGGCTGCATTCTTGTTCCAAAACCTCCGACCAGCAGAATTGCCGATCGCACCGTACTTACTGACTGACCCATGAACTATGCCTGAATTCGCGCAGCGGCAGTATTGATCTGCTCATCTGTTGCTGTCATGGCAATCCGAATGTGTTGTTTTCCAGCTTCACCATAAAAGTGGCCAGGGGTTGTAAGTATTCCAAACTGAGCCAGCCACTTCACCGAATCCCAATCTGATTCATTGCGAGTAGCCCAGATATATAGCCCAGCCTCTGTGTGGTCGATCTGAAAACCAGCTGACTCCAAAGCCTTTGCTAAAACAACTCGGCGTCCACGGTACCTGGCAGCCTGTTCTTCAACATGTACCTCATCTGCAAGAGCTGCAACCATGGCTCGTTGCACAGGTAGCGGGACCATCATTCCGGCGTGCTTTCTCACTTCCAAGATTTTTGCAATCAGCTGTGAATCCCCCACAACAAAGGCTGCCCGATAACCAGCTAAGTTGGAGCGCTTTGAGAGCGAATGTACTGCGAGTAAATTCGTGTTCTCTCCAGCTGCGTAGGTAAAGATGGACTCTGGCTTTTTATCTGCTATCGGAAAATTTAAGTAGCACTCATCGCTAGCAATGACGGTATTAGTTCTGCGGGCATAATCAATCACTTGCTCTAACTCTGATCTGCTATGAATTCGACCAGTTGGATTTGAGGGCGAATTTATCCAAGCCAAGTCAGATTTTGGCCAGGTCGATGCATCAAAATCAACGGCTTGATGTGATGAACCTGCGATCACTGCGCCAACAAGATAAGTTGGATATGCAATCTTTGGGTAGAGCACACTTTTAGATTCAAGAATCGTTGGTAACCATGCAACCAACTCTTTGGAGCCGATTGTTGGCAAAACATCAAAATCACCAGTGATTCCAAGGGTGGCGGTTGCCCATTGTTTAATTGCACTTCGTACCTCGGGGGTTCCGGTCGTCACGGGATAACTCGGCGAATTGGCCGAAGCGATAAGCGCATCTTGAATAAATTTCGGGGTCGGATCTACCGGAGTTCCTTGGGATAGGTCAATAAAACTTTCAGGGTGAGCTCTTGCAATCGCCCCGATGGGAGCGAGCGCATCCCACGGAAAGTCCGGGAGTTTCAGTGTTATTCGGGTTTCGCTGGATGTGCAGAGACTTTTGCGTGATCGGTTCCGGTTCCGCCTACCTTGCTGGCACCACCTGGCGAACCAATTTCAACGAAGAATTCGCCATTAACTGCGCCAAATTCTCTCCATTGGGATGGAACGTCATCTTCATAATAAATCGCCTCGACTGGGCAGACCGGCTCGCACGCGCCACAGTCAACGCACTCATCTGGCTGGATGTAAAGCATCCGATTGCCCTCATAAATGCAATCAACGGGACACTCCTCGATGCAGGATTTATCTTTCACATCGATGCAAGGCTCGGCGATTACATAGGTCACTCGGGACTCCTTTTTGATACTCACTGACCCACAAGCAATTTTGGGTCGGGCGGGAATTTTCTCTCCCTAGGGTACAGAATAGGCCAGAATAGGTGATATGAGCGCATACCCGCAGGAAAGTGAGATTGGCCAGCGCGTCACAATCCGACTCTTTGAAGATGGTGGCGGTTATCGCGATCTGTTGGGGACACTGGAGACCCTGACTTCGGTCAGAAAGCGAGATGGCTCCTTGGTCGAATTCCGAGTAGATCAGATCTTTGTATGGAAGTTGGTTGGCTAGTGGTTAGTGCCAGGACTGGGTTGCGAATTTTTGATACTCAATCTCGAACTCTCAAAGAAGTCCAAAGCTCTGATGGCAAGGTAGTTCGAATCTACTGCTGTGGTCCTACCGTCTATCGCGATGCTCATGTTGGAAATCTACGAACCTTCCTGCTGGGGGATCTCGTCACAAGAATTTTGCAACTTGATGGCTTCCAGACTCAATTTATTCAAAATATTACCGATGTTGGGCATCTGTCAGACGATGTCGATGGCGTTGAAAATGGTGAAGATAAATTATTGACTGAATCTCGCCGGGAAAAAATTGATCCGTTTGAAATCGCCAGAAAATTTGAGAGTCGTTTTCATCAAGATTTAAAGCATCTCAATATTCGCCCCGCAGATTCCTATCCCCGGGCGAGTGACACGATCCCCCTCATGATCAGCATGATTAAAAACTTGATCAGTAACGGCAGTGCATATGTGGGTGGCGATGGCTCCATCTACTTTGCAGCGCAAACCTTTGAAAACTACGGGGCCATTAGTGGCAATCGATTCAGTGAGCTACAACCAGGACACAATTACGAATATTCAGAAGATGGTGGTAAAAGATTCCACGCAGATTGGGCGCTCTGGAAGCTAGCTGGGAACCGAAGCGAGATGATCTGGGATTCACCTTGGGGAGCAGGGTTTCCTGGTTGGCATATCGAGTGCTCTGCCATGTCAATGCACTATCTAGAAAATAAAGTTGATCTTCACATTGGTGGGATTGATCTTCGCTTTCCACACCACGAGAATGAGCGAGCTCAATCTAATTCTGCTTTTTCAGCTCAAGCAGGTGAGCACAACCAGTCAATTACCAATGATGAAGTTGTTGATCACTGGCTTCATGGCGAGCATCTCCTCTTTGAAGGTCGAAAGATGTCGAAGAGCGCGGGCAATGTTCTCTTGGTATCAGATTTGATTGAGCAGGGGCGTGATCCGCTCGCACTTCGCTTAGCCATCCTTGAAAATCGCTATCGCAGTCAGATGGATCTGACCTTAGATGCCATTAACGCGGCAGATCAAACAATCATTCGCTGGCGCAAAAAAATTCGAGAGTGGAAGGTTGGCGAAGGCGCAGGCATCAGCCTCGCTCACGTTAACTCCAAACTTGAAGAGCTTCTGGGATTCGCAAGAGCCGATCTTGATACACCAAAGATTATTATTGCGCTTCGAAAGGTTGAACGAGAGGAGGGGTTAGATCCCGCAACTAAACTCTCGATATTTCTGACTATCGACAAGTTGCTCGGGTTGGATCTTAACCGGGAAGAAGTACTCGCTGAATTAAGTTCGGCGCAAAAGCAGTTACTGGAACAAAGAGCAACCGCACGTGAAAATAAAGATTTTGCCCAAAGCGACTTACTGCGTGATCAACTACGTGACCTCGGAATCTTGGTCATCGACTCTGCCCAAGGTCAGAGCTACGAACTTATTCCGTAATCCCGGCGAAGAGATCCTTCTCCCAACCTTTTTCATCTAGCTCCCCTGCAATTGCACCCTGAACCAAGGTGTAGTACTCGTGGCCCCAGACGTTTAAGCCGATGTTGTCAGAGAGTGCAAAGAATGGACCATCCAACGCAATCTGAGTTGGGTGTGATCTCATTGCTGCCATCTTTGCATCCACATAAGCAGTTCCGTCAATATGTGTTGTCACAACTTCATCTGGCTTGCAGAAGGGCAGGTCTGCCGCACTCTCGGCCCCTAGGAAGTCTGTGCCGGCCGCCTTCATGGCATCGATGCCCTGTTGCAGGACTGATTGCGGCATGGTGTTGTGATAGATCTTTGAAATCTTCCACTTCGGTGCTGCCAGTTCTGCTGCTCGCATCGCAACGCGGTGGGCCTGAATGTGATCAGGGTGTCCATAGCCACCGAAATCATCATATGTAACAAGAACCTGGGGCTTTCTCTCGAGAATAATCTCAACCAGCATCGCTGCTGCTTCATCAACATCTGCTTGCCAAAATGCATCAGTGCGATTGTTTGTTTCACTGCCCATCATTCCGCTATCTCGGTACTTCGTTGCTCCGCCACCCAAGAAACAATGATCAGTTACGCCAAGTGCCCTCATGGCATTTGCTAACTCGACTTCTCGAATTGAAGCCAACCCATCTTCTTTATTCGCCGCAAGGTGCGCTAACTCTGGAATCAAAATTTCGCCTTCTTCACCGCGATTTGAGGTCACAAGAGTTACTTGTACCCCTTGATCTACATACATCGCCATGGTGGCGCCATTATTGATCGTCTCATCATCTGGATGGGCATGGACTAGCAGTAGGCGCTTACTCATGCCGAGAGGGTAACATTTACGCTATGAGTATCGAAAAAGCTCGTCTGCCACGCGATGAAAGACGCGCGCAACTATTAACCGCAGCGCTCGAGGTCTTCACGGCAGCCGGTTATCACTCGGCCGCAATGGATGAGATTGCTGATCGCGCCAATGTAAGTAAGCCGGTTTTGTATCAGCACTTTCCCTCAAAACTTGAGCTCTATCTTGCCGTCCTAGATCTGCACATTGACTCACTCGTCTTCGACATTCAGCGAGCGATTGCTTCCAAAAGTGATAACCGCGAGCGAGTTGAAGCCACCACCCGCGCCTATTTTGAATTCATCAACCACGAGGGCGAAGCGTTTCGGTTGCTCTTTGAAAGCGATATGGGCGTAGAGCCGCAAGTAAGGCAACGCCTGAGTCGGATGACGTACGACTGCGCTGCAGCCGTATCTGCAATTATCTCCCTTGATACGGGACTACCTAAAGAGCAATCGATGATGCTAGCGGTTGGAATCATTGGCAGCGTGCAATCTGCAGCACGTCACTGGCTTGAACGTGATGGAAAAATTGCCGTTGACAGTGCGGTCGAGCTTGTCTCTGGTCAGATCTGGCGAGGTATCGGCGGCTTCCCAAAGCAGAGTTAAGCGTTTTCGAATAGGGTTCGGGCATGGCTAAGAAAAATGATGTTGCAACAGAGGTTCGAATCGGAATCGTTGATTCACCTGCACTTGGATATGAAATTGAGCTATCAGCAGAGAAAATTGCTCAGGCAGTTTCCGCGGCGCTCGAAAAAAAGGCGCCGCTGATTTTTAACGATGTAAAGGGGCATCAGGTAATCATTCCTGCTGAGCGGATCACCTTCGTTGAAATTGGAACGAATGTTGATCGTAAAGTTGGCTTTACTTTTTAAGTTTATTAACCACTCTGCGCTCATTAGCTCTCGCCTCTAACTTCTCCCATTGTGCAGGATCCGTAGTAAATTCTGCCAATTTATTGAGCTTTCCAACTCCGTGATAATCACTCGAGCCAGTCATTGCCAGATCAGCACTTGTTGCAATCTCAACTAAGAGCGCTTGCTGTTCTAGAGTCTGGTCCCGATGCCAAATTTCTATCCCATCTAAGCCAGCATCAATATAACTCGCTAATGAAACGGGCGAGATTATTCGGCCCCGAAGTGAAGCCATCGGGTGCGCAATCACAGCAACTCCACCCGCACCTTTGATTAGGCGAATGATCTCCTCTGGCGTGGGTGAATGGTGAGCAACATAATAAGGAGATGAGTTTGCCAGCCACTCACTGAATACTTCATCGCGGCTCTTAGCCAAGCCTTTAGCGACTAAGGCATCTGCCAGATGAGGCCGGCCAAGGGTTGCGCCATCTGCAAGCTGGGCAATTACCTCTTCAATCGTGATCGAGATCCCGCCCTCATTCATTCTAGAAATAATTTTTTCCATACGCCCCACTCGATTATCTCGAGTCTGTGAAATAACCTCTTGGAGCGGAAGATTCTCACGATCAAAGAGCAGCCCCAACATGTGAACGCTTATCCCATCTTCAGTTTGGCAAGAAATTTCAGAGCCAAGAACGAGGTCAAGGCCAGGACGCAAACGTTCGATCGCTTGATCCCATCCAGCCACGGTGTCGTGGTCGGTAAGAGCCAACGTTGTAATGCCCTGTGAGAGAGCGTTATTAATGAGTTGTGCTGGAGTATCTGTACCATCACTGAAGTTCGAGTGAGTATGTAAATCGATTATCTCTGTCATGAGTTGTTTCTGCCCACTACAAAAACTCCGCACCCGAAGAGCAGACCGATCACGCCAGGCAAGATTCCAGATGGAAGCTTTTGATGGAGCCAGAGCATCGCAACGATTGCTGCAACCGGAACTTCAAAGAAAACAATCAACGAGACAATCACTGGTGATAGGCGTTTGAGCGATAAGTTGAACATAGTATGGCCCAGAATTTGGGCTCCCAGAATGAGAAGAAGCAGCCAAATCCATTGAATTTTAGGGAAGCCAAAGAATTGGGAGCCGCTGATAACGATCATCGGCAGCGCAGTAATCGCGCATACCCCATAGCAAATTGTTGTATAAGTCGACGTTGAAATTTCTTGCTGCGCCTTTGATCCAATCATCACGTAAGAAGCTGAAAGTAGCGCACAACAAATCGCAAAGAGATCGCCAACGAAGCTACGAAGTGAGATATTGAAATCGACGCCGGTGATAATGAGAACTGAAGCGAAAGCAACGAACATTCCAAGGAGTGAAACTTTGGAAATTTGATGACCACGCGCGCGCAGGTAGATCGCGGTAAAAATCGGCTGCAGTGCTGCAAGCGCAGTTCCAGAAGCCACACTGGTAAAACGCATCGCACCAAAGAATCCTAAGAAATGAAGAGCTAAGAGCACGCCAGAGATCACTGTAATTTTGATGGCTCTGCGCTGGCCAACCGTCTTCCACTCCGCTTTTTTTAGCGCAAAAGGCGCCATAATGAGTGATCCGCCAAAATTGCGCCAGAAGATCAGTGATGGAATCGGGATAATACTCTTTGCGATCAGAGGTCCACTGGTCCCGATCCCAATGATTCCAAGTATCAGAATTGGAATATCTCTCCCCTTAGGCAGGGCGCCATGATCGTTATGGCTCATCAGATACGCTTAGAAAAATGTGAACCAGAGCATAGTAACAACGCAGATCGCGACAACCGAAATAATGATTGTGTAAATCGCTTTAGCGCCAGTCTTTGCAACAAATTCACCCATGAGCCTTGGATCTCTTGCGATACCAAACATATAGATCAAAAGCGGGAGCAAGAGGACCGCATTAAGAATCTGAGACAAAATCAAGATCTTGATTAACGGCGCACCCGGAATAAGAATAAGAGCAGCAGCAAAACCAGTAATCAGGGCGAAGGTGCCATAAAACAGTGGTGCCTCTGAATATGAATCATCGAGCGCCGCTGGTCGACCAGTGAGATCGCTGATCGAATAAGCAGTTGATAGTGGCAAGATCGACGCAGCAAGTAACGCAGCTCCTATTAATCCAATTGCAAAGAGGTCTTTTGCGAGCGTTCCTGCGAGTGGTTTTAGCGCTCCTGCCGCCTGCGCCGCATCAGTGATAGTTGTGATCCCTTGAGCATGAAGCGTTGCTGCGCAGGTAACCACGACAAAGAAACCAATAATCCCGGTCAGTAGTGAGCCGGTCCAGACATCTACTCGCAATAACTTCAGATCATCTTTTGTTAATCGCTTATCCACTGCGTATGACTGAATAAAAGCCAGCCCCCAAGGCGCAAGAGTAGTTCCCAGGGTTGCAGTGGCGATGTAGATCGCGTCGTGGTTGAGCGGCATTGAAGGCACGACCATGCCCTTAAACGCTTCACCCCAATGTGGGTGGGACATAAAACCTGCGATGACGTATGCCAAAAAGACAGAGCAGAGCGCAAAGAAAACTTTTTCAACGCGAGCAAATGATCCACGTAAAACCAGAAACGAAACTAAGAGCGCGGCAACCGGTACCGAAATATATTTTGAAATTCCGAAGAGTTGCCCAGCGGCGGCGATGCCAGCAAACTCGGCTGTCATGGTTCCAATGTTTGCTAATACGAGCGCGCCAGCAGAGAGGATTCCTGATCTGGCGCCATATTTTTGGCGAACTAATCCGAGTAGACCTTGACGAGTGACAACACCAATCCGTGCGCCAAGATCCTGGAAAATGATTAAAGCCAGGGTCGAGATCAGTAGCACCCAGAGCAGTTGGTATCCGTACTTTGCACCGAGCTGAGAGTACGTCGTGATACCGGCTGGATCATCATCAGAGAGCCCGGCAAGTAAACCTGGCCCCATGACAGAGAGAAATGCAGCTACTCGAAGCTTCTTTGGTGCAATCATGAGTATGACTCATCAGAAGTCAGAGCATCTACCAAATCATCCGCCAATATTCGACCGATCGGCCTTCCTTTTGCATCAGTGACCACAATAGATGAACCACGGTTATTCGAAAATTCTTCAATCACCTCATCGAGTGGGGTATCGATTTGCACAGTAGTTGGGAATGGCGGAGCGATTAAAGTTGAGACTTCGGCAGTTGGCTTTGCTGCGACTAACTCAATTGTCTGTATATGGTCTAGTAATAGCCCTTTGGAGTCCACGACGAGAACGCCATCAACCACATCACGTTGGCGATGCTCCACCAATAACTTGAGAGCGTGCCCAATTGTGTCGCTCTGCTTCACGACCAGCATATGTGGTGTCATCATGCCGCCTGCAACTTGCGCATCGAGTGAAGCAAGGTGGCGAAGTTGCTTTGCAACTCCCTTATCCATCTCATCCAAAATTGCTTCACGAAAATCAACATCTAGATCACGTAAGACCTCGGCAGACTCATCCGGTTCCATCAACTCAAGCAGAGCGGCGGCTTTCTCAGCTGGCAATCCACGGAGCAGGCTCTGCAGATCCTCATCTTCCATCTCTTCTAAAGCGTCAGCAGCAACATCTGGCTCCAAAAGTTCGACGAAGGCGCTTTGCTCGCGGCCAGCAAGATCTTCCAGGAGATCAGCAAGATCAGCAGGGCGAAGCTGTGAAAGTTTTGCGCGATGACCAGCAGTACGAAGCACACCAGAACCACTTGTTAGTGAAGCGATAGTTGACCAATCCAAGACATGCTCAGGTGTTGGCCTTCGACTTAACGAACCTGGAAAGAGTCTGCGTATAAAGGATACAAATGAAATATCAACACCAACGAGTCGAAACTCATTTTCTAACTCTGCCAGGTAAAGATCTGAAGAACGTACAACTCGAAGTCCATCAACATCAACAATCTGGTGATCTAACACATCTGCATCAAGGAGAGACTCCCCATCACGTCTGGAAAATTCTTCCAAATTAATTCGTAGTGATGAAAGTGTAATTTCATCTTTAGAAATTTTAGAGATTCGCGCGCCTTTGATGTATGACCTGCGCTGGCCTACTTTTACGATCAGACCAGAGACTGGTGGATATGCCGCATCATCATGACGAACCACTATGTCGAGCAGAGTTCCGATATCGATGCCTGATTGATCGCGAATCGGGCGCCCGATCAAACCAGCGACAGAGACCAACGAATCTTTAATACTCTTGCGAGTAAGTGTAGATTGCTTCATGGATCAATCTTACGTGTGAAGTGAGAGTGGCACGCCCACTAGCGACTTCGATCTACGAAGTAACTTCATCAAAAGTTCATCGACCGCCTTGCTTGCTGGGGCCGCAGGATTGGCGAGCACAATCGGCTCGCCATCATCGCCACCTTCACGCAGATTAACGTCGAATGGGATCGAGGCAAGCAATGGGACATCAGATCCAACAAGGGTTGAGAGCCGCTTTGATGTCTCTGCTCCACCACCAGATCCGAAGAGAGAGATTGGATCACCGCACTTAGGACAGGCTACATCTGACATATTTTCAACAACGCCTAGAATTTGTTGCTTCAGCTGATGCGCGATCCGACCGGCACGTTCTGCAACTTCAGCGGCTGCAACTTGTGGTGTTGTCACAACAATAATTTCAGAGGCCGGAAGAAGTTGTCCGAGTGAAATTGCAATGTCCCCAGTTCCAGGTGGGAGGTCTAATAGCAAAAGATCGAGATCTCCCCAATACGCATCGCTCAATAATTGCTCAAGGACTCTGTGCAGAAGCGGTCCACGATAAGCAATCGGATCAGAACGTTCTGGCTTGAACATCTCCATTGAAACAACTTTTACGCCATATTTTTCGATCGGGATAAAAAATTGGTCAATCGCGGTAGGGCGTTCCCCCAAGATTCCCATCAATCGCGGAACTGAGTGACCATAAACATCGGCATCAAGAATTCCAACTTTTAAACCTTTTTGCGCGGCCGCAACCGCAAGATTTACTGTGACGGAAGATTTTCCAACGCCACCTTTGCCAGATGCAATTCCGAGCACTCGAGTGAGGGAATCAGGCTGCGCAAATGGAATGAATTTATCACGACCACCGCGCATAATCTTCTTTACATTATTTCGCTGCTCTTCATTCATGACACCAAAGGTCAAGTCTAGCCGAGAAATTCCGGCGATCGCTTCTATGGATTCAGTGAGATCTTTTGTTAGCCGATCTCGCATTGGGCAGCCAGATATGGTGAGCAAGATTGTGACGATCGCGATTGAATCCACTACCGAAACCGACTCCACCATTCCTAAATCAGGAAGTGGGCGGTGAAGTTCTGGATCAGAAATCTTCGCTAGCTCTGCGTGAATCTGATCAACAAGCAGTTGACTCATAGGAGATCTGGATCGATCTTCGCGCTCTGTTGAATCTCTCTCAGCTCTGCGATCGGGACGGCATCTTCCATAGCTGAGTTGATAGTTTTTTGAACAAACTTTTTGGGGTTGAGGTCGGTGATGTTGAGATCTTCAAAGCCGGGGCCAAGGTTTTCTTTGAGCTCGGCAGTTGCATTGGAGGTCATCTCTTTAAACTTTTTAACCCATTTGGCGGCTTCACTCGCCACATGAGGCAACCGATCTGGTCCAACCAGGACCACGGCAATGACCATCAGTGCGATCCACTCGCCGGCTCCGATGTTGAACATGTTGGAAGCCTACCTCGATTAGCCAGCGGCTACTCGTTCGCGCTACTTGGCAGCAATCAGCTTGAGTGAGGCGCTGTTGGATGTTGAACCTCGCTGGTAGGAAATCCTTACTCGATCGCCCACGCTGTGCGCGCGGACTGCGACGATTAATTCATCGGCATTTGCTACTGCATGTCCATCAATGGCGGTGATGATGTCACCAGGCTTTAGGCCCGCTTGCTGGGCTGGTCCCCCACTCAAAATTCCCTTTGGAGTATTTGCAATTTTCGCGCCAAAACCAGTGAAGGTTGTGTCTAGTGAGACGCCAATCAGCGGATAGGTTGCTTTGCCATTTTTGATGAGTTGTTCTGCAGTGCGCTTCGCCTGATTGATGGGAATTGCAAAGCCAAGTCCAATCGAACCGGATTGACTTGAAAAACTTTGAGAGAGAGTTGCAATAGCCGAGTTGACGCCAATCACCGCCCCGCTCAAATCAACAAGTGGGCCACCGGAATTTCCTGGATTGATAGCGGCATCTGTTTGTAACGCGTTGATAAATGAGTTCTGTGAACCACTTCCACCTGAGGTTACTGGGCGATTCTTTGCTGAAATGATTCCTGATGTCACGGTTCCAGCAAGTCCAAGCGGTGAGCCGATCGCAAGTACTGGGTCACCAACTAATGCGTTATCTGAATTACCAAGTTGAAGTGCTGGCGCATCGGTGACGCCAATTTTTAAGACCGCTAAGTCGTAAGAAGAATCTCGGCCAAGGACTGTTGCTGGATAACTCTTTCCATTTGCAAGATTGACGGTAATCGAGCCACCGGCCGCAACTGAGCCCTCGATCACGTGGTTGTTTGTCAAAATCGTGCCATTGCTTTCAATAAAGAAGCCAGAGCCGGTATCGCCACCTTGTGGGGTCTGCGCATCAATTGAAACAACCGATGGCGAAACCCTGGCCGCGATCGCTGCGATTGAATCCGGTGCCCGCTCAATGCTCTTTGTCGTTGAAACAAGGTTTGAATTGTGCAAGGTAAGCGCACGATCGACAACTGCTCCGATTCCACCAGCGATAAGTGCCATCGCAAGTGCGAGTCGAATTGAAATTGCCGGTCCAGTCATACGCGAAAACTTGGAGCGGGAATTTACCTCTTGAACTGGAGTTGGCGATACCCACCAAGGTTGCGCAGCTGGTTGAGCTGTTGGGACTGTTAGGACTGTTGGGGTTGTTAGGCTCGTTAGGGCTGGAGGAGTTACCTCAGATTCACTCATAATTTCTATCCTACCGAGCAAAACTTAAAATTTGCTGGCAAGAAGTACTCCGGCTCCGATAGGAAGCAGCGTCGAACTCCAGCGGGAATCCTCTTTGATTGCACGAATTGCATCCCTGCGGGAGATTGATTCAAAGTCCCGCTGAGTGGGATCTGCCACCTTGCCACCACTCAGGGCGTGATCGATGAAGAGCGTGCCGCCTCTGCGCAACATTCGGTGGGCCTCGTGCACCAAATCAAGCAAATCTTGAGATGTACGAATAACAATCAAATCGTAATTATCATCGGCTAATTTTGAGACAACTTCCCTAACGGGTCCGCTAATCAATCTAAACCTAGTAGCCGGGATACTCGCCTCTTCAAAGATACTCCTTGCGTTAGTTGCAATCTCACGTTCGGTATCAATACTTGTAAGCACCCCATCTGCTGGCATTCCTTGGAATAACCACAAACCACTCACGCCAGAGCCAGTTCCAATCTCTACAACAGATTTGGCTTGAAGTTGCGCGGCTGCATAATGAAGTAAGCCACCAACCGCTGGACTTGGATCAACTGTTGCAATTTCGGCACCATTGGTACGGGCTTGTTGCATAAAGAAATCTTCCCGCACAAAACTCTCTGAGTAAGCGGTCATATCACCGCGATTTCCGAAGGCGCTTACTGGGGAATTCACAGTGATTTAATCCAATCAATGAAGAGGCGAACTGTCGGCGCGGTTCCACCTTTTATATTCTCGCCAGCATCAACCTTAGAACGAGCGGGTCCGGCAATATCAAAGATAGAGAGTTCAAAATTCTTGGAGCAGTTGAGTACTGGAGGCTGGGCTCTCTTCACACCCTGACCCTACAGTCAGGCCCTCTTAAATAAACTTAAAGGACTTTAAAGGGTTGAAAGGGTTGAAAGGGTTGAAAGGGTTGAATTACTTCTTGACGAGAGCGACAGCGGCCTGAAGGGCGTTGCTGAGATTGGTCGCCTCTTCGGCATTGAGTTCGACGACAAGTCGCCCGCCACCTTCGAGCGGGATCCGCATCACAAAACTGCGGGCTTCTTTGGAGACTTCCATTGGACCATCACCAGTGCGGGGTTTCATAGCAGCCATTGGAGAAGTATCTCGCATTAAGCCAAGTGAGAGAAATCGAGGAAGCGGCTTACTCTGGCTTATTCAGGTTTATTCAGGTTGGCTAAGAGCTGCGAGCAGAGCTGCCTTTCCACGCGTGATTACGCCATCGACTGCGCGCTCTGGAACTCCGAGGGCGCCAGCGATCTTCGCGCTTGACAATCCCCGCATGTAATGAAGGGTCAGAATGATCCGCTCTTCATCGGGTAACTCGGCCAATAAATCGGCGATACTTTTCTGAGGAATCGGGCTCTTTGGGCTTTCTTGGTCGTGATCCCGGGAAGCCATGGTCTAAAGGTTACCCGCCAGAGCAAGAGCGCAGTGCCTCTGAAATCTCGCTCGTCCAAAAAACCAACTCACTCTGACCGCTCTTCATGAGGTTATGCGTGGCTAAATGTTCAAGGGCGCCTTTGAGCGGTCCATAAGCCCCGACCGGATCCAGAATCACGACTGGTTTGTTATGAAAGTTTAAGTACCTTCCCACCCAAATTTCGAAGAACTCTTCCAGCGTCCCGATTCCGCCGGGAAGTGTAATAAAGGCATCAGAGAGTTCTTCAATCTTTGCTTTGCGCTCACGCATCGTGTCAACTAAGTGAAGCTCCGCTGCATCTGGATCTTGAATTTCGCGGGTGACAAGCGAGTGAGGAATTACGCCAATTGTTTGTGCACCATTTTCTCGGGCTCCTCGTGCGACCGCGCCCATCATCGAAACTTTTGCGCCGCCCCACACAAGATCATGGCCGGCAGCTGCGATCGCCTTTCCCAATTCGTAGGCAAAATCTATGAGACCCGGATCTAAATCTGGAGCGGATGAACAATAAACCGAGATTCGCATAGACCCACTCTAGTTGAGGTTTGCTAGGTTAAGCCCATGAAGGCTTATGGATATGGCGTATCAACGATCGCCGCTAACGGGGAGGTTCTTGATACCTGGTACCTCCAGGTTGGCCTCGGAACGCTCGCCGAACACGTAGCTCCAGATCGCTCTGAGTTTCTTGGCGCTGATCCCATCCGCAACATCACAAAAAACATTGTTGATTGCGAAATTGAAATACATAGCGCGCCAGCAAGTGCGCAAGATTCATACCTTCGCCTTCACCTTCTCTCCCACAGATTAGTTAAACCTCACGGTCAAAATCTCGATGGTCTCTTTGGCTTACTCACCAACGTTGCCTGGACATCTGCCGGACCATGCTCACTCGTTGACTTCGAAATCACCGCAGCCAGGCTTCGTGCAAAGTACGGAACGCTCACCGTGTATGGCGTTGATAAGTTTCCGCGGATGGTTGATTACGTCATCCCAGAAGGTGTCCGAATTGCAGATGCTGACCGAGTTCGGCTCGGTGCGCATCTGGCATCAGGTACAACTGTCATGCATGAAGGCTTCGTCAACTTCAACGCCGGCACACTCGGAAAATCAATGGTTGAAGGTCGAATTAGCGCCGGCGTTGTTGTAGGAGATGGCAGCGATATCGGAGGCGGTGCATCCATCATGGGAACACTTTCAGGTGGCGGTAAAGAAGTTATTTCGATAGGTGAGCGCTCACTGCTTGGGGCAAATGCTGGCGTAGGTATTTCACTTGGTGATGATTGCATCGTTGAATCTGGCGTTTACATCACTGCCGGTTCAAAGATTTCTTTACCTGATGGAACGACTGTCAAAGCACGAGAGTTATCTGGCGCAAATAATTTGCTCTTCCGGCGCAACTCAGAAAGTGGCGCACTAGAAGCGCTACCCAAAACCGGAACGTGGGAAGGTCTCAATTCAATCCTGCACGCTAATTAATCAAATTAATCTAATTGATTTGAAACCATGAGGCAGGAATTTTAAGCTTCGTTTTAAAATCTCCGACTGGCAGTGTTTTTTGGGTACCTGCTGTTGAAGTAGCGGTGATGCTCAAGACCGCGGCAGCCAAAGTTCGAGAATCTATTTGAAGAGAAGCAACATCAGATAGCCCAAATGCAGCAGCCATATCTGCTTGATTAATAACTCGCTGCCAATGTGCATATGTTGGATTCAGGACCAGATCCAAACTATAGGGATCTGCAACATTTGTTAAGTACGGGTAATCAACTCCCCAGACATCTTGTGATTTTTGGGTGATCCCACCTGTTGAAGAGGAGAAGTACACGCTGATGGGAGCGTTGTTAAAAGTAATATATTGGCTAGAACTTTGATCAACCGCACTCTTCCACATCGGGAAGTAAGCGGTCTCGGCCTCCTTTGTATAGCCAGCATAAACTTGATCAAATTTGCTGGAGTAAAGATTGCAGTCACACTCTTTTTTGATGGTGCCCATTCGAGCGATCGCATATGTGCGAGATGAGATCGCCTGTGCTTGCAGAGCAGCATCTGGCCACGAGGAAGACATCTCGCTCACACCGTAGAGGTATTCTGAATCCAGTTTCAAGGTCAGAGTTACTTCTAATTTTCCGGCGACGTTTTTTAGATTAACCACTCCATATTTCAACTTCATGCCAGCAATATTGAGTAAGCCGTTCCAGGTAAGAGTTTGGGTTATGGCACTTGGCAAGACTTTTGTTGGCAGACCTTTAACAGCAATTGTGGTTGAGATAGTCTTTCCGATCGCAGAAAATCTAAGAGTAGAACCAATTGGGTAGGTAGACCCTGAAGTAGTCAGTTCGGCGCCAGTACCTGCTGCATATGTGAGTTGATGCCCAATGTTCACTCGGATATCGGGTGCTGTTGAAAGAGTTGAGAGAGTTGTTCCTGGAAAGTAATAAGCCAAAATATCTGGAGCTGATTTTCCCTCAAGAGCAAAGCCCTTTGCGCCAATTTGACTCATTCCAACGCCGTGACCAAAACCGGATCCAGTGATAACAAACCGAGGAGGCAGTGCATCAGCACTTGCAATTGTCGGGGCAATTGCCCCGGCAACGGCTGTGAGCGTCAAAAATAACGAGGTGGCTAATCGCTTCACGAAATGAGCCGCTTAGGCGAAGTAAGAAAGCCGATCCCCCACGAAATATGCATCGTAGCTAGCACCGCGGGTAGCGTAATTTTTTCGATCACACTCTTACCAATGAGCAAAGCTCCGCCAAGTACACCTGCGGCGTAAGTGAGCGCTGGGATTAAGAAGATCGGCTGCACTAAACCCATGATTAACGAGGTAAAAATAATAAGTGTTGCTACTGGAGGTGCTAGATATCGACGGTTCACTGTACCCGCATGACTTCTTGTGACAACCCTGCGCCACCTACCATATTCAAAATATTGCTTTGCCAGCGTCTGCAGTGAAGGCCGAGGCCGATAAATAACTTCAAGCTTTGGGTCAAACCAAATGATGCCACCTGCTTCGCGCAGTCGATAATTGAGCTCCCAATCTTGCGCTCTTATAAAACGTTCGTCGTAGCCATTGATCGCTATTAGTGCAGCCTTTTTGAAGACCCCAAGGTAAACGGTATCTGCGGGACCTGCGGTACCCCCGGTATGAAACCTCGATGCACCAACGCCCAGAGGTGAGCGCATTGCCGTTGCAACAGCTCTCTCAAAATTGCTCTGACCTACTGCTGCCATCACGCCGCCAACATTGACTGCGCCAGTCTTATTCATAATCGAAATTGCATCGGTGATGTAGCTCTTTGATATCTCGGCATGGCCATCGATGCGGCAGATAATCTCGAAGCGCGATTTGTGAATTGCTGCGTTCAGCCCAGCGGCAGTACGCCCAGTCGGGTTTTCAGCAAGAACAATTCGTGAATCTTTTCTAGCCAGATCCGCTGCGATCTGATGAGTGAGATCAGTTGAAGGCCCGAGCGCAAGAATAATTTCGAGCTCTCCCGCATAATCCTGATGAAGAATCGCCTGAACCGCGTCGGCTAAGAACCGTTCTTCGTTAAGGATGGGCAGGATTACTGAAACACCCGGGTGCTTAAAAGTATCCATATAACCCCAACGGTACCGCTAGCCCGTACTACTATCAGAGGTAATGGCACTCAAAATCTCTGTGATTGGTACCGGCTACCTCGGTGCCACCCATGCCGCATGTATGTCGAGCTTAGGCTTCGAAGTCGTCGGCATCGATGTTGACCCATCAAAAATTGCCACATTGAAAAGTGGAAAAATCCCATTCTATGAGCCAGGTCTTGAAGAGTTACTTGCCAGCGAACTCACAACTGGCCGACTCACTTTCTCGGACTCATTCGAGGCAGCGAGAGACTGTGACGTCCACTTCATCTGCGTAGGTACCCCACAAGTAAAAAATGGGCTTGCTGCAGATCTCGTCTATGTTCATTCTGCGCTCCTCGCCCTCGCAGCGGTCGCGAAGAATGGTTCATTGGTTGTAGGAAAGTCGACGGTTCCAGTTGGAACCGCAGCAGCGCTACGTTCTACCTTGCTTGAGATTAACGATCAGCTCGATTTAGCGTGGAACCCAGAATTTTTGCGCGAAGGCTTTGCAGTTGAGGACACGCTGACCCCAAACCGGCTCGTTGTCGGTGTGACAAGTGATCGTGCTGAAAAT
Organism: Candidatus Nanopelagicaceae bacterium; assembly: GCA_965658705.1. Classification (GTDB taxonomy): domain Bacteria; phylum Actinomycetota; class Actinomycetes; order Nanopelagicales; family Nanopelagicaceae; genus PALSA-747. The sequence continues at coordinate 36,014 of CBFHTP010000007.1, forward strand.
ATTCTGAAAGAGGTCTATGCAAAAAATCTTGCGGCCGAAACTCCTTGGGTACGTGCGGATCTTCCAACTGCCGAACTGGTCAAAGTAGCTGCTAATTCATTCTTAGCTACAAAAATTTCATTTATTAATGCAATGGCCGAAATTTGTGAGGCAGCCGGCGGAGACGTCACGGTATTAGCTAAAGCAATTGGCTACGACCCACGCATCGGTGGTCGTTTTCTTCAAGCAGGCATTGGATTTGGTGGCGGATGTTTGCCAAAAGATATTCGTGCATTTATGGCCCGAGCCGAAGAGTTGGGTGCAAAGCAGGCACTTGAATTCTTACGTGAAATTGATTCAATCAACATGCGTGCGAGAACTCGAGTAATCGACCTCGTTCGTAGTGATTTGTCACAGGATCTTTTTGGTAAAAAAGTGGCAGTCCTTGGAGCTGCGTTTAAGCCAGATAGCGATGATGTGCGCGACTCGCCCGCACTAGATATCGCAGTACAAATTCATGCAGCTGGTGCAAACGTTGTCGTACATGATCCAAAAGCAACCGGTCCAGCTTCAGCAAGATTTCCAGCGCTTAGATATACAACAAATATCGAAGAGTGTCTGGAAGGAGCAGAGATTGTTCTTCATCTCACCGAATGGAAGATTTACCGAGAACTAGATCCGATTGCCATGAAAAAATTAGTTAAAAGTGCAATCTTAATCGATGGTCGCAACGCACTCGATCGAAGCGTGTGGCAGTCGGCCGGCTGGAAAGTCCGCGCGCTCGGCCGAACTGACACGAATTAAAAACCAGTTCGCTGATTTTTTTTAGCTCGTAAATTCTTCCCTTTTTCCAGAGACTCTTTGCGAGCGCTCTCCATCAACGCACCAACACTCACTGAAACAGCAGCATCAAAAGTGCCGATGATTCGAGCCGCCAACAGACCGGCATTCTTAGCATTGCCGATCCCAACAGTTGCAACGGGAATTCCCGCTGGCATCTGCGCGATCGAGAGAAGTGAATCCATGCCATCTAAATACTTTAAAGGTACCGGGACTCCAATAACCGGAAGTGTTGTTGCCGCAGCAATCATTCCTGGCAGATGAGCAGCACCACCTGCGCCGGCAATGATCACCTTGTAGCCAGCGCTTACTGCGCCATGCGCGAATGCGAGCATCTCATCAGGAGTGCGGTGTGCGCTCATCACGTCAATTTCGTAAGTTACTCCGCACGAATCCAGCACAGTCGCTGCATCTTCCATCACTGACCAATCGGAATCAGATCCCATGACAATCGCTACTTGCTTACTCATCGATCGCTCCGCTCAAATAGTCGACTGCGTGACGTACTTCTGAGAGTAATTCTACGAGATCATCACCGCATAAAGTGACGTGGCCAATTTTGCGGCCCGGCTTTACCTCTTTGCGGTAGTGATGAAACTTGAGTGCTGGCGTGCGGGCCATCAAATGCAGATAAGGGCGATACATATCGGTCTTCTCAGCGCCCAAGATATTGCCCATGACGGCCCACTCTGCAGTGCGCGAAGTTTGACCGAGCGGCAGATCTAGAATCGCACGAAGGTGCTGCTCAAATTGTGAAGTGACTGAACCCTCAATACTCCAGTGGCCCGAATTGTGAGGGCGAAGCGCCAACTCATTGATGATGAACTTGTCACCAATCTGAAATAACTCGACCGCCATTACCCCAACTAAATTGATGCCCGCTGCAATTTTAAGCGCGATCTCACTCGCCCGAATTGAAAGGTCATCGCTGATATCTGGAACTGGAGTAACTGTTGTAGTACAGATTCCATCTTCCTGGATCGTAAGCGTTGGTGACCAAGTAGCCGCCTGTCCATGAGGGGATCTAGCAACCATGATGGCGATCTCTTGATCAAAATCTAACTTCTCTTCAAGTAAGAGCGGAGTGGGAAGCGCGTCTAACTCCTCTTGCGAGTGAACTAACCAGACCCCACGTCCGTCATATCCACCAGTCGGTGCCTTTGCGATCAATGGGAATGGCAGAGAAGGAACGCCGCCATCGAAACGTTCGTAAAGAGGGTTTGGCAGTGCGAGTGATGCCATCTTTTCGCGCATTGCAAATTTATCTTGGCTGAAGATAAAAGAATCTGATCTTGGATAAACCTTGATGCCAGCAACTTCAAGGTTTCGAATGACCGATTGTGGCACCTGTTCGTGTTCGAAAGTAAGAACGTCAACGCTCTCGGCAAAAGCAAGAACAGCCGCAAAATCTTTATAATTACCAAGAACATAGTCACAGACTTGAGCCGCAGAATCATCAGGCGTTACCGCAAATACTTTGAGATTGACGCCCAGATCGGTGGCCGGTGCAACCATCATTCGTGCCAATTGACCAGCACCAATAACTCCGATAGTTGGGAAGTTCACATCGCTAGTTTAGTTAATTTTAGTTAATTTTAGTTATTTTAGGTTGAGGTGAGAAATATCGCCAACGCTAATGACGCTGCCATCGGCTAGCAAGAGCTCGCCCTGCGCTGAGATTCCGATAGCAACGCCTTCAATCGACGTGCCATCTGGCAATAGAGCGCTGACCGACTTTCCCATGGTTGCACTTGAGTCCAAATAATCATCGATTAAATCCTCGCCTGCCTCCCAATCGCGCAGGTTAAATGCGATCTCATTTAATATTTTTATCAATAGCTCGCTTCGATCTGGGGCGTTGCCGGTAGTGAGAAAAATCGATGAGGCCGTGGGCACGGGTAATTGATCTTGCGTCATCGCGACATTGATCCCAATCCCAATAATTACTCCATCACCATGAACTTCGCAGAGAATTCCGCCAACTTTTCCAAGGTCACTTAAAATGTCATTCGGCCACTTCGAATAGAATTCAATGCCTAATATTTCTGCAACAGAAAACCCGGCAATCAGTGGAATAAATCCCCACTCTGAACGATCTCGTTTGGGTTGCACAAATGCAGAGAAGAGAAGTGCGCTGCCTGCTGGCGCTTCAAAATCGCGATCTTGGCGTCCGCGACCAGCACTCTGATAGTTGGTGACAAGCACATCACCATGAACTGGATTCGATACTTTGATCCCGCTTTGCGTAGAATCGATTTTATCAATGAGCGTTACTCTCCAGTAACGCCCGTTAAGAGCGTCATTAATACTTCGTTGATCGAGGTCCACCGTAGTAACCTACTCCCGTGAGTGATGAGTTAGCTGCAAGAATTGCGAAGCGCCATGCAGAAGGTAAGAAGACTGCACGCGAACGAATCGACTCGTTAGTTGATGACGGTTCATTTGTTGAACTCGATGCTCGGATTGACGATGGCGTCATCACCGGTTACGCAACAATTGATGGCAGGCAAATCGCACTTTACTCTCAAGACTTTTTAGTTAAAGGTGGCTCACTTGGTGAGATGACTGGTAAGAAGATAATTAAAGTAATGGATTTTGCACTCAAGAGTGGAATCCCCCTGATTGGCCTCAACGATTCTGGCGGCGCAAGAATTCAAGAGGGCGTCGCAGCGCTAAGTTTATATGGCGAAATTTTCAAACGTAACGTCAAATCTTCTGGCGTAATTCCTCAGATTTCAGTCATCATGGGGCCATCGGCTGGTGGCGCCGTTTATTCACCGGCGCTTACGGATTTCGTCATCATGGTCGATAAGACCTCAAATATGTTCATCACCGGCCCTGATGTGATCAAGGCAGTCACTGGTGAAGAGGTGGCGATGGAAGAGCTGGGCGGGGCACTCACCCACTCCAGCAAGACAGGTAATTCGCATTACTTGGCCGAAAATGAAGATGATGCCCTCAAATATGTGAAGGCGCTTCTCTCATATCTGCCCTCAAATAACCTCGAGGATTCACCGACCTATCAAGCGACGGAATCAATGGATATTGCGCCATCGGACCGGGCGCTGGACTCGCTCGTCCCAGACAATGCCAGCAAGCCTTATGACATGCGGATACTCGTTGAAGCGATCCTCGATGAAGATGACTTTCTTGAAGTGCACGCCCTCTTTGCGCCAAATATTTTGGTTGGCTTTGGTCGAGTAGAAGGTTATTCAGTTGGAATTATTGCCAACCAGCCCTCCCAATTTGCGGGGACACTTGATATCGATGCGTCAGAGAAAGCCGCTAGGTTCGTCCGGCTCTGCGATGCCTTTGGCATTCCAGTTCTTACCCTCGTCGATGTGCCTGGCTTCTTACCTGGTACAGAGCAAGAATGGGATGGAATTATTCGTCGCGGTGCAAAGTTAATTTATGCCTATGGTGAAGCATCTGTTCCGCTCATCACTGTCATTACCCGAAAAGCTTATGGCGGCGCTTATATCGTGATGGGATCTAAACAACTTGGCGCTGATATCAACTTGGCATGGCCATCAGCGCAGATCGCGGTCATGGGAGCACAAGGCGCCGTCAATATTCTGCATCGACGTGAGATCGCTGCCGATCCATCGACTGCCGCTGGTTTTATCAAAGCCTATGAAGATGAGCTACTCAATCCATATATCGCTGCCGATAAAGGAATTATTGATGCAGTGATTGAACCCCATCAAACTCGTCGCGAAATTACACTTGCGCTTCGTGCGCTACGAAATAAGCGCGTCGATCTCCCAACTCGCAAGCACGGAAATATTCCGCTCTAATGCTTTTTGGGAAAAGACTTACAATCCTCTCCGCAGATCCCACTCGAGAAGAGTATGTAGCGATCTCACGAGCTATTCGTGAGCTACAAAAAACTTCAAATCCTGATAAGAAATATCGCGCTTCTTGGGCTCGGCTTAAAACTCGAAGCTCACTTCCGAGCAAGTGGGGAACGACCCCCTCATGAGTAGACACAAAGTTATTCTGGCATCAGCTTCACCATCTCGTGCAAAGCTGCTCCAGTCGGCTGGAATCAAACATGAAGTTTTGGTCAGTGGGGTTGATGAAGAAGATTCAGAAATTCTCACATTAAAGCCGGCTGAGATGGTCTTGGCGCTTGCAATCATGAAAGCGCACACGGTCAAAAATAACTATACCGATGAAATTGGTGCAGATGCACTCATCATTGGCTGCGATTCAAGTTTTGAATTTGAAGGCGAGAATCTTGGCAAACCGCTTACTCCTGAGGTTGCGATCGCTCGGGCAAAAGCGGTTCGAGGAAAATCTGGTTATCTGCATACTGGTCACTGCGTAATCGACACCAGACAAGGCCTGGAAGTATCTGATATTTCTACCTCAAAGGTTACTTTTGCCGCCATGAGCGACCGAGAAATTGAAGATTATGTAGCGAGCGGTGAACCCCTTCACGTTGCTGGCGGCTTCACTCTCGACGGACGGTCGGCTCCATTCATCACTCATATTGAGGGAGATCCCAGTGGCATCATTGGGTTATCTCTACCAACTCTTCGAAAAATCATGATCAATTTAGGAATTGAATGGAGCGAATTACTGTGAGCACTCCGATTCAAGCTGTGCTCATTGCAAACCGTGGTGAGATCGCCGTTCGTGTTGCTCGCGCTTGCCGAGATCACGGCATTCGCTCAATTGCCATTTACTCTGATGAAGACCGTAGCGCCCTCCATGTAGAAATCGCAGATGAGGCGTATGCGCTCAATGGGCTCTCGGCCGCCGAAAGTTATCTTGATCAAAAGAAAATTATCGAAATTGCAAAGAAATCTGGCGCAGATTCGTTACACCCTGGCTATGGCTTCCTCTCTGAAAATGCAGATTTTGCAGAGAAAGTGATTGCCGCTGGACTCGTGTGGATTGGTCCCTCACCTGCTGCGATTCGATTGCTCGGCGATAAAGTTTCGGCACGAAAAATTGCGGCAGAAGTAGGGGCGCCATTGGTTGCCGGAACAACCGATCCAGTATCTGACCCACAAGAAATTATTGATTTTGCTAAGCAGTACGGCCTGCCAGTTGCGATTAAAGCGGCGCACGGAGGCGGCGGGCGTGGTTTAAAAATCGCCCACACGCTAGAAGAGATTCCAGAGTTATTTGCATCAGCGGTCCGAGAAGCGATCACCGGCTTTGGCCGGGGTGAATGCTTTGTCGAGCAATACCTTGTTAAACCCCGTCACGTTGAGACCCAGGTTCTTGTAGACAGCCACGGCAGCGCCGTTGTTGTCTCAACCCGTGATTGTTCATTGCAGCGGCGCCACCAAAAGTTGGTCGAAGAAGCACCTGCTCCATTCTTAAGCGAATCCCAACTAGAACAGCTTTACTCATCAAGCAAAGCGATCATGAAGGCCGCAAAATATGTTGGCGCCGGAACTTGTGAATTTCTGATTGGTCTTGACGGAAGAATCTCATTTCTCGAAGTAAATACTCGGCTACAAGTCGAGCATCCAGTTTCAGAAGAAGTGACTGGAATCGATCTGGTAAGAGAGCAATTTAAAATTGCCTCAGGTGAAGCGATAAATCCGGTTGACCCTATTATCCGCGGCCACTCTTTAGAATTTCGAATCAACGGTGAAGACCCAGGTAATGGCTTCTTGCCTTCACTTGGAACAATCACCGAGTGGGAGACGCCTTCTGGCCCTGGCGTGCGAATCGACGCCGGCTTCGATCACGGACACATCATTGGATCCCACTTCGACTCCCTGCTCGCCAAACTCATCGTTACCGGGGCCACTCGAGCCGAAGCAATTTCAAGGGCTAGGCGCGCACTCAAGGAATTCAAGATTGGTGGACTTGCGACTGCTCTTCCATTTCACTCAGCAATTCTTGAAGATCCAAATTTTGTTGAAGATTTTAAGGTTTATACGAGCTACATTGAAAATGAATTTGATAATCAAATTCCAGCCTTTTCCTACAAAGAAGGCGTGGCAATTTCAAAGGTAACTTCGCAGAAGATTATTACTGAAGTTAATGGCAAGCGTTTTGAAGTTGTCGTGCACTCTGAAGCTGAACAGCTAAAACGGCATAAAATTAAATCGAATGTTGTCAGCAAGGCATCTGGCAACTCACTCACCAGCCCCATGCAGGGCACAGTCGTAAAAATCCTCAAAGGCAATGGTGACCTTGTTAAAATTGGTGACTTAGTGGTGGTCTTAGAGGCAATGAAAATGGAGCAGCCACTGACCGCACACAGAGATGGCATCATCAAAGCGCTCCACATCGACGTTGGCCAAAGCGTTTCTAGTGGCGCAGCATTGTGCGTTATCGAGGATGCCGACTAAATTGCTCATATGAGCGATCTGTATTCCGACCCAATTGGAGCGGCCGAATCTGCCGCACAAGTACTCTCTAAAATAACCGGCAAGGCTAGCCACGAGATCTGCTTAGTCATGGGCTCTGGTTGGATTTCAGCAGCTGATGCGCTAGGAACACCTACACATGAATTTCCCGCAACCGACCTGCCTGGATTCTTGGAGCCAACGGTCATTGGTCATGGCAGCGTCATTCGCTCATATGATCTACCAACGGCAACCGGCCTCATTAGCGCGCTAGTTTTCTTAGGTCGCACTCACCTCTATGAAGGCAAGGGAATCGAACCAGTTGTGCATGGCGTAAGAACTGCCGTTAAGGCTGGCTGCCGAGTTGTCGTACTCACAAATGCTTGTGGTGGGATCAATCGTGATTTCTCGGTTGGTCAACCGGTATTAATCCGTGACCACATTTCAATGACTAGTGTGAGCCCACTGATCGGTGGCCACTTTGTTGATCTGACAGATCTTTATAGCAAACGAATTCGTGCAATTGTCAGTGCAGCTGATCCTTCACTTTCAGAAGGTGTTTATGCCCACTGGCGCGGGCCGGCATATGAGACTCCAGCCGAAATAAATATGCTCCGTACCCTTGGCGCAGATCTTGTTGGGATGTCCACTGTCCCCGAAGCAATCGCTGCGCATGCACTCGGCGCCGAAATACTTGGTATCTCACTTGTAACAAATGCTGCTGCTGGTGTGACGGGTGAAAAATTAAGTCATGACGAAGTAATGGTTGCGGGCAAGGCGGCGGCTGGACGTATGGGTGCGCTATTAGCGCAAGTTCTGCCACAGCTATGACTATTAGCCCCGAACTCATTGCACAAGTAAAAGAATGGATTGCACTCGATCCTTCTCCAACAGATGCCGCTGTGCTTCAAAATTGGCTTGATAACAATAATGAAGTTGCGCTAGCACAATCATTTAACGGGTTTCTGCAATTTGGAACAGCGGGATTGCGCGGACCGATTGGGCCTGGCCCTTCATGCATGAACCGAGCAGTAGTACAACGGGCAGCAGCAGGTATCGCCGCTTACATGAAGGCGAGAGGCCTCACCACTGCAGTGATTGGAAGAGATGCTAGATACGGCTCCGAAGACTTTACTGAAGAGAGCGCCCAAGTATTAACCGGTGCTGGAATTACAGTCTCGGTTCTCCCAAGGCCAATGGCCACACCACTGCTTGCCTATGCCGTCAATGCGCTGCGAGCTGATGTTGGAATTATGGTCACTGCTAGCCATAACCCACCGATGGATAACGGCTACAAGGTTTATTTAGGTGGCACGGTTGATGGCATTCGTTACGAGGGTTCACAAATTGTGACGCCGGCAGATATCGAGATTGCTGCAGAAATTGCCAAAATTAATTCCGTCCAACCAAAAGCAGCAGGCTGGAAAGTACTCGATAACTCAATTTTTGAAGAGTACGTCGCAACCACAGCAGCACTTTCAACTTCGTCCTTACCTGTTCGCATTGTCTACAGCGCAATGCACGGGGTTGGCAGCGAAAGCATTGCAGCAGTTTTTAGCGAGGCTGGATTTACTGATTTGCATTATGTCGAAGAGCAGCGTCAGCCGGATCCAGATTTTCCGACAGTCGCTTTCCCAAATCCTGAAGAAGCTGGTGCGATTGATCTCTCACTTGAGTTGGCAAAGAAGATTAACGCCGACATTGTGATTGCCAATGACCCAGATGCAGATCGTTGCGCCGGCGCGATCAATGATCCCATGGTTGGCTGGCGGATGTTGCGCGGTGATGAAGTCGGCGCAATTTTAGGATATTACATCGCATCGACCTTGCCAGAATCTTGCAAAGACATGGCATTTGCAAATTCAATTGTCTCTTCTAGTATTTTGAAGAAGATCGCTGCCAGTTTTGAGATCGAATTTCACGAAGTTCTCACTGGGTTCAAATGGTTAGCGAAAATTCCAAATTTGCGCTTTGGTTATGAAGAGGCGCTCGGCTACGCAATAGATGCTAAATCAGTGAACGATAAAGATGGCATCTCGGCAGCACTCTTGCTCACTCAGATCGCTGGTGAGTTAAAGGCTCAAGGCAGTTCGATCGCGGCTTATCTAGAAGAGATTTGGCAACGGTATGGCTTCCATGCAACAGAGCAGATCTCCATTCGGGTAGCGGACTTATCTCACATTGAATTGGTTATGGAGAAGTTTAGAAAATCGCCGCCAGCATCAATTGGCGGATTACCTCTGACTGATGTGCAAGATCTGGCGAGGCCGCAAGACAACCTGCCACCCACAAACGGAATTCGACTCTGGTTTGGCCAGGGCCTGCGGGTAATTATTCGTCCAAGCGGAACCGAGGCAAAGCTGAAGTGTTACATCGAGCTACAGGCCGATCAGAACCAGGCGACCTTAACTTTGCCAGTCTTAAGAGCAGAGCTCACCGAATTCATGGCCGCTTTGTAGCTCTGGCCTGCCGCTGCCAGTGTCAAGGTAATTCCACCGTCAGCCACTCCGTATAAGCGCCCAAAGACATTGGGGTTCTCTCGAAGTACGTCGGGTGAGAACTGTCCTACACGACCCAATGAGATCGCGTCATAAACGGCGATGTCATATCGTTTCGTGACATCGCCTAGCAAGATTGCCTTTGATTTTGCAGATTGCAAGAAGTACTGCTCGGGTAATAAACCGATTAATTTCATTGACTGTTTCGCAGTGTTTAAAACAAGAATTTGATTGAGAACATCAGGGTTAGCGCTCCAGGTTGAATAAAGCACATCGTTCTTCGCCGCAAATAAAGTTGAAGTGGCGGCGGTGACTAAACCATTTTCTGGGATTGAGGTGGTTACTTTAATCATGGGATTCTTCGCAATCGCACCATCTGAAAATGCTTTCGCCCAGATTTGCGACTTAGGATTTTGAGCATCGCCGAGGTACGCAACCTTGCCGCTCTTAGATGCAGTAGCCGCTAAGGTCCCTGCTAAGTAGGCACCCTGAGCTTCGTTGAAAACTAGGCTCGCCACGTTGAGGTTTGAATTAGTAGAGTCATCAATAATCGAGAAGTTGATGTCAAGAAATTCAAGACTTATGGTTGCCACAGATTTTGCGTAGCCTGTGCCCACTGCGATGATCTCGTTGTAGCCAGCGTTTGCTAGAAACCGTAGCCGTTTTAGACGATCTCTTTCACTGCCATCGGTCACAACGACTCGCAGATCAAATTGACTGAGATGAAAATTCTTCTTAGCACGTGCTACCCCGACCGCGACTAGGTCGTTACCCGCATTATCTCCGGGTCCCCCAGTGTCA
>CBFHTP010000008.1:0-41466 GCA_965658705.1 Candidatus Nanopelagicaceae bacterium
TGAGGCACAGGCTGCTCGGTTAGAAGTAGCCCCTCAAATTGAAGCGCCGCTGCTTGAGATCTACGAGAAAGTTCGCAAATCAGCGAACGGTGTTGGCGCTGCACTTCTTATCGAAAACAAGTGCGATGGGTGTCACCTGACCATCAACGCTGTTGAAGTAGAGCGGATTAAGAGCCTAGAGACAGATGAAATTATCCGCTGCGAAGAGTGCCGCCGAATATTGGTAAGAATTTAATGGCTCGTCACTTTCAGATCACGGCAGACGGGGGTTCGCGTGGCAATCCTGGGCCAGCTGCATACGGCGCAGTCGTCAGTGAAAATGGAAAGATCCTCAAAGAACTCTTTGAACCAATAGGGATCGCCTCCAACAATGTCGCGGAATATAGTGGCCTGATTGCAGGACTTGAAGCTGTTCACGAGTTAGATCCGCAAGCTACTGTCGATGTAAAAATGGATTCAAAATTGGTTGTCGAGCAGATGTCTGGCCGTTGGCAGATTAAGCACCCAGATATGCGAGAGCTTGCAAAGCGCGCGCGAGATAGCCACCCAATGAACTTGGTTACTTTTCAATGGATTCCACGAGATGAGAACTCCCATGCTGATCGCCTAGCTAATAAAGCGCTGGACGGTGAGATTGAAGTAACGCCTTATGTTCAAAAAAACTTTTTACACTCGCGACTAGTTTCATCAGAGGTGCCAACCACTATCTTCTTTATTCGTCACGGCGAAACTCCGCTTACGCCAGAGCGTCGTTTTTCAGGTAGTGGCGGCTCTAATCCAGGCCTGACCGAGAAGGGCCGGGAGCAAGCACGCGATGTTGCAAAAGAGATTGCACTTCGCGAACCTGACCACTTCATCGTTTCACCCATGAGGCGCACACGAGATACTGCAGAAGAGATTGGCAAGTTTGTAAAACTAGATCCTGAATTTAGTGAAGATTGGCTTGAAGCCTCATTTGGCTCCTGGGATGGCCTTACACCGGATGAAGTTGAGGCAAAGATGCCCGCTGAATTTAGCGCTTGGGTTTCCGATCCTTGGTACGCCCAAGGCGGCGGTGAATCATATGCAGCGACAACGCAGCGGGTTGCTGGCGGAATGCAGAACTTGGTCAACGAATATCCCGGCAAAAAGATTGTGGTAGTGACTCACAATGTTGTGATCAAAGGCGCGGTAACCGTTGCGCTAGGCGCACCGATTGAAAGCATTTTTCATGTTGATATTGCACCATGCAGCATCACAACCATCAAGATCTGGCCTTCTGATGGCCTGATGGCACTTATGAGTATGAGCGAGCGACCAAGGGCTTAGATGCCGGCGGCATGTCCCTCTGCGCGCGGATCTGATCCGAGCGCAAATGTTCCATTGCTCAAAATTTCTAGTAATTGAACAGAAGAACCATGACCATAAGCACCGATCTCTTTCACATCATGACCTTTAGCTTTTAAGCCTTCGATCACATCAGGACCAAAGCGTGATTCAACGGAGAGGACACCTTTGCGTTGTTCTTCAACTGCTGAGCTAGATGGATCACTCAAGTGCTGCCATCTCGGGGCTTCGGCAACTTCTTGAACGTTCATGCCAAGGTCTACCAGCGAAGTGACCAATTGATAATTAGTCTGTACCTGAATATTTGCACCAGGAGTTCCACCGACATATTTCAGCGAACCATCCGGATTGCAGACAGTAAATGCCTGAAGAGTATGTGCTGGACGTTTTCCTGGCTCGATGCAGTTAGGCGACTTTGGATTTAATACGAATCCAGTTAAGCGGTTGTTCATGACGATACCTGTACCAGGAATTGCCCAAGATGCGCCAAAGCCATGGAAGACCGATTGAATCCACGAAACTGCATTCCCTTCGCCGTCGACTACTAAGAAATATGTCGTGTCGCTACCTTCTGAAGGGGATTGCCCGTCGTTATTAGCCCTCTTCATATCGATCTCGGCAAGGCGCTTGGAAATGTTAGCGGCGTTGAGCATCGAGTCGGTATTAACTTCGACTTTTTCTGGATCTCCAAGGATCAAATTTCGATCTTCAAAAGCAATCTTCTTTGCTTCGACCATAAAGTGAATTCGATCGACTTCACTCATCTCTTTTATATTCACTTTATCTGCCAGAAGCAACTCTTCCAGCAAAATCATTCCTTGAGTTGGCGGTGGCTGTCCGTGGACAAAGAATTCCCGATATTTTGCGGTTAGCGGTGCGCTGACCCTTGTTGTGTGATTATCAAGATCGCTCTTATTAAACCAACCATCGGTACCTGCGATTATTTTCTTCGCAATCTCACCTTGGTAAAAGGCAGAGCGACCGTCTTTAACGATTTCGCGAAGTGACCAAGCAAGATCGGGCTGTTTAACAAGATCGCCGATCTTTAAATCTTTATCAATTCCCATTTGGTCAAAGAGTTTTGTATCTGGATACTGCTCAAGATGCCATTTAATTCTTCCAACAAAACCAGTGTTTGCCGGGAATCCATTCTCTGCATAATCAATCGCCGGTGCCAATATTTCTGCCATCGATAACTTTCCATAGCGTTCATGAGTTGCAAACCAAGCAGAGACGGTCCCAGGAACAGTGCCGGCCTTGTAGCCATGCAGCGGGATTCCATCGGGGAAGGCATGGATGGTTGCGTCGTGCGGCGCTTCACCAGAAGCGTTAAAGGCAAGGTTCTCCTTTGTGCCAGCGTGGTGAGTAATTAAAAACGCATCACCCCCAAGATGCGATGCCCCAGGTTCGACCACCGAGATGACAGCGCTCAAGGCGATCCCGGCATCTATAAACGTGCCGCCTTTCTCAAGAATCGAGAGCGCAGCAGAGACTGCGAGTGGTTGGCTAGCGGCAGCACCTCCCTTGCGTGAATAAACGACGGAACGGTGAGTTTGCATGCCCTGATCCTGCCGTATCCTTATCCCAATCGAAAGAGTTACCTGGATCATCGCGGGTCGGTTAGCTTGCTAACTGATTCGAGGAAAGTCCGGACTCCGAAGAGCAAGGTGGTGGCTAACAGCCACCCGGGGTAACCCGCGGGAACAGTGCCACAGAGAATAGACCGCTTCACGATGTTGATGGCAATATCGATATCAAGGAGTAAGGGTGAAACCGTGGTGTAAGAGACCACGACTGCGCATAGTGATATGTGTTGTAGGCAAACCCCACTTGGAGCAAGACCAAAAAGATGCAGAGCTGCTCGCTCAATGCATCAGGTAGGTTGCACGATTACGTTAGCAATAACGTAACAAGATGGATGATGATCACTTCACTTCGGTGAAGAACAGAATCCGGCTTATAGGGTAACTCGTACGATTCGTAAGTGGGGCTTGGTAAACCAAGCCCCACTTTCCGTTTTCTAACCAGTACTACTTAGGCTGCAATACGAAATCGATTGCGTGTGCTACCTGCATGTTGCCCTTATTGATGTCTGTTGCTGACAGGATCACCTTTGGATTCACAAGTTTCATGTTGTTATCTTCCAAAGTGATCATGCCACTCTTGACCATCACTTTAAAGGTCGAGCCAGCAAGAGCGGTTTTGAGAACTGCGCCATTTGCTTTCAGTGCATCCTTTGCCAGGATTGGAGCGCCCGGGACGACGTGATAAAGCAAGATCGACTCGACTGTATCGATTCCCAAACCTGCAACTGTTGCGAAGGCAGCTTTCTCTGAGGCAGGTGCCTTTCCGGTCAATGCCTTAACCAGGTTTTGAAAGGCGCGGTCAGTGGGAATAAAGGCGGTCAATGCCACCGTGCCATCTGTGAGAACCTTTACTGGTGAAGCCGGTTTTGCCTTAAGGACTGCAAGGATGGCGGCTGTCAGAATGTCGAAATTAGCGCCATTGGTATCAAAAGAGTTCTTGGCGGTGAGGACAGCAGCAAGCGAGTTCGTTCCAAGTGGGGCTGCCTGAGCTGACTGACCGACTAGGACTGCACTTGTCGAGACGAGTGCCCCAACAACAAGTGTTGAGATGGTGCGTTTGATTGAGGTTTTCATGTCGTCCTTTTCTTGAGTTGATTGAACAGGGTGAAGAGTAAATTTGGGAGGCTTCCCGGGTAATTGAACAATAGGTCAGGGGATTGGTGCTTGCTCTTTGAATCGGTATATTCTCAGGAAACCCCCCATTCCCCTTCTCGATTCTCAGGGGTAATCTCCCCTCACCCCCAAAATGGTGGCTGAAAAGGAGAAGCGAAGAATGACTGATTACATTGCTCCCGGATTGCCTGGAAGTAAAGCATCGTTTAAGAGTCGGTACGACCACTGGATCGGTGGCGAGTACGTCAAGCCAGCGAGTGGTCTCTATTTCGAGAATGTCACACCAGTAACTGGAAAAGTTTTTTGTGAAATCGCCCGTGGAAACGAAGCTGATATTAATAAGGCGTTAGATGCGGCACATGCTGCAGCACCGGCTTGGGGCAAAACTTCTGCGACAACCCGTGCCATCATTTTAAATAAAATTGCAGATCGTATGGAAGCAAATCTTGAGTCAATTGCCGTTGCAGAAACTTGGGATAACGGCAAGCCAATTCGCGAAACCCTCAATGCGGATATTCCACTCGCCATTGATCACTTTCGCTACTTTGCTGCTGCGATCAGAGCACAAGAAGGTTCAGCGGGAGAATTAGATCAAGATACTGTCGCCTATCACTTCCATGAGCCACTAGGTGTAGTTGGACAGATTATTCCGTGGAACTTCCCAATTTTGATGGCGGTCTGGAAACTAGCACCAGCACTTGCTGCTGGTAACTGTGTTGTCCTCAAACCTGCAGAACAAACTCCAGCATCAATTTTATTCCTGATGGAATTAATTGCGGACTTGCTTCCAGCAGGCGTTATCAATGTCGTCAATGGATTTGGTGTTGAGGCAGGTAAGCCGTTGGCTTCCTCACCTCGTATTGCCAAGATTGCATTCACAGGTGAAACCACAACTGGTCGCCTGATTATGCAATATGCCTCTGAAAACATTATTCCCGTAACTCTCGAGCTCGGCGGAAAGAGCCCTAACGTCTTCTTCGCTGACATTGCGGCCGAGGATGACGCCTTCTATGACAAGTGTCTAGAGGGATTCACTCTCTTTGCGCTCAACCAAGGCGAAGTATGTACTTGTCCTTCGCGTGCTCTCATCGACACCAAGATTTATGACAAGTTCTTGGGAGATGTGACAAAGCGTACTCAAGCAATCGTCCAAGGGCACCCACTGGATCTTGCAACGATGATCGGAGCTCAAGCTTCAAATGATCAACTTGAGAAGATCATGTCCTACATCGAAATCGGAAAGAAAGAGGGCGCCAAGATTCTCACCGGAGGTGAGCGAGCGGATCTAGGTGGTGAGCTTTCTGGTGGCTACTACGTGACACCGACAATCTTTGAAGGTAACAACTCAATGCGTATCTTCCAAGAAGAGATCTTTGGTCCAGTCGTCTCCGTCACAAAGTTTGATGGATTCGACAATGCTATGGAGATCGCAAATGACACACTTTACGGTCTTGGTGCCGGAGTGTGGTCACGCGATATGAATACTGCTTACCGAGCAGGCCGCGAAATCAAAGCTGGTCGAGTGTGGACTAACTGCTACCACGCTTATCCTGCTGGCGCTGCCTTCGGAGGCTACAAAGCTTCGGGTATTGGTCGTGAAAACCATAAGATGATGCTGGATCATTACCAGCAGACAAAGAATCTTTTGGTTTCTTACTCGCCAAACAAACTCGGATTCTTTTAAGCCGTTATATTCAAGATATGAACCTACCCGCACGTGTTGACCTGACAGAGTCGGCGAATGAACTTATCCGCGAGCTTTATCTGGTCAATGGCCCACTTATGTTCCATCAATCTGGTGGCTGTTGCGATGGGTCCTCACCTATGTGTTACAAAGCCGGTGAGTTCCGTGTTGGGGGATCTGATGTAAAGCTTGGTGATTTGGCCGTGGCGGGCATTCCAGAGGCAATTGGTTTCTGGATGTCCGCCTCCCAATTTGAATACTGGAAGCACACCCATCTCACGGTCGATGTAGTTGTTGGTAGAGGCGGGGGATTTTCTCTTGAGTCCCCGTCGGGAAAGCGATTCTTGATTAGGTCGAGGCTTTTTACCGACGAAGAGTGGGTGCTTCTTGAAGATCAAGTTCTGTTGACTGGAAAATATTAGAGCTTTTTCTGTGAGAAACTACGCTCCATTAAAGGAGAAATCCAAAAGGAGTAAGCATGTGTAGTCCTGCGACCTGTGAGAAGTGCAAAAAGATTACCTGGACCGGGTGCGGGGAGCATATTGAAGAAGCGCTGGCTGGCTTCGGCCCCGATCAGATTTGTACGTGTAATTAAAGCTTCTCCACTCTTGCGCTGAGTGAGCGACAGGAGCAGTATTGACTGGACTAGATAGCGGTCAAAGGAGATCCTATGAAGATCAGTAGCATCATTCACGGCAAACGAGTTGAAGTAATAGCACCTTCGGCCACGGTTCACGACCTTGTTAAATCCTTGGGTGCGCTAAAAGTAGGAGCGCTAGTGGTTTCTACTGATGGCAAAAAAATTGAAGGAATTGTCTCTGAGCGCGATGTGGTTCAAGCAATGCCTGGGAAACTTGAACTGCTGGGTGAGCTTCATGTTCGCGATTTGATGACCGTGGGTGTCTTGACGTGCACCGGTGAGGCCACAGTTGCTGAGCTAATGAAAATGATGACTGAGAAT
Source organism: Candidatus Nanopelagicaceae bacterium (assembly GCA_965658705.1). Lineage (GTDB taxonomy): Bacteria > Actinomycetota > Actinomycetes > Nanopelagicales > Nanopelagicaceae > PALSA-747. The sequence goes on from CBFHTP010000008.1 coordinate 6,671, forward strand.
CGAATTAGGCATATTCCAGTTGTGGATTCTGAGGGCGATTTGCTCTCTATTGTGTCGATTGGCGATGTTGTAAAGCATTACGTAAGTGAAATCGATACTGAACGACAGGCGCTTCGAGACTATGTTGTGACTGGCTCATAAATTTCTGATTTAATCCCTATATGAGCTGCATTTTCTGCAAGATTATTGCGGGTGGGATCCCATCCTTCAAAGTGATGGAAAATGAAGGCGCCTATGCGTTCTTAGATATCAATCCCGCGATGAGGGGCCACACTCTGGTTGCCCCAAAAGTGCACGCAGACGACATATTTGCGATCGATGCAGAATCCCTTATGCAGGTCACTGCACTCACGCAGAACGTCGCTACTCTCTTGGTGGATCGATTAGGCGCGAAAGGCACCTCAATCTTTCAATTCAACCGCGCCGAAGGCGGGCAATCAGTATTTCATCTGCACTTCCACGTAGTGCCCAGGTGGAGTGCAGATGAACTGAAGAGCCCATGGACAGAGGCGCCAGGCGATATGTCAGAACTTAAAGCAACCCACGACGTTTTAGTAGCGGATTAATCGAAGCATCTTGACCGCGGAAGTTGCGGAACATCTGCATCGAATCAATTGATCCACCGCGACCCAATAATTTATCGCGGAAGCGATCACCGTTTGCTCTTGTGAGACCGCCATTCGCTTTAAACCAATCCACGGTCTCGGCATCCAAGACTTCAGACCAGATGTAGCCGTAGTACCCAGCAGAGTATCCACCCGCATAAATGTGTGAAAAGTAGGTAGAGCGATAGCGAGTTGGTACGGGTGAAAATTCAAGTCCATAATCTTTGATTGCCGCAGCTTCAAATGCTTCGACATCATCCACCTTCGACTCAGTATCCAATTCGTGCCAGGCAAGATCCAGGATTGCAGCGGCCAAGTAGGCAGAGGTGTCGTGTCCTTGATTGAAGGTATCTGCTTTGTTCACGTTATCGATCCACTCTTGAGGCAGCGGTTCGTTTGTCTCAAAGTGACGTGCATAATTTTGGACAACTTCAGGCCAGAACATCCACATCTCATTTACCTGGGAAGGGAACTCAACGAAGTCACGTTGTACTGAAGTACCGGATGTGCGTGGGTATTTTACTGCTGACAACATTCCGTGAAGAGCGTGGCCAAATTCGTGGAATAAAGTCCCAGTCTCATCAAAGGTGAGCAGAGCCGGCTGACCAGCTGGCGGCTTTGGAATGTTCAAGTTGTTCACAACGACCGGCAGCTGTCCAAGGAGATGGTTCTGATCGACCAGGTTGTTCATCCAAGCTCCGCCATGCTTTGAGTCGCGGGTGAAGAAATCACCGATGAAGAGGGCAAGTTTTGATCCATCCTCGTTGAAAACTTCAAAGGCTCTGGCATCTGGGTGGTAGGTAACCAAATCTTTACGCTCTTTAAAGGTAATCCCGAAGAGCTTCTCGGCGGCGAAGAAGACGCCACCATGCAGAACCTTTTCAAGTTCGAAGTAGGGCTTCATGGCATCGGTGTCGACGCTGTATTTCTCAAGTCGAACTCGATCCGCGTAGAAATCCCAATCCCATGATTCGAGAGCCCCGGTACCCATAGATTTCGAAAGGTCGGCCGCTTCAGCTCGTGCATTTCTTGCAGCAGCGGGGGCGATCTGCCGCAGCATCGCATGAACATTGTCAGGGGAGCCGGCGGTTTGTACGGAAATGACGTATTCGGCGTGGTTCTTCATTCCAAATAACTTGGCTCGCTCCGCGCGCAACTTAACAACCTCAAGAATAATCTTCTTATTGTCATTCTCATTATTTCGATTCCCCTTGAGTAGCGAATTCTTCATGATCTGCTCTCGCAGAGGACGATTCGTCAATGAGGAGAGCGCTGGGTTGCCACTGAAGTTGACGGCGCCGATGAGATATTTACCCGAGAGGCCTCGATCGTTTGCAGCAGCAGCCGCTGCTGCAATTTGATTTTCACTCAAACCAGCTAGCTCTGTGACTGATTCGACAACTACTGCCAGATCATTTGTATCCGCAAGAACATTCTTATCAAATTGAGTTTGCAGCTTAGAAAGTTCTTCATTAATGGAGCTTAAGCGAGCTCTCTGTTCATCGGAGAGATGAGCCCCAGCGTGCATGAAATCTTTGTAATAGAGATCGAGTAGACGAGCATCCTCTTCATTGAGATCAGTGGCGCTCTCTTGCAAAGTCTTAATCCTGGACCACAATGCGGGTTTCAATTTGATTGCGTCTTGGTGGGCAGAAAGCTTTGGCGCAATCTCCTCTTCAATCGCAATGAGAGAGTCCGAAGTGTCGCTAGAAGACTTATTAAAGAAGACAAGCAGCATCCGACTTAAATATTGGCCACTCTTCTCTAGCGCGACAATCGTGTTTTCAAAGGTCGCTTCACCCGAGTTGATAATCGCATCAACTTCTGCCAGCTGAGCCTTGCATCCATCGTAAAACGCTGGCAAGTAATGCTCCTCTTTAATGAGCGCAAAAGGTGGAAGTTCGTATTCAAGGGTGCTTCGCTTGGCGAAGGGATTATTCTGAGTAGTTGACGTAGATGACATGGCGGCATCTTATTGGAGATGATTCGCGCATGACAGTTATGACAGGTCTCAAGGCAAGCCCAAGGCAGCGATGACCCAATCTCTCCTGATCAATAAGGCTATCCGAACGCTACAGAAGGCAGATCCAGTCTTTGCGGCGGCAATCAAGAGTTGTGAGAGACCAACCTTTGGAATTGAAGTGCCAAAGGTATCTAGGTACCAGTCGATAGTTCGCGCCGTTATTGCTCAACAAGTAAGCACTGCAGCGGCACGAACAATTAGCGGCCGCCTTTCAGAGAAGTGCGGTGGAAGTATCACGGCTGAAAAAGTGGGCCAACTTTCAAAGAGTGAATTGCAGTCGGTCGGTCTTACCGGCGCAAAGGTTCGTACCCTTGATGAGCTAACCCAGAACACGCTCTCTGGAGATATTCGCTGGCGCAGTTTTACACATATGAGTGATCGGCAAATTATCGACGAACTCACGCCGCTCTTTGGCATCGGCCAATGGACAGTGGAAATGTTTCTGATCTTTCACTTGGGTCGATTGGATGTCTGGCCGGTCGGCGATCTTGCGGTTCGACGAGGTTGGGATATTCTGCATAAGAATCCAGAGCCCATCAAGCCAAAGGCGCTTAACCTTGAAGGTGAACAATTTGCTGGCTACCGAAGCATCGTTGCTTGGTACTGCTGGCGCTCCTCTTAAATAAAAGTAGAATCCATACATGCATGAGTTCACTCCAGAAGTTGAGGCGCTCGCTCAAGAGATCCTGGACTACAGCTTGATTCGGCTTAAAGATAATCCACCTTTGGATGGCCCAAAATCAATCGAAGAACTCTTTGCATTAGTGGGAAATACAATTACCGCCCAAGGATTAGGCGGAAGCCAAACTCTCAAACTTTTCACGGATGTTCTTGCGCCAGCATGTATCTCTACGGATCACCCACGTTATTTAGCATTCATTCCATCTGCTCCCACAGAGTATGCAAACCTCTTTGACCTCGTAGTCGGTGCTTCCGCGCTTTACGGTGGATCGTGGGTCGAAGGTGCTGGTGCGGTTTTTGCGGAGAATCAAGCGCTGAGTTGGATTTCTGATTTAGCCGGCCTGCCACAAACAGCCGGGGGAGTCTTCGTTCAAGGTGGAACTCTTGGCAATCTCTCGGCCTTAGTAGCGGCTCGTCATCATGCAAAGAAAAAGTTTGCGAGTGTAACCAGGTGGGTCATCGCATGCTCCAAAGAGGCGCACTCATCAGTGAAGACTGCGGCAAATGTAATGGATGTTGAAATTCTCAAAGTGCCAGGTGATGCTCATGGAATCATGCAGGGCAGCGCTCTGGCCGATTCTGTCACTCAGTATGAAAGTAAGAATCCAGGTCACAAAGTTTTCGCGGTGGTTGCAACGGCTGGAACCACAAACCTTGGAATCATCGATGACTTGAATGGCATCGCTGACTTTGCAGCTGAAAAAAATATTTGGTTTCATGTAGATGGTGCCTATGGCTTGGCAGCGCTCTGCTCGCCCACAGTGCGGCCACTCTTTGCGGGGGTAGAACGAGCTGATTCAATGATTGTTGATCCACACAAATGGCTCTTTGCACCCTTTGATGCCTGCGCGTTGATTTATCGAGATCCCTCGTTGGCTAAAGCTGCACACTTGCAGCACGCCGAGTACTTAGAGACTCTTAATGATGACGGTGAATGGAATCCATCTGATTATGCAATTCACCTGACTCGTCGCGCACGTGGATTGCCACTCTGGTTCTCACTTGCTGCCCACGGAACTGATCAATACGCAGAAGCAATGGATAAGACTATGTCTGTGGCTAAGGCCGCCGCAGAATTAATCAAAGTTCATCCACGCCTTGAATTGTTAATGGAACCCAATCTTTCAATCGTCGCCTTCACTAGGCCTGGATGGCAGATGGCTGATTATCAAGGCTGGAGTGACAAATTATTGGCTGATCAAATTGGATTTGTTACGCCATCAGCTCACAAAGGGGAACCCATCCTGCGCTTTGCCATCGTAAATCCCTGGACCCAAGTAAGCGATATTGAAGCGATCCTCGCAACGCTTTAGCGGTCTAAAAGATTTTGGGCCGGATCATAAGAACCGCCCTTACGTCGAAAGGCAATTGCGCTGAGTGCTTCGAGTGCAACTCGGTTGGCAAGCATCGCAGTGATATCGCTGCTATCAAAAGCTGGACACACTTCAACAATATCCATTCCAACAACTGGTAACTCCAGGCAGATTCGTCGAACTGCTTCAAGTAGTTCGCGGCTGGTCATGCCGCCTGGCTCAGGGGTGCCGGTTCCTGGCGCCATTCCTGGATCAACGACATCAATGTCTACGGATAAGAAGACGCCGTCACAGCCATCTGTCAGGCGAATAAAAGACTCATCCAGAACTTTCGTTAGCCCGCGGTGATGAATCTCGGTCATCTCATACGAGCGCATTCCTTGATCGCGCATCCATTTGAGAGTCACATCATCTGGCCAATAACCACGAAGGCCTAGTTGCAGGAAGCGATCTCCTCGTACTGCGCCAGATTCAATGAGGCGTCGCATTGGCGTGCCGTGACCAGATAACGAACCCATCTGCTCGTCGCCAGTATCAGCGTGAGCATCAAAGTGAATCATTGATACCTTGCCGAAGCCCATTTTGTTTGCGATGCCAGTGACATCGGCAGAGGTAACAGAATGGTCACCGCCAAGCACTAATGGAAATGCGCCAGCGCGAGCAATTTTTTCAGTTGCTGCCTTGATAATTTCAAGGGCTGCATCAAGATCATTTGGTGCAAGCATCAAGTCGCCAGCATCAAAAACTCTCAGTTCCTTGAGGCCATCGGTACGTAGCGCCATGTGTGGCCGGCTGCCATCGTGCCCCAGATAATCGGTGCCACGTATCGCTTGTGGACCAAACTTTGCGCCAGATCTGTGGGAAGTCCCAGAGTCAATCGGCGCACCGATGATGATGACATCGGCACCTTCATAACTCGTTGGGTCATCAAGGTCGCAAGATGGCACCCCAAGAAAGGTAAAGGCCGGTCCATAGAGGTTGCCGATATAGGTCATAGTTAAACTCTAACAACCCGGTAAGTAGCTAACGAGGGATCGGTTGCATAAGCGATTCGAACTCCAGCGCTCTTATTAGCGGCTAGTCCAGTCAGGATTTGCTCAGTCAGAATTTCACCTGGTGCGATAACTGCGACCCCGGGCGGGTATGGTGCAATCAAATCTGCTGAAATGCGCCCCTTGGCCTGATCTGCTTTGACCATCTCGGTTTGCGAGAAGTAGGCCTCACGCATTGAAACACCGCGCTGTGGCAGTACTGACCACGATAGGGCCGTGGCAGATGACCGCGGCGAGCCCTGCTGACTTTTCAAAATTGGGACGAGCTTCGATAGCAGAAGTTCAAAATCTTCGCGGCTATCCGCAATAGTCGCTAGAAATACCAAGGTGTCGCGATCAGCCATCTCTACTCGGATATTTTCACTTTCAAGAGCGCGTTCGATGTCAACTCCGGATGCGCCAATTTGGTTGATGCGTAGAACCAATTTTGATGGATCAAATCTTCCTGCTTCAAAATCTGATGGATTCAGAAAGATTGGTAGATCAAAATGAGATTGAAGTTCGTTTTTAAACCACGAAATATTTTCTAAGAGTTGTGAAATCAATTCTGCCCCGCGAATTTCGAGTAGTGCTCGAACGCCATCAATTGATGCCAGCGGTGCGCCCGCTGGAGAAGTTGTATGAGTAGTCTCGAAGGATTGTTCAATTCGATCGAGGTTGAGATATTTTCCATTGGCGACCAATAAGGCACTTGCTGAATAACCCGGAAGTGCCTTATGAACACTTGTGATCAGAGCGTCGGCGCCCATCTGAATGCAGTGCTGAGGTAATTCTGAATTGAATCCAAAATGTCCGCCCCAAGCAGCGTCGACGATGACTGGTATCGAATTTTCGTGAGCACTTTTTATTAGGCCATGAAGATCGGAGAGAGTGCCAAGGTATCCAGGTTCGGTCAGCAGAAGTGCGATCGGCTTTTGATGGAGAATCTGATTGAACGATTGGACGCTGATCCCAACAGGTACTCCGGTTGCTTCATTTATTTCAGGTGACAACCAAATTGGTTCGAGCCCTGCAAGTACGAGTGCGCTAAGAACAGAGCGATGGGCAGTGCGAGAAACTGCAATCTTGTCGCCTGGTTTGCCGAGCGCCAGGATGATCGCCTGATTTGCATGAGTTGAACCGCCGGTTGAGAAGCGTGCGTAGTCGGCGCCCCAAAGCTTTGCAGCGAGCGCTTCAGCACTTTTCAGTGTCTGGTGCGTCAGTTTGATCTCGTCGAGTCCGCCATAAAGGGGAGTGTCGGAGTCCACGACCGCTCCAAGCCCAGCATCTAACCGGGAGGCCTTCTGCTTGTGCCCTGGGATGGTGAACGGAGTGCGAACGCTTTCAAAATAAGAGAGGTAAGCGTCTAGGAGCGGCGCGAAGGCTCGGAGCCCTTCGGATTCTCTCGGTGCATTCATAGGAGAAGAGTAACTTCATCGGGCGCTAGAGGTGCCCGAAGGCTTTAGACTTTTCCCATGACCAATACCGAAACACTCTCCTCTGTTCCTCAGGTTCGCAAGGTAGTCACAGCTATCCCAGGCCCTAAGTCAACAGAGATTCTGAAACGTCGCACGGAAGCGACTTCAGGGGGACTAGGTATGGCGCTGCCCGTCATCATCGAACGCGCACATGATGCGATCTGGGTTGATGTCGATGGCAATCAATTCATCGACCTCAGCGCTGGTATCGGCGTAACTAACGTTGGCAACAGTGCATCTCGCGTAGTTGATCGCGTCATCAAGCAGGTTCAAGAATTTACTCATACAAACTTCACGACTGCGCCGTATGAAAGCTATATCGAAGTTTGTGAATGGCTGAATGCACATACTCCAGGATCATTTAAAAAGAAGTCAGTGCTCGTTAATTCAGGCGCAGAAGCGGTTGAGAACGCAATCAAAATTGCGCGCCACTACACAAAGCGTCCAGCAATTGTTGTCTTCGAGCACGCTTACCATGGTCGTACAAACTTGACCATGGCGTTAACTGCCAAGAACATGCCGTACAAAGATGGCTTCGGACCTTTTGCGCCAGAGATTTATCGCATGCCACTGCCTTACTCGTATCGATACGAGGGAGACCTTGCAAACATCACGGCAGAGTCACTTCATCACATCACCTACAAAATTGAAAAGGAGATCGGCGCACATAATGTTGCAGCGATTTTGATCGAACCAATTATTGGTGAAGGTGGCTTCATGGTCCCACCAACTGGCTTCTTGCCTGGGCTACAAAAGTATTCAAATGACAATGGAATCCTCTTCATCGCTGACGAAGTTCAGACTGGATTTGCTCGCACTGGACACCTCTTCGCCAGTGAGCAAGAAGGCCTTACCCCTGATCTGATCACTACTGCCAAGGGCATTGGTGGCGGCCTTCCGCTAGCAGCTGTTACTGGCCGCGCAGAAGTCATGGATTCCTCACACGTTTCAGGACTTGGCGGCACATATGGTGGCAATCCACTCGCTTGCGCAGCAGCGCTTGGTGTGTTCGAGACTCTTGCCGAAGAAAATTTGGTGGAACGCGCTCGCGTTCTTGGCTTGCTTCTGACCGAAAAGTTGAATGAGCTCAAAGCAAAGTACAACGTCATTGGTGAAGTTCGTGGCCGCGGCTTGATGCAGGCTATTGAATTGATTAAGCCAGGAAGTAAAGAGCCAAATACAGATGCAATGCAGAAAGTCGTCAAATACTGCGCACAAAATGGTGTACTTATTCTGACTGCTGGCACCTATGCAAATGTGATTCGATTCTTGCCACCGCTCGTTATTTCAGAGGAGCTGCTTCGTGACGCCCTGAATGTGATCGACGAAGGATTTGCCACCCTGTAACAATGAAGCACCGCATCGCTAATCGGTTCAGAGAGATCGTCTCTGGCTCACCCGATGGTCGCCCCGAGTGGGTTAAACAGATTGCCATCGGTGACGATGAGGGTTTATTCGGTCCAGCTAGCGCTGTCTGGCAAGTTCACGGAACTGTGGCAACGCTAGTTGGTGGCGTTCGAGCACTGCTCTTACAGGCCGCGCACCCTGCGGCGCTGACTGGCGTCGCCGAACACTCTCGCTATCAGAGCGACCCGCTTGGTCGACTCGCTGGTACTTCGCGTTGGCTCACGATTACGACATTTGGTTCAACCGAAGCGATCGCCCGGGAAGCGGCTCGCGTAAATGCGATGCATTTAAAGGTGACGGGGGAGTATCTAGATAAAGCCGGTACGAACTCGCGCTATAAAGCAAGTGATCCCCGGTATTTGTTGTGGGTGCACTGCGCATTTACAGATTCTTTTTTGACGGCGCATTTGGCATTTGGTCATCCGATCAAGGTTGTTGATGGAATCAGCGGTGCCGATCAATACGTGGCCGAATGGTCCAAGAGTGCCATTGCGTTGGGGCTACATGACGCACCAAAGTCATTTTCGGAATTAAAGTTAGAAATGGATTCTTTTGCTAAGAATGAGCTAGCGCCGTCTGCCCACACTAAGCAAGTTGTGAAATTCATACTTAAGCCACCATTAGGAAATCCTTCACTTGTTTTCTATCGCTTTCTTGCAAAGAGCGCCGTGGCTACCCTGACAACAAATCAGCGTGAGGTACTTGGATTAAGGGCAGTAAGTCCGTTCTGGCTCTTCTCAACCAAACATCTTCTCAACCTGCTGGGCTGGGTTTTGGGTGGGCACTCTCCAAGTTATGAAGTTGCCCAAGAGCGGATTGAACGGATTGAGCGAATCCGACCGGCTGTTTAGCTTTCTTGAGAATTTATTAAGAGTAGAAACGCCCCATAAACTCATTCTTTAATTCGAAGAACTCACCCTTTTCGATCGCTACTCGCATCTGGTCAACTAGTCGCACGATAAATCGCTCGTTGTGGATCGTTGCAAGTGTCGAGGCGAGCATCTCTTTCGCCTTAAATAAGTGATTTAAATAAGCAGCCGTATAGTGCTTGCAGGTGTAGCAATCACACTCTTCATCGATTGGAGCAAAGAGTCGCTGGTACTTGCTGTTGGTGAGATTCACGCGGCCATCATGCGTAAAGACGGCGCTGGTTCTCGCCTGACGAGATGGGGCTACGCAATCAAAAGTATCAGCGCCATTTTCTACGCCAACGAAGAGATCATCTGGTTCGCCTATTCCAAGTAAGTGACGCGGTTTGTTTGTGGGCAACTCTTCGCAGAGCCAACCGACGATTGTGCCGAGCTTCTCTTTATCAAGAGCGCCACCTAAACCAAAGCCATCAAAAGTGATGCCATCTTCATTGAGTGCCGCTAAATCTTTGGCCGCCTTGCGTCGAAGATCTTCATACTGGGCGCCTTGAAGGACGCCGAAGAGTGCTTGATAAGGCTTGCCCACTCGCTCGCGAGTGAGTCGTCCGTGCTCTACCAAGCATCGCTTAGCCCACAGCCGAGTTCGCTCTAATGATTTGGATTGATAGCCACGAGTGTTGTGCAGGGTTGTGCACTCATCAAAAGCAAAGATGATGTCGGCCCCTAGTTGGTGCTGAATCTGCATTGAGATTTCGGAGGAGAAGCGATGCATGGTGCCATCGATGTGCGATTTAAAAGTTACGCCATCATCATCGACATGAGCTAGCCGATCCTTGCCATCGGCAATAACTTGATCATCCCGAAAAGTATCTTCATTCATCGCAATTACTTTTTTAAAGCCGACGCCGAGTGAGAGAACTTGGAACCCGCCACTGTCGGTAAAAGTCGGTCCAGACCAATTCATAAACTTGCCGAGCCCACCAGCCTCATCAACTATCTCTGGGCCAGGCTGCAAATAGAGGTGGTAGGCATTAGCAAGGACCGCTTGCGACCCCAATTGAGTAATGGATTCCGGTAACACTGCCTTGACCGTTGCTTTTGTCCCCACTGGAATAAAGGCCGGAGTTTGGATGGCGCCATGGGGGGTTTGAATCGTCCCAGTTCGGCCCAGGCGACCTTCGAGCTGACTCTTCTGCTCGTAGGAGAAATCGCTCATGGGGCCAGCGTACAAGGCGTCTTATGGTTAAGTTTTCGTTACATTCGAAATAAATGTTGCTCGCATTCGGACATTTAGGGCAAGATTCAGTCACTACTAACGGGTAGCAATGGGTAATAGCTAGACCCATTATTGCCTTGAAGGTCCCTCAAAAAAGGAGAAAATATGAAAGCACGCTTTAACGCGCGCCTAGCGATTGCCGCTGCATCTGCAGCAGCCATTGCGATCACTGGTGCGGTAGTTGCACCGGCGCAGGCCGCAACCCGTTCAACTGTGGTTGTTCATGAGACCAATGCGTTGACTTCGTTCAACTCAAGCACTCCTGATACCAACCTCACAACAAACACTGATGTCTTGTACCTCACTGGTGCCGGCTTCAATTATTACGATGACAAGAAGACCCTCGTCAAGAACACTATCTTTGGTTCATACAAAATCGTAAAGAACACAGCAACAGATTTTCGCGTTGCATACACAATCAACAAGGGCTTGGTCTGGTCTGATGGCGCTGCTATCACTGGCGTAGATCTTCTGCTCAGCCACATTTTGAACTCATCAGAGTACTCAAAAACAGCTGGTCTTGGCGATCCCGCCGCGGCATCAGGCACTCCCGCGTTTAACTCACTTGGATATGACGGAACATACGACAACGCAATTGTTGGACTTCCAGAGCTTTCCGCTGACAAGATGACTGTCACCCTTCACTACAAGAACCCAATTCCAAACTGGGATCTTTACGGTCCTGGACCAAGCTCTGTTCACGCACTTGTACTCCTAGCCGATGGCAAGAAGGCTCTTCCATCAGCAGCAGAAGCACAAGCAGCAACTGACGCTTTCTTAAAGGCATTCCAGTCCAAGGACACCGCAACACTGAAGAAGATCGGCAAAGTTTGGTCAGAAGCATTTAACATCACATCTGTTGATGCATCTACCAACCCGCTACTTTTGGTCTCTAACGGTGGATTCATCATCTCAAGCGCAGTGACAAACCAGTCAGTCACAATGAAGGTAAACCCTAAGTACAACTCAGGGCCAAAGCTTTCGGGTGGCGTAGATACAGTGATCTTCAAGTTCATCGCTGATGGAACTGCTGCTTCACAGGCTCTTGCAAATGGTGAAATTGACCTTTACTCCGGCCAGGCAACTGCAGATGCAGTTTCTCAGCTAAAGGCTATGAAGGGTGTATCCCTAGCAAACGGAACTTCTGCTTGCTACGAGCACATTGACCTTCGTACCGGTGAGTCAACTTCGAACAAAACATCAGACCCATACAAGGGTGTCTTCTCGGATGCTTCGCCAAAGGGCAAGGATCTACGTAAGGCCTTCTTACTTGCCTACCCACGTGAAGAAATTGTTGCAAAGATCGTCGTCCCTGTTAACTCAGCTGCGGTTGTTCCACTCTCAACATTCGTTCTTCCTGGTCAGTCAAATTACAGCAAGGTCACTTCAGGTAACGGATCAACTGTTTACTCTGCAGGAACGCAAGAAGCTCGTACCGCACAGGCACTCCGTCTAGTGAAGAAGTGGTACCCAACAGCAAGTGCAACAAATGCAATCGTGCCGGTTGTTCTGGAAGTTCCATCTCCAAACACACGTCGCGCTGCTGAAGCTGCTCTCGTTGTTCCAGCGCTGGCAAAGGCTGGCTTCAAGGTTGATGCACAGCCAACAACAGGTTGGTCTGGAAAGCTCAACTCATCAACTTATGACGCTGAGTTCTTTGCATGGTGCCCATCTGCAGTTCTGCAGTCTGGTACTAACGCAAACTTCCAGTCAACTGGTGCAAACAACCACATGGGTTGGAACTACCCAGCACTAGATACAGTGCTTCACTCACTTGAGAAGGTAATGCCAGATAACTCAGTAGATGCCAAGATTATTCAGTCTGAGCGTATTATCAATGATAACGCTCTCACTGCCGCAATCTTCCAGCACCCAGCTGTAACTGCTTACAACTCAGCGCTGAAGAATGTAAAGCCAGCACCACTGATCCCTAACTTGGTCTGGAACTACTGGGAGTGGACGTACTAAGGATTACTCCTTAGTTTCACTCACCCTTGAGTAGTAAGCAAGAAACAGCAGTAAAAGTTAGCTAAAGTTGGGAAGAGAGGAGCGGCACTCACAGAGATGTGGGTGCCGCTCTACTCTATGATGTGACTGAAGATTTTTAGATGATTCAATATCGATGATGGTGGAGGTCGAAATGCGCGCCTATATTTTGCGCAGACTCGGAGCAGCAGTTGCGATTCTGCTCGGCTCAAGCTTCATCGTCTATAACCTCGCCGCTCTCTCTGGAGATCCGCTAGAGGCTCTTCGCACTTCGACCGAGCCAAATGCCGCACAGCAAATTCGCACCCTGACACGAGAATTAAACCTTGATCTCCCACCACCCATTCGCTACTTCCTATGGCTGCGCGGAATTCTTGGAGTTTTCGTTGGTCATTTAGATTTTGGAATGGCTCGAAATGGCCATTCGGTAGCAGAATCATTGATCATCGCTTTGCCAACGACTCTTCGACTTGTCACCGCATCAGCCGTGATCGCCTGTGTCGTTGGTATCGCAATCGGAATTGTTACCGCCCTTCGTCAATACAGCCGCTTCGATTATGCAATGACTTTTTACTCTTTCTTGCTCTTCTCACTGCCTGTTTTCTGGGTAGCGGTTCTCTTAAAGCAGTACCTAGCAATTCGCTTCAACACCTTCTTAGGCAATCCAACGGTTCCACCTGCTTCGATTCTCTTTTTCAGCATCGTGGCTGGCATATTCTGGGCAGCAGTCATCAGTGGCTCTAGACGTCGAGTTTTGACGATATTTGCGATCGCGGCATCATCTACTGCTGCGCTACTTGAAATACTTTCACTTACCAAGTGGTTTATTCATCCTGGCCTCGGCCCGATTTTGATCTTTGGCCTCGGCGTCGGTGTCGCTTTTGGCGTCACTTTTGTCTCGGTCGGATTAGCAAACAAGGCTGCAATCAAGGCCGCACTAGCTGTTGCTGTCGCTGGTCTAGTTGGTTACTACCCAGCCCAGTACGCAATGAACCATTATCAGAGCAATTTTACGATTCTTCTGCTCGCAATTTTTACCTTAGCAATCTCTGGATTTATCGGGCGCTCTTTTGCCAAAATTGATAAAGGCCCAGTCGTTAGAACTGCAATGATTACCGGATTTATTATTGGATTGATCGAAGTTGTCGATAAGTTGATGCAGACGTGGGCGCCTTACATGGCTACCGATGCGATCAATAATCGCCCGGTTCCTACGATCGGACAAGCAAATTCTCAATTAACTGATGCTAGTTATTGGTTTACCACTCTCGATACTGTGATGCACTTAATTCTGCCAACCCTGGCACTGTCGCTGATCGGTTTCGCTGGTTATGTTCGTTATGCGAGAGGAACTCTACTTGAAGTTCTCAATGCCGATTATGTTCGTACGGCACGGGCAAAGGGCTTAACCGAACGCACAGTAATTATGCGCCATGCATTTCGAAATACCTTGATCCCGCTCACTACTAACTTTGTCCAGGATGTTGCGGGACTCTTTGGCGGTGCGATTATTACTGAAACGGTCTTTGGCTGGGTTGGGATGGGCACGCTCTTTAGACAGGCGGTCTCAACTTTAGACCTTAATCTTTTAATGGCAGTAACTTTGATTGGCAGCGCACTATCTGTTCTTGCAAATCTAGTTGCAGATCTTCTTTATAGTGTTCTGGATCCAAGAATTCGCGTCGGGGCAGGTAAAAAATAATGTCACTGTTGAGACGAAAGAAGAGTGCATTAGAGACGGCAACGACGGACTCTGCAGAGAATGCAATTTCCAATATAGAGACAGCGGGTCTGACCCAACGTCAGATTATTTTCCGACGTTTCGTCCGCCACCGGGCGGCCATGATCTCCGTATTTACGTTAGTTTTTGTCACCTTGATTGTCTTCACTGCTCTCAATTTTAAGATCGGGCCTTGGAAAATCCATGGCTGGTGGAAATATGGCATCGCTGACATTCCGGATCTTCGCTATAAAGATTGCAAGGGCGGCACCATTGGTTGTCCAACCATCAGTCTTCGCCCTAAATTCTTAGGCGGAAACGGTATCGGTCTTGGCGAGCACCCTATGGGCCAAGACGACATTGGTCGTGACTACTTGGCACTTGTCATGAAAGGTGCACAGCGTTCGATCTTGATCATGTTCATCATTGGCTCAATTGGTGGGGCGCTTGGAACCATTGTCGGCGCTATTGCTGGTTTTTATAGAGGAACCCTGGACGCGGTCCTGATGCGGTTTGTAGATTTTCTTAATGCGATCCCGTTTTTGATCATCGCGTCAGTCATTGGTTTCCACTTCGGTAATTTAGGTGCAACGACGTTAGCCGTAGCGCTTGGTCTATTTAGCTGGACTGGGCTATCTCGCCTGGTGCGCGGAGAGTTCTTCAAATTACGAGAGTTAGATTTTGTTGATGCGGCGCGAGTTGCTGGGGCATCAAATCGCAGAATTATTTTCAAACACATTTTGCCGAATGCTGTTGGAGTAATAATCGTGACTGTCAGCTTGATTATGGCTGGTGCAATTCTTCTTGAGAGTGCTCTCTCTTACATAGGATTTGGCGTTGTTGCGCCGGATGTCTCCTTGGGGCTTCTGATTAGCCAGTATCAAGATTCTTTCACTTCAAGGCCGTGGCTATTTTGGTACCCAGGCGTGATCATTGTCAGTGTTACCTTGAGCGTGAACTTTATTGGTGATGGTCTGCGTGATGCATTCGATCCCCGTCAGCGCCGTCGAATCTCTAAAAAAGATCGCAATCGTGCGACCGAGATCAAGCACGAACGGGCGGCCTTGTAAATGAAAGATCAAATGCGAGGCTCTTGCTCATGAGCGATCCAGTATTGAAAGTCCAGAACTACACGATTGAGTTCTGGGTCGATGGGACCTGGTATCCAGCGGCAATCGATATGAATTTCGAACTTGAAGCCGGCCGTGTACTGGCAATTGTTGGCGAGTCTGGATCCGGTAAATCAACGACCGCTATGGGGATCATGTCGCTCTTGGCATCCAACTCTCGCTCGTCTGGCAGTGTAAAAATCAAGGGCACAGAGGTTCTGGGCGCTGCAAGTGGCACCCTGCGAAAGTTTCGAGGCAAGGAAGTTGCCTATATTTTCCAGGAGCCAATGACGGCGATGAACCCGGTATATACCGTCGGCTATCAGATCGTGGAGACCCTTCGCACTCACTTTGATATGGGACCGAAAGAGGCTCGTACTCGCGCAATTGAACTCATTGGAATGGTTGAAATTCCTGAGCCAGAAATAGCCTTCGACAAGTTTCCACATCAGCTCTCTGGTGGACAGCGTCAACGCGCGATGATCGCTCAAGCACTTGCCTGCGACCCAGCTCTTTTAATTGCTGATGAACCAACCACTGCTCTTGATGTAACGGTGCAAGCAGAGATCCTTGATCTTATGCGTGGTCTTAAATCTCGCCTCAACTCAGCGATTCTCTTGATTACCCACGACATGGGCGTGGTCGCCGACATGGCAGATGAGATCTTGGTAATGAAAGATGGACTTACCGTTGAACAAGATTCTGCAGATGCGATCTTCAACCGCGCTGCGCATCCTTATACAAAAGAGTTGCTAGGCGCAGTCCCGCGTCTTGGATCTGCTGTGGTTCGTGAATTCCCGTATGACGTGAAAGCCAAACCGGCACCGGTTATCAAGCTCACCAATGTCACTATTGAGTACCCAAAGCGTGGCAAAGTTCCGGCATTCCAGGCGGTCAAGGAATTTAGCCTTGAAATCTATCCGGGTGAAATTGTTGGCCTGGTAGGAGAATCTGGTTCTGGTAAAACAACGGTTGGAAAAGCAGCGATTGGCTTGATCCCAGTCAAAGAGGGTTCAATCGAGATTGTTGGAAATGAAATTGCTGGCGCCTCACTCAAGGAGCTGCGCAAGATCAGACGCCATACCGGAATCGTCTTCCAGGACCCAGCGTCATCGCTCAACCCACGACTTCCAATCGGTGAGTCGATCGGGGAGCCAATCTTGCTCTCGGGTCTTGCAAAGGGTGCAGATTTAGACCACAAAGTTGAAGAGCTACTCAATTCCGTTGAGCTCCCACGGAGCTATCGAAATCGCTACCCACATGAGCTTTCCGGTGGACAGCGCCAACGCGTCGGTATCGCACGCGCTATTGCGCTGACCCCAGATCTCTTGATTGCTGATGAACCAACATCTGCGCTAGATGTCTCGGTTCAGGCAAGATTCTTAGAGCTCTTGCAAGATTTGCAGTCGAAAATTAATTTTGCCTGCTTATTCATCAGCCACGATCTTGCAGTTGTAGATATTTTGTCGCACCGCATTGCAGTCATGCAGAATGGTCGCTTAGTAGAAGCAGGTGATCGCGACGAAATCTTGAAGCGTGCCAAGGATCCGTATACCCAGCGCTTGATTGCCGCGGTGCCGGTCCCAGACCCTGCCGAACAAGCACGTCGGCGAGAAGCTCGTTTAGCGACCAAATAATTTAGTTAGCGAAAGCCATCAACCCAAAGTTCGAACAACCACCCACATGATGGCGACGCCAGCAAAGGTTGCCAGCATCGTAAAACGTGACGGGTGCTTTGCATGGGCTTCTGGCAAGATGTGGCTTGTTGCTATGTAAATTAAGAATCCGGTAAAGAATGCCAAATAAACACTGACCCAGTTCTCGGAAAAATTAATTGAATTTCCGATAGCTGCGCCGCCGACTCGAACAATGGCGTCGAGAACCAAAAGCCAGATTGCTTTCTGAGTCCATGAGCCACTCTTTACCAACATCGCGACAGTGTTGAGGCCATCGCTAAAGGCGTGGACGAGAAGTGCGAAGAAGACTGCAACCCCGAGTGCATGACTTACTTTGAATGCAATCCCAAGTGCAACGCCATCCATAAAGACGTGGCCCGCCATGGCAATCGCACCCACTACTCCTGCAACATTTTCGGAGTGCGTATGTTCGTCTTCATAATGGTGCCCATGTGTTTCGTGCCCGCCGACCCATTTTTCGAAGAAGTGCAGGATAAGGAAGCCAAGGCAGAATGCGACTGGGACCGCTGGCAAGCCGCCCCATGAAATTCCCATGTGGCTGTAAATCTGGGGGTTTAAATCAAAGGCGACTAGCCCCAATAAGAGCCCGGCTGAAAGCCCTAGCACCAGATGGAAGCGGTCACGAGTCTTCAAGGTGAAATAGCCGCCGAGTGAGGTCGACAGTGAAGTAATCGCTGCCAGCCAGATTGCACTCATGTCCCTGATTCTACTTTCAAGGATCTCTTTTCACTGGCACTTTGCGCCACTTTCTAGCTTTCTAGGAATGCAGAATCACCAGATTCGAACGCGATCTGCTTCTGGCATAAAGAGCGCATCCCCGGCCTTTACATCGAAGGCTTCGTAGAATTCGGTGAAGTTCTTGACGATCTGATTGGTCCGAAATTCGTCCGGCGAGTGTGGATCGGTGGCAACTCTGCGTTTTAGCTCTTCAGTGCGGATTAATTCGCACCAGACTTGGGCATATCCAATGAAGAATCGCTGTTCACCGGTCAGACCATCAATGACCGGGGCCGCTTCGCCCTTTAACGAGAGTTTGTAGGCCTTGTAGCCAATCATTACTCCTCCCAGGTCACCAATGTTCTCACCGATCGTGAGAGCGCCGTTTACATGGATTTCTGGGGCTTGCGTCGGATGCAGAGCGTCATATTGCGCAATTAATTGAGAGGTCCGCTCTCCAAAGGCTGCAAGATCGGCCTCACTCCACCAATTCTGCATATTGCCATCACCGTCGAACTTGCTGCCCTGATCATCAAAACCATGGCCAATTTCATGGCCAATAACCGCGCCAATTCCACCGTAGTTGACCGCCTCATCTGCCGCAGGATTGAAAAATGGTGCCTGCAAGATAGCGGCCGGAAAGACGATCTCGTTTCCGAGCGGGGTGTAATAAGCGTTTACGGTCTGTGGGGTCATGTGCCATTCGGTTTTATCAACCGGCTTGCCAATTTTGGAGATCTCATAGTCATGTTCGAAAGAGGAGATCGCGTTGAGGTTTGCGATTAATTCAGTGCCAATTGTCAGTTTTGAATAGTCGCGCCACTTATCTGGATAGCCAATTTTGCGTCCAAACTTTGAGAGTTTCACCAGGGCGGCCGCCTTGGTTTCCGGGCTCATCCAGTCGAGGCTGGAAATGCTTTGATGGTAGGCCTCAGTGAGATTGTCGACCAGTGCATCCATCTTTGCCTTGGACTCTTCGGGGAAGAACTTAGCAACGAAGATTTCACCAATCGCTTCGCCGAGTGCGCCTTCGGTAACTGATACTGCGCGCTTCCAGCGGACTTTCTGTTCTGGGGTACCAGAGAGAGTTCGGCCGTAGAAGTTAAAGTTTTCGGCCGAGAACGGAGTTGATAAATAAGGAGAGGCGCTTGTGATGATCTGCCACTGCAACCAAGTTTTCCAGCGATCTAATTCGATGTCATGTGGGTCTTTGGAAATCTGACCGAGCATTTTACCAACGCCAGTAAAGAACGACGGCTCAGCGACGATCACTATTGCGAGTGCGGACTCTGGAATTCGAGCAGCAGCCAGCCAGCGCTTCCAATCGATCGCGGGGGAGAGCTCTAATAGTTCGGCAAAGGTATGGCGATTGTAGATTGCCTGCATATCTCGCGTACGAACATTGTCCCAGTGGTGAGATGCGATCTGAGTTTCAAGGGCCAGGACCGTTTGTGCTTTGCCGGGGCCGCCATCGATACCAGCGAGGGTGAACATGGCAGTGAGGTGCTCTAGGAAAGCGCTTCGAATGTCTGCGAATTCTTCTTCACGGTAGTAAGCCTCATCAGGCAAGCTCAATCCGCTTTGGCCGATATAGGCAACGTTGGTATTTGAGTCCATAAGGTCTGGCATGATGCCGACCCCAAAGATTCCGCTGGTCCCTCTTGTTTCGAGGTTACCCATGACATCCAGGAACGAGGTGTAATCAACGATCGCAGCGACTGCTGTCAGATCCGCTGCGATCGGGCCGGCGCCATCAGATTCGATCTTCACTTCGTTCATGAACGAGCGGTATAAATCACCGATCTTTTGGGCATTGGTGCCAGGTGCGTGAGCGCCCTCGGCTAGCTCATCGATGATGGATTTAACCCGAAGTTCTGACTGCACCCGCAGCCAATGGAACGAACCCCAGACTGAACGATCTGCCGGGATCTCTGCGCTCGCTAACCATGCACCATTGACGTAGCGAAAAAAATCGTCTTGTGGTCTGACACTCTTATCAAAATGAGTGAAGTCAATCCCGGTTGGTAGCGATGGAGCAAATTCAGTATTTTCCATGAGTGAAGGCTATCGGGTTGCGCTTGCAATTAAATTATGGAGATAAAAAAAGAGCCGCTACTTTCGTAGCGGCTCTCTCTAAATTGCGGCTAATTACTTCTTAGCTGCTGCCTTCTTGCGACGCTTTGGAGCAGCCTTCTTAGCTGCTGCCTTCTTACGACGCTTTGGAGCGGCCTTCTTAGCAGGAGCAGCCTTCTTAGCTGCTGCCTTCTTGCGACGACGCTTTGGAGCGGCCTTCTTTGCTGGAGCAGCCTTCTTAGCTGCTGCCTTTCTGCGACGCTTTGGAGCAGCCTTCTTTGCAGCTGCCTTCTTACGACGACGCTTTGGAGCGGCCTTCTTTGCTGGAGCTGCCTTTTTAGCAGCTGCCTTCTTACGACGCTTTGGAGCTGCCTTCTTAGCAGCAGGAGCTGCCTTCTTTGCAGCTGCCTTCTTGCGACGCTTTGGAGCAGTTTTTTTAGCTGCAGCCATGATGAGTCTCCTATCAGAATAGTTCGATCCGTCACCGAACCTGTTCATGGATAATCGTGTCACCAATTACGGAAATGTTCCACTTAATTTCACTAAAAAGTGGGGGCGTGTCGCAACAATATTTTTTCTCTTTTTTGTGTAACTGCCAATATTTTTTGCATCCCTGCTTTTGTACTCGATAAGAAGTACTTCTCAATCCGCTGAATTTTCGGCAGCTTTTCGCTTCTCTTCTGCAAATTTATTACTTCTGACGTCATATTTTCGAAATTCGGGCAGGGAAGCCGCCGAAATTCCGACAAATCCGATGCACAAAATGCCACCCACGGCTACAGAAGTACGCAAAGTTGTCCATGCAGCCATACTTCCGGCACGTAATTGCCCGCCAAGTGGTCCAACGGCGTAGGAAAGTAGCTCGATTCCACCCAATCTTCCGCGATATTCATCGGAAATTGATTGATTCCAGATATTGCTGCGCATCAGGGCCGAAACTTGATCTGAAGCCCCCGCGAGAACGAGGAAGAAGAGAATCAGCCACAAATTATTTGTTGCCGCTGCGAGTGCAATGGCAGCCCCCCAACCAAGGGCGGCATAGGTAACTGCTCGGCCATGGAAATGATAATTCTTGGTCCAGCCACTCGTCAGAGTCACAATGATTGCCCCGATGATGCCGGCTGAATAAAAAAGCCCCAGTGCCCATCGGGCATGAAGTTGATCAGCCCAGAATGGATAGAGGGCGGTGGGCATAGCAAAGAACATCGCGCAGAGATCGACGATGTATGTTCCCAATAAGTCTTTGCGCCCTACTGCATATATAACTCCATCGACCAGCGCTGAAAGTGATGCCTGGGTGGCTTTGGCAAGGGCCGGGACTGGTTTTAATTTCCAGATGAGGCCGATCGAAAAAATGAAAGTAACAACATCAAGGATGTAGGCCGAACTGACACCCATTGTTGACACCATAATTCCACCAACTGCCGGCGCCACAACAGCGCCCACCTGCCAGCGAAGACTCATCAAGGCCGAGGTAGCGGGCATATCTTCGTGATCCACAATTCTTGGAACGATCGCTCCAAGACTGGGGGTCTGAAGTCCATCAAGGGCTGCAAAGAGACCGGCGATCAGGTAAATCAAAATGATGTGGGGCCGAGCCGCCAGGGCATTGAGGAGCAGGGTTGCTGAGCAGAGTAAGAAGGCGATTTCGGTAAAGAGCAGCATCTTCTTTCGATCGATCGCGTCAGCAAGGACTCCGCCATAAAGGCCAAAAATGATCAGCGGGATGATTTCGACGGCGCCCATCAGTCCGACCGCGATGTAGGAGTTGGTGAGCTCCTTGATCTGAAATGGCAGAGCGACTGCCGTGATATTGCTTCCGAAGCGAGTGATCAGTCCAGATGTAAAGAGCAGTCTAAGGTCGCGGTATTTTCGAAGGGGAGAGATGTCGATTGAAAACTTCGAAGCCTTGCTACTCCCGTCAGCCATTTGACAACCTTAAAGCAGGGCTAGTGGAAAGTCTCATCCTCGGAGGGGAATTTGCCACTAGAAACTTGCTCTACCCACTCTTTCGCTGCCTTCACCATCATGGTTCGGCCATCTAAAAATGCCCTTGCAAATTTGGGTAGTTTTTCGGTCATGCCCATCAAGTCAGTCCAGACCAAGACTTGAGCATCACAACCGGCACCTGCTCCAATTCCGATGACAGGAATCGTTAGTAATTCTGAAATCTCGGTCGCAAGTTCTGCCGGGACCAACTCCAAGACGAGAGCGAATACGCCAGCTGCTTGCAGGGCAAGCGCATCCGATTTAATTCGCTCGCTATCGGCCCCGCGCCCCTGTACTTTAAAACCACCCAATGCATGAACTGATTGCGGTGTGAGTCCGAGGTGCCCCATGACCGGAATTCCAGCAGCGATCAGGGCAGCGATCTGCGGAACAACCTTTGCGCCACCTTCTAGTTTTACCGCTTGAACTTTTGCCTCTTTAAAGAACCTGATTCCAGTAGCGAGCGCAGCCTCGGCTCCACCTTCATATGAACCAAATGGAAAATCAGCCACAACGAGTGCTCGCTCGCAACCACGAACAACGGCTGCGGAACAGGCGATCAATTGATCAATGGTGACTGGGATTGTGTTCTCTTCGCCGAAGAAATTATTGCCGGCTGAATCCCCAACCAAAAGGACTGGAATCTGGGCCTGGTCCATAACTGATGCAATCACGCTGTCATAAGCCGTGACCATTGACCACTTTTCACCGCGTTTTTTAAGAGCCGCTAAATCTGAAATTGTTATGCGTGCCATCGTTTGGCCTATCCATTTCTGATCGAGGCTCATACGAGTCCCCGTCGGTTCAGGTATGCCAAAGTGTAGCCCTGTAGGCTTGATCTATGGCCAGCCAGATTCGAATCGGACTTGCTCAGATCAACCCGACCGTGGGCGATCTGATCAAAAATCGCGCTTTGATTTTGGACTATGCGCAGAAGGCCCAAGACGCCGGCGTTCATTGCCTGGTCTTTCCAGAGATGATTGTGACTGGATACCCAGTCGAAGATCTCGCACTTCGAGCCACATTTCGCAAGGCATCCCGTAAAGCCGTGGCAGAGATCGCTGATTCGATCGGTGAAATTTCACCGGAGCTGATGGCAGTCGTGGGCTATCTCGAAGAGAGTCCAGCAGGTGCCCCGCAAAATGCCGTAGCAGTTATTCATTGTGGCCAGATTGTTGCGACCTATGTAAAGAGGCATCTTCCCAACTATGGCGTCTTCGATGAGTTTAGAAATTTTGTTCCAGGTAGCGGCACCGTCGTCGTGCGCCACCTTGGCGTCGATATCGGGATCGCGATCTGTGAAGATATTTGGCATAGCGAAGGGCCGGTGGCAGACCTAGCAGCAAGAACTCCAGGACTCATCGTGGTTCCAAACGGCAGCCCCTTTGAAAAGTCTAAAGACGATATCCGAGCGGCACTTGTTTCAAAGCGTGCCCAAGAAATTGGTTCACCCCTTGTCTACGTCAATATGACGGGCGGTCAAGATGACTTGGTCTTTGACGGCGATAGCCTGGTAGTTAATGCAGCCGGTGAAATCCTGGCCCGGGCACCACAATTTCATGACGGCTTGATGGTCGTCGATATCGCTTGTGAAAACAAGACAAGTACACCAGATCTGATTTTGCAAGAGGAGCCACTTGATTCATACAAGCCACTCGTTGCCGGAGTAGCCGTGCCGCTTGCGGGCGCCGCCGAAATCTGGCAGGCACTTGTTATTGGTCTACGAGATTATGTTGAGAAGAATGGATTTAAGAGCGTATTACTTGGTCTTTCTGGCGGAATTGATTCAGCAGTTGTCGCAGCGATTGCAGCCGATGCAATTGGCGCCAAACGAGTTTTTGGAATTTCATTGCCGAGCAAATATTCCAGCGATCATTCTTTGAGTGATGCAAAAGATTCGGCTGACCGAATTGGGCTTCACTACTCCACGGTTCATATCCAACCCATGGTTAACTCATTCCTTTCAGAGCTTGGCATGACCGGAGTCGCTGAAGAGAATGTCCAAGCAAGAGTTCGCGGCACTACATTGATGGGTCTTTCTAACCAAGATGGCCACCTTGTGCTAGCTACCGGAAATAAATCAGAGCTTGCTGTCGGCTACTCAACTCTGTATGGCGATGCGGTCGGGGGATACGCCCCGATTAAGGATCTTTTGAAGATGGAGGTCTGGGCCATAGCCAAGTGGCGTAATGCTTATGCGACGGCTCATGATGAGGTGCCACCGATCCCAGAGAGTTCGATCACTAAAGAACCATCGGCTGAACTTCGTCCAGATCAAAAAGATAGCGATTCACTACCCGACTATCCGACCTTGGATCGGGCGCTCTCTATTTATATTGACCAAGATGGCGGCCTCGAAGGTCTGGTGGCTGCCGGCTTTACGCCAGAAGAATCAATGCGCATTATTCGAATGGTCGACCGAGCCGAATATAAACGCCGCCAATATCCACCTGGCACGAAAGTTTCGGGCAGAGCCTTCGGTAAAGATCGCCGCCTGCCGATTACATCGGGTTGGAGCGAGACCTTTTAGTTGCTACTTAGCTGGCTCTAGTTCCGGGGTTGTTACCGGGATGCCTGGGGCGGTGACTGGTTCACTTTCGCGCTCACGGCGAACAACTCGATCTGGATTACCGATTTCGGCCATCTCAATTTCCCCTTCGTCAGCCACGTGCTGTTGCTCAAAAGGTTAGCACCGCGGCTTGCCTTCGGCATATCGAATGGAGCGAATGGATCGAGCAACGTTGGACAAGACAAGGCTCACCACCATGTGTTTACTGAGGGGGTGAGAGTGCCTCGAAGCAGACAGCTGCTGATCCGATTTATTCGGATTTACCCCGTGATCGCGCTCGTCGTCTTGGGTAGCGCTTATGGAGTTGGCGGTTTCGGCCCCAAGGCAGATGCCTTGATTCCTCAGCACGTGATTATCACCGGGCTCTTTGTTTTTGTTGGAGTGGTCCCACTCGCCGTCATTCTCGGCTTTCTGTTAATCGGTCGGTTGAGTAACTCACAATCAAAATTGAATCTGCGACACCGAAACAGACTCGACTACAAGGATGCCTTTGCGCTGCCAGTTGAGCGGATGAGTGGATTCAAGTTGGCCACTCTCACTGGTCGAGCCCCAATCCTGACCGGATTGACCGGCGATACATATTCTGCGGATGCTGCCGCGGTCTGCACCGCAAATCCAGATCACGTACCGCCAGTGGTGGATTGTGAATGCGGCTTCTACGCCTTTAAAGATCTTCGCGATGCAAAATTTGAACTCTCGATCAACCCGGGCGCCTTCTTGCTCGCTGTTGAACTCTACGGAATCGGCTTTATTTACGACGGTGGCTATCGGGGTGAAGTTCAGGTCGTGAGCCATCTGGCCGCTCCTAAGAGATGCATGCGGTGCAAAATCCTGCCACCGAAAGTCTTCGTGACCTCCTTCAAAATGGGATATGGCCACGAGACATGGTGGCAGTGGCAGATTCGCTGCAGAGTGTGCAGCAGCACCTTCAAAGAGGCCGACAAAATGAGTATTGAACAGATGTCGAAGGCGTTAGGCGTGGTCATTTCCTAGAACCAAAGGCGCCATTTGCGCCGACTCGATCTGATGACTTATGCTCCTGCCAGGTCACGAGTTCCAATGTTTAGCCCCGGCTTATTGGACGGCAACCCTCCACCACGGTGGGGTGCTCCGGGTGAAGACCAGGTAACTAGAGAAATTCTCTACGTTGCAAGCGTGGGTCTTACAGAGTTGTCAGACCCCCTTAGATAAAGGGATAGGTATAAAAAAATGTCATTCGATCCAACTAAAGCAGCATTTGAAACGAAGCAAGTTCACGCCGGACAGGTTCCAGATCCATCAACTGGTGCTCGCGCACTTCCACTCTTTCAGACAACCGCTTACCAATTTCGAGATACCAAGCATGCCGCGGATCTCTTTGGCTTAGCAGAGCTTGGCAATATTTACACTCGCATTATGAACCCCACTCAAGATGCTGTTGAGCAACGCATTGCAGCACTTGAAGGTGGAGTTGCCTCACTGCTCGTTGCATCAGGTTCGGCAGCGACAACGTATGCAATTCTTGCAGTTGCAGAGAATGGTGATCACATTGTTTCTTCGCCATCACTTTACGGCGGAACGTATAACCTCTTTCACTACACCTTAAAAAAGTGGGGGATTGAAGTCACTTTCGTAGATGACCCATCAGATCCTGCTTCATGGCAGGCGGCCGTTCGGCCAAACACAAAGGCCTTTTTCGGCGAGACGATTGCAAATCCAACGAATGAAGTTCTAGATATTGAAGCAGTGGCAAAAGTCGCTCATGCTAATAACGTTCCACTGATCGTCGACAATACGGTGGCAACGCCTTACTTGATCCGTCCGATCGAATTTGGCGCAGATGTTGTAGTCCACTCAGCTACTAAGTTCTTATCTGGCCACGGAAATACAGTCGTTGGCGCAATCGTTGATGCCGGAACATTCGATTATGCAAAGCATCCAACGAAGTTCCCTGGATTCAATGAACCAGATCCTTCATATCACGGCCTTGTCTATGCCCAAGCCCTTGGTGTCGGCTCAGCATTCGGCGCAAACCTCGCTTACATCTTCAAGATCCGCTTGACCCTGCTTCGCGACACTGGTGCGGCCGTAAGCCCATTCAATGCCTGGTTATTAGCTCAGGGCTTGGAGACACTCTCACTTCGCATCGAACGCCATGTTGCGAATGCACAGCACTTGGCTGCTTGGCTTGAGAAGCAACCAGAGGTACTCAGTGTCAACTATGCCTCGCTACCTTCCAACAAGTACAACGCCCTTGCTACAAAGTATTCACCAAAGGGTAGTGGCTCGGTTCTCTCATTCGAGATTAAGGGCGGAGTTGAAGCGGGTAGTAAATTTGTTGAAGGTCTCACTCTCCACTCTCACGTCGCAAATATCGGCGACGTTCGATCACTTGTGATTCACCCAGCATCAACGACTCACTCCCAACTTTCACCAGCCGAACAACTTTCAGCTGGAGTTACTCCTGGATTGATTCGCCTCTCGGTTGGTATTGAAAACATCGAAGACATTAAGGCGGATATCACCGGAGGCTTCGCAGCTTCTCGTGGCTAAAATTAGTAGCACGGTCTCCGGGGCGTGGTTTGAAGACCATGAGCCCGGAGATCGTCTCTTCCTTAACATTGGCGACCTCGAACTTGAGTCGGGTGAGCTCCTACCTTCGGTAACGATCGCTTACCAAACCTGGGGCACTCTTAATGGCGCCGGCGACAATGCAATCTTGGTTAATCACGCCCTGACTGGCTGGTCAGATGTCACTGCGTGGTGGCCGCAGATGGTGGGAGTGGGCTTGCCCTTTGATCCAACGAAATTTTTTATTATCTGTCCAAATGTGATTGGCGGCTGCCAAGGAAGCACCGGACCATCTTCACTGACACCTGATGGCAAACGTTGGGGCGGCCGATTTCCGGCAGTAACAATTCGGGATATGGTCGCAGCGGAGTTAGCACTTACTGAAGCGCTAGGAATCAGGAAGTACGTGCTGGCAGTCGGGCCATCTCTTGGCGGCATGCGCTCTCTGGAATGGGCAATCGCCCACCCAGATAGGGTCTCGGCTATTTGCACCATCGGTTCGTCAGCGGTGGCAACTGGTGATCAAATTGGCGCCGCCTCCATTCAGATTCGAGCCATCAAGGTGGATCCCCATTACAACGACGGTGACTATTACGATCTGGAAGTCGGTCCAACCGAGGGCATGGGGATCGCACGCCGGATTGCCCACCTGACATATCGAACCGAGTCTGAGATGGACGTTCGTTTTGGCCGAGAGCTTCAAGGAGATGAGACTGGGCGATACGCCGTCGAATCGTATTTAGATCACCAGGCGGGCAAGCTAGCGAAGCGATTTGATGCCAATACCTATATTGCTCTCACTGAGGCGATGAATTCTCATGATGTCGGCCGGGGCCGCGGGGGAGTCGCAGCTGCGCTCGCTACCATCACAATCCCGGTCTATGTTGTGGCAATCGAGACTGATCGACTATTTCCGCCTCGTCTGCAAGAGGAGATCGTTGAATTAACTCCGACAGCGGCCCCATTAGAACGCTTGAACTCTCCCTTTGGCCATGATGGCTTCCTGATCGAGACCGAATTAGTAGGAGAATGGGTGAAGCGGGCAATTTCGACGGGTGTGGGAAACTCCCCAATTAGGTAAAAGACCCTGTGGACGCTGACAGGTTTCAAGACCACTTGTTAAGTTTTTTCTACAAGGGCAATTAAATGCGACAATCCGATTTACCACCAGAACTTCTGCACTACACAAATGAGAATGGAGCAGCGCAGGCCCAACGCGCCATGATTCTGGCTGAGGCGGTCTTACACGCAGCCGAGCATCGCACTCAGATAGTTTCTACTCTCAAAGTGCATGCAAACTCAACGATCGACTTAGACCTTTACGACCTGTGGCACTTTAAAGATCATAAAGCCTTCTCCAAAAACTAAATCTTTTTCATAAAGAAAACTGATATCCCAGCCTTTGTCAGTCTCGTTTCGTCCTCCCGAATGGCCTTAACGTGTGGTGTTTGATCGTGGAGCGCTAGGTCCGAGGCCCTTTCCCAAGCCTCTCTGAAATAAAAAATATTCGCATTTGCAGTATCAATATTTAGCTCATAGTAGATATTTCCCTGTTCTCCTTGAGTAATTCGCTCCATTTCCTGCAGCCGCAACAGTAATTCTTCACGGACCCCATCTGCAGCTTCGAACCGTGCAATCATGTGAAACATTTTCTCTCCTTAGTTAACTACATAGGGGCGGAGTGTTCTATAAGAAATTTCGAGTCCAATTTTAATTTTTTCCTCGGTACCCCCCCAAAGAGGGTCTTCGAGTTCTACTGAGAGGGTTCCTTCGAAACCACCTTCGTACATCACATCTATCAGGCCGCGCCAGTCAACTTCACCGAGCCCCGGAACTCGATAGCGCCACCAACCAACATCCCATGGATTTTCACGAGTGACGACTTGGCCGGGATACCCAAATTTATTTCGTTTCTCCGGAAAGATTTCGATATCTTTCGCCTGCGCATGAATAATTCGATCTAAATAGGGCTTAATAGCCACAATCGGGTCAATACCCATCCACATAAGATGAGATGGGTCGAAGTTCAAATAGAGACCTAAACCGAACATCCACTCCCAAAGTTCTGGTGAATAGGCTAAATTCGCGGGGTAGCCATCTGGATGCCAACCCTCCATCACGCAATTTTCAATCATAATTTTTACATTTTTTTTATCCGCGTACGAAACAATTGTCGCGAAGACATCTTTTGCAATCAAAAGGTTCTCTCGAACTGGTTTGTTCCAATCTCGACCGATAAAAGTTCCGACACTTTCAACCCCAAGTTCAGCCGCAACATCTATCAATTTAATTACATGCTGATTAATTTCATCTCGGACCTTCTGATCTGGGTGCAGATTGTTATCATAAAACGCTAACGAGGAGAGGTGCAAACCCCGTGAATCGAATATCTGCTTAACCTTCTTAGCATCATAATTTTGAGTATCAAGATGCGTAGCTATAAAAGGTCGCTCTCCCAAATCCGGCCAAGCTGCGACTTCAAGGGCCTCATACCCTTGTTCAACCGCCCAATCTGCTATCTCTTCGAGCGAAAGTTTTGGCAAACACGCTGTCAAAAATCCGAGTTTCATGTGACCTCCACCCATGATTTCGTTCGCGCTGACTTCAACACTGCCTCAGTCAATTGCGCTGCTCTCAATCCGTCAATGAATTGGGGTAGCCCATCAGTTGGCCCCGACAAAATTGCCTCATAACTATCAGAAATGAATGCATTGAAGCAATCCTGATACCCCTGAGGATGTCCGGCGGGCAGGTACGAAAGCCGCCCAGCTGCCTTTGATTCGCGGGCGTTACCTCGCATATGTATTTGATTCGATTCTAGGCCACCCTCCCAAAGTGACTCAGGGTTCTCTTGATCAAAGGCATAGGAATAGCCATGACCTTCAAGGGAAATCCAAATTTTGTTCTTCCGCCCAGCCGATACCTGGCTCAGAACCAGAGACCCCTGCGCGCCCGTATCTGTTTCAAAAATTATCGTCCCACCATCCTCGGTATTTACGTGCGGCGCGTTAGTGCGAGAGGCGTAGACCTTGAGCAACTGTGCGTTGACGCGAACGATTCTTTGACCCGTGACAAATTCGATCAGATCACACCAATGGACCCCGATATCACTGAACGCCCTTGACGGCCCCCCTAGGTTAGGATCAATTCTCCAATTTTCAACTGAGTCAGAGGCAAGCCAATCTTGTAAATAATATCCGTGTAGGAGATTCGGTTGCGCGGAAGAGGCCTTTAGGCGCTCACGAATTTCACGAATAGCTGGGTAGTAGCGATAAATAAAAGGAACCGTCGCAACTACACCCTTCTCCTTAGCCAGGTAAACCAAGTGTTCAGCATCAATAACGTTAGTAGCTAACGGTTTCTCACAAATGACATGTTTACCAAATTTAATGGCTAGTTCAGCGATTTCCGCATGAAAAATATTGGGAGTGCAGATATGAATAACATCAATTTCTGGATCTTCAACCATCTGTTGAACCGAGAAAGCAAGTTCAACGTTTACTTTGTCAGCTAATTCCCGAGCGATCTCTATGTTAGCCGCTGCTATCGCCCTAACAATGTGACCTCCCGATCGAATAGCGCGAACATGAACTTCCCCAATAAATCCAAGTCCGATTACCCCAGCATTAATAGTCTGACGCGATGTTTTCGTGATCACAGCCCGATCAAAAGTATTTGTGCTCATCCGCCTTACCTCTTCTTTGCCAGTGCGACAGCGAGAATAATGATTAGTCCTCGAACGATTTGCTGCTCGCTCACAGGCAGGCCAGCTAGAATTAAGCCATTATTGATAAGTCCCACTAGTAAAGCCCCAAAAAATGTTCCAATTATGGTCCCACTACCTCCAAATAGGCTTGTGCCCCCAAGGATCACAGCAGCAATCGCTGAGAGTTCATCTCCCACGCCCCACTCGTAGCGACCGGTTTGCAGCCTTCCTGCATAAATCATGCCGGCTATAGCCGCCACGGTTGAGGAGAGAAGTAAAACGGTAAATTTAATTTTCTTAGTATCAATACCATTAAATTCTGCTGCGTCTCGGTTACCACCGGTAGCCAAAATTCGTCGCCCCAGGGTGGTTTTGCTCAGGGTTACCCAGCCAGCTACCACCGCGACAAATGACCAAATAAGTAAGCCAGGGAATTTTCCAATACTCCCAGAGCCAAATATTGTGTTGTACTTATCGTTGAGGATCGGGATGGGCGCGTAATTTGTAATCAGGGCTGCAGTACCAAAGGCAACACCCTGCATTCCTAGCGTCACCAGAAAACTTGGAATTCCAATACGAGAGACAAGGAGACCGTTTATCGACCCGACAATTATTCCGACACATAATCCGGCAAGAATGCCGGGAACGAACCCAGCATGCCTGATCGCAAGAGCAGTGCAAACACTTGAAAGACCCGCTACCGCCCCGATCGATAGGTCGATTTCGGCAGAAGCGATAACTAGAGTCATCGCAACAGCCATAATTGAAATCGTTGCAGTCTGCCGAAAAATATTAAGTAAGTTATTTGGGCTAAGAAAGCCATCATTATGAAGCAGCGCTGCAAATAAAAGAAAAATAGCGATAAATATCCAATAGATAAAAGTTGCTCGCCAGTCAAGCTTACGATTTATGATTTTCTTCATGCCTCTATCCCCTGTACTAATATTTGTAAACGATCGACGTCCAAAACATCTTTACGATCCAAATTCTCTCGAATTTCTCCGTTTTTTAAAACCAAAATACGATTACAGACCCCCATTATTTCAGGGAGTTCTGATGAAATAATTATCACAGCCTTTCCTTCATCCGCCAGCCCTTGAATGAGTTTCATGATCTCGACCTTCGTTCCGATATCTACCCCTACAGTCGGTTCATCCATCAAAACGATCAACGGATTTGTGGCTATCCATTTTGCTATCACAACCTTCTGCTGGTTCCCACCCGAGAGGAGCTTTACCTGCCGAGTGGCCTCTGGAGGTCTGATTTCGAATTTTTTTATAGCATCGACTGAAAGAGCGGAAACTTTGTCAAAATTCATAAAACTCAAGTGAGAGAGTTCCTTTAAGTTATTGGCGGCAAGATTCGTTGAAATCGAATGTTCCATAATCAGCCCCTGACGCCGTCGATCCTCAGGAATGAAGGCCAATCGAGCCGCTATCGCATCCCTCGGATTATTTATACTTACCGTCAATCCATTAATTAATACCGTGCCAGAACTCTTCTTATCAAGACCAAAAAGTGCCCGAACCAATTCGGTTCTGCCACTTCCCATAAGTCCAACAAGGCCTAGAATCTCGCCTTGAAAAAGTTGAAAACTCACATTCTTAATTAGCGTCCCAACACAAATATCTCTCACTTCTAGCAGAGGAGTCCCTGACCGATTGATATCACGATGCGCTTGCGTTGATGACTCCAACTCTTTCCTGCCGATAATATGAGAAATAATTTCCTTCGGGGTAATAGCGCTCAGGGCTGATGTAGAAATCCATTTTCCGTCACGAAGAATAGTAATCCGGTCACAGATTTGGTAAATCTCGTCCATCCTATGACTGATATAGATAATAGAAACGCCTCGCGCCGTAAGGCCTCGCAAGACCTTAAAGAGCACATCTACTTCGTGCTTTGCCAATGAAGCAGTTGGTTCATCGAGGATTAATAACTTTGCGTTCGCTGCCAGTGCCTTGGCAATTTCTGTTAACTGCTGATAGGCACGACTTAGCGTTGAAACTTTGGCCTTCACGTCGATATCAATACCAACGTCAAATAGAACTTGCTGGGCTTCGGTTACACATGCCAGGTCATCAATCAGTCCGAGCTTTGTCTTATTCTCCCGGTTGAGAAATATGTTCTGAGCAATGGTCAATTCAGGTATCAAGGAAAATTCCTGAAAAACCATACCAATCCCATAATTTCGTGCCTCTTGAAAAGAGTTGATTGTGGCAGATTCTCCAGCGATAAAAATCTCTCCGGCATCCATGGAATAGACCCCTTGTAGAATTTTCATAAGGGTGGATTTCCCAGCACCATTTTCACCAGCAAGTGCATGAATCTCTCCAGGCTGGACTGAGAAATTGACTTGGTCGAGTACCTTTACACCAAAAAAGGATTTGCTAATGTCCCTCATCTCGACCGCCAGAATTTCAACTACCATTTAGCACAACTTCATTTCAATTTGCTATCGACTATTCTGCTTTTGGAACTGAAGTCCAACAGCGATTCACGGCTGATTCCGACATAGCGTCTGCGATTAAATTGATCTGATAGCCATCTTTGAAATCTGGAGAAACCTTACCGCCCTCAACGATTGCCTTTACAAAATCGTAGACCTCGATAATTTTGGTCTCGCCATAACCTATTCCAAGGGCTGGGATCGGCCATAAGCCCTCGCCATACGGATGAGCTGGGCCGGTGTAGACAGTACGAAAACCTTTGCGGTCACTTGGGTCATCAGCAAAAGCAATTTGTAACTCGTCGCGCCGTTCGTAGTTAAAGTAAATTGATCCCTTACTTCCATGAATTTCAAAAGTCAGAAAGTTATTTCGACCATGTGCATTTCTAGTAGCCTCTAGTGACCCGATGGCTCCATTCTCAAACTCTAAGAGTGAGAGAACCTCATCGTCCACATCTACTTCAGCACGAGGTGCAGAAGCATCTTTTGATCCAGTGCCGAGTTTATCAACGTTGCCACTTTGAGTTGGTCGAGTTTTTACCCACGTTTTTAACTGAGTATTCACCTGTGTGATTTCACCACATAAATAACGGGCCAGATCGATTACATGCGTTCCGATATCTCCAAGGGATCCAGAGCCAGCAATAGCTTTTTGAAAACGCCAGGAGAGTGGACCGTCTGGATCAGCCGACCAATCTTGTAAGTACGTTCCATGAAAATTTAAGATATCACCAATTGCGCCTTCATCAATATATTTCTTTGCCAGCGCCACGGCTGGTGTACGTCGGTAGTTAAATGCAACCATGTGCACTATCCCCGTATTCTTCACGGCATCCCACATTGTTTTCGCTTCAGCACCCGAGCGAGCTAAAGGTTTTTCACTGATTATGTGTTTACCAGCCCGAGCCGCCGCAATTGCAATTTCGGCATGAAGATGATTTGGCGTGGCAATATCAATAATATCTATATTTGGATCATCGATAACTGATTGCCAACTTCCACTACTTTTTTCAAAGCCAAATCGCTTAGCCGCTTCAGTCGCAACGCCGTCGTTTATATCCACAATTGTGTGACGCACTGGCAAACCAGGAGCTGGCCAAAAAAACATAGGCATTCCAACGTAGGCAAGAGAATGTGCTTTGCCCATAAATCCTGCACCGATTAGTCCGACGTTGAGCGTTTTCATCTTCTCCTCTTTCTTTGATTTTCTCAGATAGTCTCAGATTTATAATTGTGATTTTAGGAGAATCGTCCGGGCTGAGGTGCAGGTTAACCCGGACGACTCACTCTTTTTTTGGCTATTAGTTAATTACTTCTTAAAGGACGAAGCGAGATCCTTCGGTGCTGACGCTGCATAAACCGTCTTCCATGAAGCAAGGACGCTTGCGTGATCGACAGCTAGCGCGGGCATGGCCACGTAGATTGGAGCAGACTTACCAAGCAGCGCATACGCAGCTAGTTTTGCCTCAACAACCCCTGCATCATATGGACGCTGAGCTCCTAGTCCAATTACTGGGCCACCTTTCGCAAGAGAGATAGCCACGTTTG
>CBFHTP010000009.1:0-12196 GCA_965658705.1 Candidatus Nanopelagicaceae bacterium
TCTGTTTGTGGGCTATTCATTACTTGTATAAAAAGAGAAGAAGTGCACCTAGGTTGATTACCCCAGTACCGATCACAGCAACGGCACTCCAGGAAAGAAGATACTCGGTCGAGGCGACTGACTGTCCGAGGACTGATGACTCAGGGAGCTTTTTCAGGGCCTCAGAGACCTTGTAACCCTCACGAATGACCGCAATTTGATTAAGAATACTCAGTGCGCCTGAGCCAATAACAACAACCAGCGCAAGAATCTTCAAGTTTGACGGCGAACTCTTGCTGATTGAGCCAGTAGCGGCGAGCGCAAGTAAAGTTCCAAGGATCAAAGTAGGAGCTACCTGTGCAAAGATGATTTGCTGACGCTTCTGATTCCAAAGTTTGACTAGATCTAATTCATTCACGGCATGGCTCCTTGCTTGAGTGGAGTTTGAGTCTACATTTCTGACCACTCCTGTCAATCTGAAATACAAGTAAATCGCTCAGAATTCATCTGGGTACCTAGACTTGATCATCAGGGTGTCGGAGAGATTCATTAGAAACGAATGGGGCGAATGAAACTTTTCAAAGGGTTGGCTATCGCCTCACACTTGGGGCCAACTCTCTTTATGACCTCAATCGGCTTTATTTTCGCTTTTAAATTCTTACCCTTGGCTCACACAGTGGGCGTAAGTCTGACTGTTCTCACTGGCCAACTTCTCACCGGCTGGAGTAATGATTACGTTGATCGGGATAAAGACTCGACTATCGGTCGCTCTTCAAAGCCCCTGGTTTCTGGGCTCATCACATCCGAGCAACTTCGCCTCGCTATTGTCGTTGATACTCTCGCGCTGTTGCTCCTTACGGCTACTGGAACCATGGGATTAAAAGGTGGAGCACTTCATCTTTTAGCAGTTGGATCTGCTCTTTGCTACAACATTTTTCTGAAGCAAAGTGTTTTCTCACCTCTGCCTTACCTTCTCTCCTTTGCCATCTTGCCGGTTGCGATCCTTTCGGCCGCGAGCCAATTAGTACCGGGGTGGGCGCCAATTGTTGGTGGGCTATTTGGATGTGGCTTACATTTTTCGAATGTGATCGCTGATATCGCTGGTGACCGCGAACTTGGTGTCCGGGGTCTTCCACAAATTGTTGGAGTGTTGGCATCGAAGTTGATTACCTCGACTGCATTTATCTCCGCTGGGGCTGTGCTTTCAATGAACGTTAACACCCAGTTACCGCTTTTCTTAGGGCTGTTCGCGCTCGGAATTTTCTTGCCCATCCCAAAGCAAGCGCTCTTTCCGCTTACGATGGTGATTGGACTTGGCGAACTACTGGTGTTAGTTCGCTACAGCTAAGAGCTCTTTCAAGAGAGTCTCTACTCGTACCTTGATCTCATCGCGGATCACCCGCACTGTTTCGATTCCCTGGCCAGCAGGGTCCTGCAGCACCCAATCTTCATAGCGCTTGCCTGGGTAGAACGGGCAGGCATCGCCGCAACCCATGGTGATGACGGCATCAGATTCAATAACCGCCTCAGTAGTAAGAATCTTTGGTTGTTGATTGGCAATATCGATGCCGACTTCGGCCATCGCCTCAACTGCAATCGGGTTGATTGACTCCTTGGGAGCTGACCCGGCCGAAAGAACCTCGACTCTGCCTTGGCCTAATTCACGCATGAATCCAGCAGCCATTTGAGAGCGGCCGGCATTATGGACGCAGACGAAGAGAACTCTTGGCTTATTCATTGAATGAGCGTACCGCAATAGAATCTAGACATGAGCCCATCAGAAGTAGTCGCAAATTATCGTAACAACCTCCTCGGTTTCGTTGCTGCCGCCCGTCAGATCTCTGCAGGAGCGCTCAACACTCCTCCTGCCGAAGGTGAATGGCCACCTGCTTATGTGATTCACCATATGGCTGATTCTGAATTGCAATTTGCGGTGAGGTATTCAAATATCCTGGTCGAAGATAGCCCTGCGATAGTTCCATTTGATGAAGAGCAATTCCCATCTCGTTTGCAATACCAAGGTCGAAGTGTCGAGGCATCCCTCGCTGCTCTGGAATCAGTCGTTACTTTAAATTGTGAAATTCTTTCCGCTATCACCGAAGCAGATTGGTCGCGGCTTGGAAATCACACAGCGCGTGGACCATTCACCTTGACCAAGATCGTAGAGCTATGTTCTGGCCACATTGGTGGACATATCGATCAACTCAAGAAATCTATCGCTTAAAAGTTCTTCGCTTTCTTGACCACTGAGTCCAGCATCTCCTCGGT
Source organism: Candidatus Nanopelagicaceae bacterium (assembly GCA_965658705.1). Lineage (GTDB taxonomy): Bacteria > Actinomycetota > Actinomycetes > Nanopelagicales > Nanopelagicaceae > PALSA-747. The sequence continues at coordinate 2,248 of CBFHTP010000009.1, forward strand.
AAGTTTTCCGGTGAAGGTATTTTGCTGGCTTGGGTGGTAGCTACCCAGAACCATTCGTTTGACCCCATCATGACTGATGAATGTGAATGACTCACCATGTCCAAACTTTGGTCGCGGTGTTGGTAGCTCTTCCCCCATCTCGCTCAGCGTTTTGAAGATTGAATTCCAGGCCAAGTTGCCAAGTGCCAAAAATACTTTCGCTGTTGGGTAAAGCAGTTCGATCTCTTTAGTGAAGAATGGCGAGCAGGCTGCCTTCTCATGCGTTGAAGGTTTGTTGTCAGGGGGTGCACAGCGCACTGCACATAAAATTCGAGTATCGACTAGCACTTGTCCATCATCTCGTGATGTGCTCGTTGGGATCTTTGCTAGGCCCGCCTTATGGAGCGCCTTGTATAGCCAATCACCGGATGAGTCCCCCGTGAATACCCGACCAGTGCGATTAGCGCCGTGCGCTCCTGGCGCTAAACCTAGAATCAGGATTCGAGCATCGGCCGGGCCAAAGCCGGGTACTGGTTTTCCCCAATAACGCTCATTTTCATAGGCTTTTCGCTTAGTTATAGCAACCTCTTCGCGCCACTGCACCAGGCGAGGGCAGAGCGTGCATGAAGTGATGGCTTTCTCTAACTGCGGCAAATTAGTTATTGGCAAGACCCCAGGCCACTCCATCCAAGATATCTGACTCAGAGACAACTATTTCGCGCAGGTTCGCTGCATTCACAATTCTTGAGAGAACGAGTGAGCCAGCAGTAATGACATCCACACGGCCAGGATGCATATAAGGCAGAGCCGCAATTTCATCGCGTGTCATGGCCTGGAATTTTGTTGCAACTTCATGAACTTTTTCAGCGGGGATTCGAGAGAGGTGAATCGCATAACGGTCATAACTCTCTAAATCTAGCGCCGCCGCCGCAACTGTCGTCGCAGTACCTGCTACAAAGACTGCAGTCTTAGCGGTGAGAATTCTGACTTCGGAAGATGCGATTGCGATAGCTGCATCAATGTCGTGCGTTGCGGAAACGATTGAGCCCTTTGATGGTGGCTGGGTACTGAGGTGACGTTCAGACATTCGAACGCAGCCGATATTGACTGATTTGGCTGCATCTACTTTTTGATTGCCTAATACAAACTCAGTTGAGCCGCCACCAATATCAACAACTAGAAATGGACCCTCGGCACTATTTAACTCGTAAGTGGCACCAAGAAAAGATAGCGCCGCCTCTTCTGTACCAGGAATTACGTCTATCTCAATTCCCAAAATATCTTTTACGCCATCAATAAAGATCTGACGGTTGGAAGCATCGCGAGTTGCGCTGGTTGCTACAAAGCGGACTTTTTCAACACCCTTTGATCTGATCAAGTCAGCATATTTTTGGGTAACTTTTAAAGTTCGTTCAATTGCTTCGGGTGCAAAAGCCTTATTTTGATCGACTCCTTGACCGAGCCTTACAACTTCCATCTCTCGAAGCACTTCCCGAAAATTAGCGCCATCAATATCGGCAATATCTGCAATATCGGCAATATCGGCAATAAGCAGACGAATTGAGTTAGTTCCACAATCAATCGCTGCTACTCGCATGGATCCACCAGCCACCACTCTGGCAGCGCTGCAAGCGCTTCATCACCAAAAGGGTTCACACCTGGTCCAGCCGAGAGGGAGTGGGAGACCAGTGAATGCAGGCACTTTACCCGGGTGGGCATACCACCTGCGGTGATTCCATCAACTTCTGGAACTTCCAGGCCAAGTGCATCTCGGGCCGCAAGATAACTTTCATGTGCTTTTTGATAAGCCACTGCGATCTCTGGATTAGTCCCAAGGCGGGACTCCATTTGCGCCATCATTCCAGTCGTCTCCAACGTGGAAATTGCTGCCGTCAACTTTGGACATGTTGCATAATAAAAAGTTGGAAATGGCGTTCCGTCAGAGAGCCTGGGTGGAGTAGCAACGACTGCTGGTTTTCCGCATGGACACCGTGATGCAATCGCATGCACATCTCTCGGAGTTCGAGCAAGTTGCTTCTGGATTGATTCGAGATCTGCTTCGCTAGGTTTATCAATCATCGCTTATGGCTTTACATTCGAACTTGTGATTGATGAAATAACTTTTGAATACCAAGGTAGGCCTTTGGGGATGTCAGCTGAAATCGGAGCCGCTGAGTTATTCCCATTTTGTTCTGTGCCAGCCCCGACCACTATGTATTGGCGCTCTCCCGGAAATACATAATGCAAACGCTCACGAGCTTGCGAGGCTACATAAGCCGGATCATTCCATTTTGCTAATTCGTTGATCGCTGAATCGATAGTTGCTTGACTATCATGCAGCTGTACCGCTAGCGCATTAATCTGTGCCTTCTGTGCAAAGTAACGCTGCAGCGGGGGCGCTAATGTAATGGCGACCACGAAGAGCACTGAAGTAACAAGAAGGATTCTTCCGTTCACTCCATTTGCAAAATCTGCTCCACGTGGTCGCTTCATTTCAATTACTTCTTCAACTATCCCGATTAGGCCTTGAAGCGTGGAAAGGCTGAACGACCAGCATAGAAGGCAGTATCAGCAAGCTCTTCTTCGATACGCAATAATTGGTTGTACTTTGCAACGCGCTCTGACCTTGCCGGTGCCCCGGTCTTGATCTGACCACATTCAAGTGCAACTGCTAAGTCAGCAATGGTCGTATCTTCTGTTTCACCCGACCTGTGAGACATCATCGATCGATAGCCCGCGCGATGTGCCATCGAAACCGCATCGATAGTCTCGGTGAGTGAACCGATTTGGTTCACTTTTACCAAGAGCGCATTTGCGGTATTTCCCTTAATTCCACGCTCGAGGCGCTCTGGGTTTGTGACAAAGAGATCGTCTCCGACGATTTGGATCTTGGATCCAAGTTCGGCAGTCATCTTGGCCCAACCATCCCAGTCATCCTCATTCAATGGGTCTTCAATTGAAACGATTGGATAAGCAGCAACCAACTCTGCATAGTAAGAGATCATCTCATCTGATGTTCGCAGAGAACCCTCAAACTTATATTTTCCATCTTCATAGAACTCAGTCGCTGCTACATCCATGGCTAGTGCAATATCTTTGCCTGGCTTGTATCCGGCGGCTTCGATCGCTTCTAAAATCAAATCTAGTGCTGCGCGGTTACTCTCTAGATTTGGTGCAAATCCACCTTCATCACCAATCGAAGTAGCAAGGCCACGCTTTTTAAGCACAGCCTTGAGTGCATGGTAAATCTCTGCCCCCCATCGCAACGCCTCTTTAAAAGATTCTGCGCCGATCGGTGCAATCATGAACTCTTGAATATCGACATTGGTATCAGCATGAGCACCGCCATTGAGAATATTCATCATAGGGACCGGCAAAGTGCATGCAGTTGGCCCACCGAGATAGCGGAAGAGTGAAAGGTCTGCTGACTCGGCAGCAGCGCGAGCGACAGCAAGTGACACACCTAAAATTGAGTTAGCGCCAATTCGGCCCTTGTTCTTTGTGCCATCTACTGCGAGTAGCTCAGCATCGATGATCCGTTGATCCTGTGCGTCATAACCAATCACTGCAGGAGCGAGTTCGTCATTAACGAAGTTGACGGCCTTCTCTACGCCTTTGCCTAGGTAGCGCTTGCCGCCATCTCGAAGTTCGACTGCTTCGAAGGCACCAGTTGATGCACCACTTGGAACTCCTGCGCGCGCAGTGGTTCCATCCTCCAGAACAACCTCTACTTCAACAGTTGGGTTTCCGCGAGAATCTAAAATCTCTCGGGCGTGAACACTTTCAATGAGTGCCATGAGCGCTCCCCTTTTCTCTTCTTTGCTTAATTCGGTTTTCCAGATTCAGCTGATTCGAATTCTTGGATTATGCCGATGTAACCGGTAAGTGCACTCCGCAACGCTGCTTCTGCATTTAAGTTCATCTTCTGCGCCTGCTCAATTATGCCGAGGAGTATCGCCCCTAGCTCAATTTCAGTCGTGCTTTCGGCAATCTTCACCGGATGTTCAACACTGAACCCATAGCCAAATTTATCAACTCGATAGATCAGTTTATTCGCCAACATGAGCGCAGGTTGAGCCATTGGGACGCCATCAAGGGCTGAGGTGCGGCCTTTTTCGGCAACTTTCTGGGCTTCCCAGCTCTTCATCACATCTTGCGCCGTATCGGCCACCGCATCACCAAAGACATGAGGGTGGCGGCGGATCAACTTATCGGCAACCCCGCCTGCAACCTCTTCAACGTCAAATGGATCTTCGAGATGATCTTCTGCCACTCGGGAGTGGAAGTAAACCTGCAAGAGTAAGTCGCCTAGCTCTTCCCGAATCGCCGCCCGATCATTAAGTTCGACCGCTTCTACAAATTCATAACTCTCTTCAAGAAGATACTTCAAAAGTGAAGCATGAGTCTGCTCGGCATCCCACGGACAGCCGCCCGGTGATCGCAGGCGATCCATCACCCCACGTAAACGTTCGAGTTCAGACATTTATCTACCTGATTACTTGATTACTTGATTACTTGATTACTTAGCAGGCTTTACTGCGCCGGCAGTTGGGTCGGCAGCAATAATGCTGGCAGTTTTTGAATCCCATGAACCGTAGCGAGGGTTAACAAAAACTTTTTCTAGGTCAGCCTCTACTGAAATCAATTCTGTAATTGTTTTTCCAGCAGCCGTTGCGACTGTTCCAAGTTTTTGCGAGTAAATAACAGCGGAGAAATATCGATCTAGGTTCTTTAGATCAATACCAGCTCCGACCAGAGTTTTTGGAAGGTTCGCTTCTCCGCCGATGCTTTTAATTGCAGCGGTCTTTGCCGCAGCAAGTTCAGCTGGTGTGATTGAAATTTTATTTGCCTTAGCGGTATCGGCCAACAACGTTGTGATGAGGTAAAAGCGTGCTTGACTAGTATTGAGCGCAGCACCTGTTTCAAGGTTCATGCCCGTTGTATCAACCTTTGCTCGGTTGGCCAGGATGGTTTCAACGCTCTTCTGGATTTCATTTACCGTGAAGGTCATGGGACCTGCGCTGACGCCAGCCGCCGGATTGGAGCAACCAGCCAAGAGAGCTATCGAGCTGAGGGCTAGGAGGCTTACGCACTTCTTCAACGTTCTCTTCACAAGAGATCTCTTTTCATCGCTATTTTAAAACCGAGTTCAGGACTTCTAGCGTCCAGGGCAGAATCGAAGTATCCCCTAGATCCCCATCTCCTAGCCAATTTGGCGCGAGCGCCCTCGCGACAAGAATCGAATTGGTCGCCTCTTTGATCAGCGAACCGGGATACATCCGGACTAATCGCAGTTGAAGAGAGTCGGGCAGGGTGACAGGTGCGATTTTTAGGAATTTTCCCTGCAGGACAACTTCACTCAGATTGAGCTGCTTTGCCCGAACGCGAAGCGCTGCAACCTCAATAAGCGTCGCCGCCGGAGCTGGCAACGCTCCAAACCGATCGACTAACTCTTCAACAATCGCCTGCAGGTCTTCATTTTGCTGAGCATCTGCCATGCGGCGGTAGAGGTCCAATCGCAAACGTTCAGATGGAACATACTCTGTTGGTAAATGGGCGGTTATTGGTAGCTCCACTTTGCATTCTTTGAGCCTTGGGTTTGCATCGACGTAGCCGGTTTTAAATTCCTCTACCGCCTCACCCACCATGCGCATATATAAATCAAAACCGACTTCTGCAATGTGACCAGATTGCTCACCACCTAAGAGATTACCAGCTCCTCGGATTTCTAGATCTTTTAGCGCAACCTGCATGCCAGATCCAAGATCAGTATTGGTGGCGATTGTTGTGAGTCGATCATGTGCAATTTCAGAGAGTGGCTTATCTGCAGAATACAGGAAGTACGCATACGCGCGTTCACGTCCCCGGCCCACGCGACCTCGCAATTGGTGGAGCTGAGAGAGTCCAAAACTATCTGCCCGATCAACAATCAGGGTATTTGCATTTGGAATATCGATTCCGCTTTCGATGATTGTTGTACAAACCAAGACATCAAAGTCGCGTTCCCAGAATCCCAGGATGACATCTTCTAACTCTCGCTCACTCATCTGACCGTGAGCGACTCGAATTCGAGCTTCCGGAAGCAACTGCTTCAATCGCTCAACCACGTAGTCGATACTCTCCACTCGATTGTGAATGAAGAAGACCTGGCCATCACGTAAGAGCTCCCGGTGTATTGCAGCCTTCACCTGCTTATCGTCGTAATATCCCACGTAGGTCAGTACCGGATGGCGCTCTTCTGGTGGGGTCGTGATGTTAGACATCTCCCGGATCCCTGTAATCGCCATCTCGAGTGTCCTGGGGATCGGAGTTGCAGACATAGAAAGTACATCAACATTTGTTCGAGTCTTTTTTAACTCTTCTTTGTGCTCAACGCCGAAGCGTTGCTCCTCATCCACAATCACCAGCCCAAGGTCCCTGAAATTCACATCTTTGGAGAGTAAGCGGTGAGTTCCAATAACAATATCCACTGAACCGTTATTAATTCCTGAAATGATCTCTTTACCCTCTTTAGCGGTATTAAATCTGTAGAGGCCAGCAACTCGAATCGGAAATCCGGTATAGCGATTGAGGAAAGTTGTGAGATGTTGTTGAACAAGTAAGGTTGTTGGAACCAGAATCGCCACTTGTTTTCCATCTTGAACCGCTTTGAAAGCTGCTCGGATAGCGATTTCAGTTTTACCATAACCCACATCGCCGCAGACGATGCGATCCATCGGATGTGAGGCCTCCATATCCTTCTTGACCTCTTCGATAGTAGAAAGTTGATCTGCCGTTTCTACGTAGGGAAAGGCTTCTTCGAGTTCTCGCTGCCAAGGCGTATCTGCAGAGAAAGCAAAACCAGGTGCAGCCATACGCGCGGCATAGAGTTGAATGAGTTCAGCGGCAATTTGTTTAACCGCCTTGCGGGCACGCCTTTTAGCGTTCTGCCAGTCTGCGCCACCGATTCGGTGAACTGCAGGTGCTTCACCGCCAACGTAACGCGTAATCTGATCGAGCGTGTCAGTTGGAACAAATAGACGATCCCCCGGTTGGCCACGTTTTGAAGAGGCATACTCGATGACGAGATACTCTCGCTGATTCTTAGCCACGGTTCGCTGAACAAGTTCGATGTAGCGACCAACTCCATGCTGCTCATGTACGACATAGTCACCAGGCTTTAGCTCTACTGGATCGATCGCCTTCTTTCGCCTCGAAGGCATTCGTGCTTGATCCTTATTAGAGGAGCGTTGCCCGGAAATATCTTTTTCGGTGACAAGGACTGTTTTACATTGTGCACCGACAAAGCCATGTTCGATCAGAGAGGTTGTCAGATAAATTGCATCACGAGTCAGGATCGAATCAACGCTCTTCAATATCCGGGTTGGCAGCTCGGCTTCAATAAAAAGATTATTAAAACGCTCAACGATTCCCGGGCCAGATGCAGTGAAGATGATCAAGTAACCGGCATCCAGCCACGTGCGAAGATCGGCCGCCAGTACCTCTAAATCGTTGCGATAAATGGGTAGCGGCTCAAAAGCAGGCTCCGATTCATTCTCTACAACATCAGAAGAATAGAGGTCTAGCGAACGCCAGGTGATGCCCTTTGATTGCGCAAAGGCCGATAATTTTGCAAGGGTGAAATAGCCGCCAGTAAGTAGCTCTGCATCAACGTCGATCAAATTAATCGGCACACTGCCGCCAAGCGCCGCATTGGACCAGGATGCTTCGAGAAACTCTCTATTTGTCTCGATTAAATCCATGGCTCTTGAGGTAACTCGTGGTGCATCAATAACAAGAACTTCATAATTCTTTGGCAGAAAATCTAAGAGTGAAACGAGGTCAGTCTTCAAGAGTCCTGTTAGCGACTCCATCCCATCAACGCTCATTCCTTCTGCTAATTTGGCGGCGATCTCTCGCAGAGCAGGAAACTCGGCTGCAATATATGCAGCTTTCTTAACTACCTCGGCGGTGAGTAACAACTCGCGGCACGGAAAGATAACTAAGCTACCAATTACTGGTGTGTAGGTTCTTTGATCAGCAACCGTAAAAAATTCTAGTTCTTCGATCTCGTCACCAAAGAAATCGATCCGAATTGGGTGCTCTTGATCCGATGGGAAGAGATCAAGAATGCCTCCACGAACAGCGAACTCACCACGTTTTTCAACTAGATCAGTGCGAACGAAGCCGAAGAATGAAAGCCGTGTTGTCAGCGATTCCATCGAAATCTCTTGACCACGTTCGAGAGTAATTAATTCGACATCAAGAAGATCCTTCGCGATCGGTTGAATGAGCCCTCGGATAGAGGTAACCAAAACTCGCGGTGGGTTCGCCGATGCCAGTGCATGCAGGACTTTAAATCGAGTAGCGACGGTGTCACTCTTTGGGCTGAGTTTTTCGTGCGGCAGAGTCTCCCAAGGCGGGAAATGGGCGATCCCTCCCGCCCCGATGTAAGCCTGAATTTCATCAGCTAACTCATCTGCGCGCCGTGAGGACGCGGTGACAATCAAGATCGGTTTAGCTGATGATCGAATACTTGCGATCAGTCCTTGAGTTGAGGCAATAACGTGGTGGCTCGAAAGCTCCTCAAAATTAGGGGCAAGTTCAATATGTGAGAACGCCCGAATCAAACCCACTGGCCCCCCTTTCCACTCTTGATGAACCCACGTCATGATGAACGCACGAAAGCCCCCGCATTCCAGGAATGGGGGGTCGAGTGCCCCATTAAACCTGCGATCATTGGCCAGTGGCAAACCGTATGAACACTATAAATCTTGAGAACGAAAACACTGCGCTTCGCAGTGACATGCGCAGGCTCGGCGACCTCTTGGGCGCGAGCCTAGTCAGGCAAGAAGGCTCTTCATTACTCGATCTCGTCGAAAACGTTCGCAAAGCGGTTCGCGAAGGAGGGGGCGCAGAAATTCTCGAGGGCCTTTCCAATGACGAAGAAATTCAACTAGTCCGAGCTTTCAGCACATATTTTCAACTAGCAAATGTTGCTGAGCAGGTTCACCGCTCGCGAACACTTGCAGCAGAACGCAGTGAGGGTGGTTCGTGGTTATCGCGAGCGGTAGATCGCATCATCGCTGCGCAAGGATCAACACACGAGTTCACGACACAAGACATTCAAGGTTGGATCAACGACTTTTCAGTTCGCCCGGTTTTTACAGCTCACCCCACTGAAGCATCTCGACGCTCGGTACTGAGCAAACTCGGAACCATTGCGGATCTCCTAGATGATCCCGACACGCAATCACGAGATCGCAGACTCGCAGAAACCGTCGATCTACTGTGGCAGACCGATGAACTTCGCCTAGGTAGGCCAGAACCGTTAGATGAAGCAACTAATGCGCTCTACTATCTTGATGATCTCTTCACCCAAACTATTCCTGACGTTCTCGATGATTTTGCACATGAACTTGCGCGAATCAATGTGACTGTCGATCCTACATCTCGCCCACTCAGTTTTGGAACCTGGATTGGAGGCGACCGTGACGGAAACCCCCACATCACGCCAGAGGTAACGAAGCAGGCGATTACGCTTCAAATTGGCCATTTCATCCGCGCAATGTCTATTTCGTTAGCCGAGCTGCGCCAAGCTCTCTCGGTTTCGACGCGAATTGCGGGGGCTTCAGAAGAGTTACAAATTTCGGTCGCAAAAGATCTAGACCTCTTGCCTGAAATCGAAGATCGATTCCGCAGGATAAATGTTGAAGAGCCTTATCGTCTAAAAGCAACCGCAATTGGGCATCGTCTGATCCTGACCCAACGCCGTCATGCCACTGGCGCAGGTCACCTTGCAGGACGCGATTACTCCTCAACGAAAGAGCTACTAGACGATCTGATGTTGATGAGGACATCACTTCTTGCCCATAAGGGCGAATTGATTGCTCACGGTTTACTTGAGCGAATCATTCGAACTGTTGCCAGTTTTGGAATTACCCATGCAACAATGGATGTACGTGAACACTCAGATGCTCATCACTCGGCT
>CBFHTP010000009.1:12295-32999 GCA_965658705.1 Candidatus Nanopelagicaceae bacterium
AAGGTTGAAGGGTGATGATCTCAAAACGTTCAACACCTTTGTTGCGATCCGCGAACTCATTGAGAAGTTCGGACCAGAAGTTATCGAGACTTACATCATTTCGATGACCAAGGGACATGAAGATGTTCTCGCACCGGTATTACTCGCTCATCAAGCTGGTCTCGTTGGATTAGGCGCAGCAAAGTTTGCCGGCGTCGGATTTGCCCCGTTACTTGAGACCGTGGCAGAACTTCGAGCAGCTGACACAATTCTTGATTCACTTCTGCGCAATTCGCACTATCGTGAACTCGTAGCACTCCGCGGCGACGTACAAGAAGTAATGCTGGGCTACTCTGATTCGAATAAAGATGCCGGGATTGCTACTTCACAATGGGAGATTCATAAAGCCCAACGCAAGTTGCGCGATATTGCCATCAAGCATGGCGTCACGCTTCGACTATTCCATGGTCGGGGCGGCTCTGTGGGTCGGGGCGGCGGTCCTACTTATGACGCTCTGATTGCACTGCCTTGGGGCTCAATCGATGGACAAATAAAGATGACCGAGCAAGGCGAAGTAATCTCTGACAAGTATGCACTTCCATCACTTGCTCGTGAGAACGTCGAACTCTCGCTTGCTGCTGCCTTAGAAGCCACCGTTCTCAATCGCGCCGCCAGACAATCACCAGCCGATTTACTCAAGTGGAATACCTGCATGGATTTAATTAGCGATAGTTCATTCACTCGCTATCGCGCTCTGATTGATCATCCAGATTTACCAGCATATTTCTATGCTTCAACTCCAGTTGAACAACTCGGCAATCTCTTCCTTGGCTCAAGGCCATCAAGGCGCCCAGATGCGACAGGCGGTCTTGCTAGCTTGCGTGCGATTCCATGGGTTTTTGGTTGGACTCAATCAAGACAGATCGTCCCCGGTTGGTACGGGGTTGGCTCTGGTTTAAAGGCGGCACGCGAAGCAGGAAATTCAGAAGTTATGGCTCACATGCTGGCCGAATGGCATTTCTTCAGTACCTTTATTTCTAACGTCGAGATGACCTTAGCTAAAACAGATCTACAAACCGCCTCTCGGTATGTGCAAACACTGGTTGATCCAACACTGCACCATTTCTTGGAGACGATTAAAGCTGAATGTGAACTTACCAAGAGCGAGATATTGCTTCTGACTGGGAAGAGTGAGCTACTCGGTGACCAACCTGTGCTTGCCAGAACATTGAATATTCGCGATCAGTATTTAGCACCGCTCCACTTGCTTCAGGTCAAATTGCTAGACCAAGTGCGCAGCAGTGAATCTGTAGATCCAACGATTGCCCGTGCCTTGCTACTCACTATCAATGGCGTTGCTGCCGGGCTTAGAAATACCGGTTGATGCTTAATTCGGTTAGCCAGATTTAAGAATTAAATTCCTGCTGAGTTTGTTCGAGACCCTTTTCGATGAGGCACTCTGCTGCCAATGCGCCACGAGCAATAAAGTCTTTCAACTCCTTCTTCTCGTGTGATGCAAAGGGTTTGAGAACATAGTCAGCCGGATCTTGTGGGCCATCTGGGCGGCCAACACCCATCCGCACTCGGAAGTAGTCCGGACCTGCGAAGTTTTTAGTGATGTCCTTCAATCCATTGTGGCCGTTGTCGCCACCGGCCTGCTTAACCCGGATCGTGTTGAATGCAATATCTAGCTCATCGTGAATCACAATGATGTTTGCTGAACTCAATTTATAGAAATCGGCCAGGGCTTTAAGTGGCGCACCAGACTCGTTCATGTATAACTTGGATTTAGCGACCGTGACCGCAACACCATTGATTCGAATATCTGCTATCTCGCAGCATGATTTGTGGGCCGAATACTTGCTGTTGATCGCCAAATAGTCGACCACCATCTGGCCAATGTTGTGCCGGGTACTCGCATACTGATTGCCAGGATTCCCGAGACCGAAAATGATCCAGCGATCAGACATGCGATTAACCACTTTAATTATTTAATTAATGTAATTAATTATTCAGATTTTGCTTCTGCAGCAGGAGCAGCTGGTGCGGCAGCTACTTCTGCCACTGGTTCAGGAGCTATGGAGCGCTCAGACAAGTGCACAACAACCAGTGATGGATCAGTAATTAGAACAGAACCAGCTGGAAGTGTGACTTCGCCAGCGGTCTTGCTTGTTCCGGCTGGCATACCTTCAACATTGAGAACCAAGAATTGTGGAATCGAGGTGGCTTCAACTTCAACCTCAACTGTGTTCTTAACGTGTTCGATGATTCCATCTTTATCGTATTGACCTTCAAGGTGAACTGGCACTTCAACAGTAACTTTTTCACCCTTGCGGACGACGAGTAGATCGATATGTTCAAAGATTGAGGTCAATGGATTGCGCGTGACTGACTTAGGAAGAACCAGTTCGGTCTTGCCGTTAAAGCTTACGTTCAAGAGTACGTTTGAAGTCTTTAAGGCATTGCCAAGCTCGCGAGCAGGCAGTGCGATGTGCTGTGGATCGGCGCCGTGGCCATAGATAACTGCAGGTACCAAGCCTGCGACGCGATCACGACGTGATGCACCTTTACCAAAATTAGTGCGGACGCTTGCGCTGATTGAAATCTCGGCCATCTGAATTACTCCTCATGTTGGGACTAGCGTTTTTTTAATAGCACGCCTCGAGAGAGCAACCCGTCGATTACGGATAATAACTATCCCTCGCCGTGACGAGCCTGAAGGATAGCGGAGCCTGGCCAAAAGGCCAAAAGGCCAAAAGCCCCAAATTCCGCCTAGATCTTTAAGGAATTATCTGGAAACTGCCGGTCGCCACTTTTGTTGGCAGCCAAATCTGGTTTCCAGGAGCACTTGCGGTCAAAGTACAAGTTCCCACTTTGAGCATCGAAATTGTGGTTCCCACGATCTGACAAATTTCAGGGGTCGAAGATTGAACTGTCGGCGAAATAATGAAGCCGCGCATATACGATTTTGAGGTAAGGGAAAGGTAAGGAATCCACCCCATCGCAAGCTTGCCCCATGTGGCGAGTGAATATTTGCTCTGCCAGCCACCAAGTGAAATGTTTTGCGTGAATTTATTTACTAGGTTCGGCAGAACTTCTTCAGTCGCGCTTGGATCAATAACTGGGTAAGCCGCTGGGTTGATGACTAAACCCGGGCATTTCGCAGCAGACTTCGAGATTGTTCCTGTCGTAGCTGCCGTTCCACCGTTTAGCACCGCATCGAAACATGCGGTGGAAGCATTTCCTCCATTGACCATCATCGGTGGGCGCCATGCCAAGGCGGCGCCAGTGAGTGGAGTTGTTGCTGTGTAGTTCCAATCAGATACCGAACAACCTAGCGCGTTGCATTGGGCAACAGAGAATATATACCACGTGCTTGGCTTCAGACCTGTAAGAGCTATTGAAGTTTTTGGAGTTATAACATCGACTCTCGAACTATTGAGAGGATCTCCATATCCATTTAATTGTGCTTCCCAATAAGTAACTCGATACCCATAGTTCGGCAGACCGCCAAAACTTGAGCTTGGAATCCAATCCACATCAATTTCTGTTGAATTAACAACCTTCGTAAGCACTGGCGCCGGGTAACCTGGCGCACTAGACCAGGTCGCTGCATTTGAAAGTGCTGACACTGGGCTATCACCAGTCGCTGAGTTGCTCACCACGGTAAAGGTGTAAGGGATAAATGGCTTAAATCCAAAGGGCACCACATTTGTCGAATATGTGCACTGATTAGTTGTCGCGCTTTTGACAACACACTTTGTTCCATTTGATGCAGTGACGGTGTAGCCGGTGATCCCGACAGTATTAGACGGTATTGACCAGCTCACCATGTAGCCAAGCTCTACTTTGAAATATGCGCCGACATTGGTGACCGGAAGTGGCGCTGCCTTTGCAGGAAGGGCACTTACGCCAAATAAAAGCGTAGCAATAGTGACAAGTGCGATTCTGGAGCGAATACTTATTCTCATAGGTCAAGGTTAGAAGGAGAAAGAGGGATTTTTCCGAAGGCTCACTGAAGGATCGGTTACTGGTGACCAGTTATTGCTGCGTGAGCGCGATTTAGCTGTGGCCGTCAAAGAGACTGGTTACTGAGCCATCTTCGAAGACTTCACGGATTGCTCGACCAAGCAGCGGAGCAATCGAGAGCACGGTGAGGCGATCGAACTTAGCCTCATCCGGAATTGGCAGCGTATTGGTAACAACGACTTCACTCACTCGTGAGGCTTTGAGGCGCTCAACAGCCGGTCCAGATAAGACTGCATGGGTGGCGGCGACAATAACTTCGGCTGCCCCTTCTTCAAAGAGCGCGTCGACCGCTTTGGTAATGGTTCCTGCAGTGTCGATCATGTCATCAATAACGATGCAGGTTTGGCCACGAACATCGCCAACTACTTTTCCGGTCATTGATTCATTAGGAATTCTTGGGTCGCGCATCTTGTGAATAAAGGCAATTGGGCATCCACCTAGAAGATCAGACCAGCGTTCTGCAACTCGAACTCGGCCTGAGTCAGGTGAGACTATCGTCAAGCGAGAACGGTCAACCTTGCTGCCTACATAATTAGTGAGAATCGGAAGTGCAAAGAGATGGTCCACTGGGCCATCGAAGAAACCTTGAATTTGAGAGGTATGCAAATCAACGCACATCAGTCGATCTGCTCCCGCAGTTTTGAAGAGGTCAGCCATAAGCCTGGCAGAGATTGGCTCACGGCCACGGTGCTTCTTATCTTGGCGGGCATATCCATAAAAAGGTGCGACAACGGTAATTCGCTTTGCGGATGCACGCTTCAGTGCATCGACCATGATGAGTTGCTCCATGATCTGCTTGTTAACCGGGGCTGCGTGAGATTGGATGACAAAGGCATCTGATCCGCGGACACTCTCTTCGAAGCGAACAAAAATTTCACCATTTGCAAAGTCATAAGCAGAGGTCGGAGTGATGGGGATACCTATTTCGGCAGCAACTTCTTCAGCAAGTTCGGGGTAGCCGCGGCCAGTAAAAATACGGAGCCGCTTCTCAGATGAGAGTCGAAGTTCTGACATCGTTCCCCCTTTTACTAACCAGTTGCCCCAACGTACTTATGACTCTTGCGGTAGAGATGCACCAGCTGCTTTGGCAGCCTCTGCAGATTTCGTGCCACTTCGCTTGCGCAGAACCCATCCTAGAATGTTTCTCTGCTTAGATCTGCCAACACCGATCGCGCCGGCAGGGACATCTTCGGTAATTACAGATCCCGCCGCAGTGTAGGCACCGTCTCCTACTGTCACGGGGGCAACGAGCATGGTGTCGCTGCCGATTCGAACGTGATCGCCGATGACAGTCTGATGTTTGGCGACACCGTCATAATTGACAACGATCGTAGCTGCGCCAATATTTGTGCCGCTTCCGATGGTGGCATCGCCAACATAGGAGAGATGCGGAATCTTTGACCCCTCGCCTACTGTTGAATTCTTGATCTCTACAAAGGCACCAGCCTTTGAACTCTTTGCCAGCACGGTTCCTGGGCGAAGAAAACTAAATGGGCCAACTGTTGCGGACTCACCAATTGTGGCTGCTGTGCAATGCGACTCAATAATTGTGGCGCCAGACATAACTTCAACGTCATTGAGAGTGGTACGCGGGCCAATCAGTGCGCCAGACGCAACTTTTGTACTTCCTGTTAACTTAGAACCAGCAAAAATTGTTACATCGCTTGCGATCTCTACAGTGCTGTCAATCCAAGTTGTGAGCGGATCTTCGATAGTCACGCCATTTCGCATATGAAGATCGTTGATGCGATCTCGCATAATTGCGCTGCACTCGGCTAATTGGCTGCGGTCATTGATACCTAAAGTTTCAGTGAAGTCGTCGGACAAAATTGCGAGAGCCAATTTGCCACTCTCTTTGATCAAGGCAATCACATCGGTCAAGTAAAGTTCTCCCTGCGAATTATCTTTTGATAATTTTGCAACCGCATCGCGAAGAGTCGCATTATCGAAGAGATACACACCCGTATTCACTTCATCAATCTCTCGCTCTGCATCAGTACAATCGCGATCTTCTACAATCTTTGCGATAAAACCTTGTTCATCGCGCACGATTCGGCCGTAGCCTGTTGCGTCAGGTAATTGTGCCGTGAGAACAGAGGCGGCGCTCTCGTTGGCGAAATGCACATCAATAAATTCGGCGAGCGTCTCGCAGGTCAACAGGGGCGTATCCCCGGCCAGAACCAGCACTGCGCCGGTCGTTGCTGCGCCAGCGAGCGCCAATTGCACCGCATGGCCAGTCCCATTTCGTTCAGCTTGAAAAACAGGCACTGCGCTCGGTAAAAAATCGGCCAGATGGGATTCGACGCTTTCGCGGTGCGCACCTGTAACAACTCGAATTTGCCTAGGAGCTAACGGGGAAACTGCTCCAAGAACATGTTGCAAAATTGTTTGGCCAGCGATGGGGTGGAGAACCTTGGCGAGTGTTGATTTCATGCGATTGCCTTCGCCCGCGGCGAGAACGATCGCAACTTCTACATCACCTGCAACCTTGAGGTTCTTCACGTTCCTCCGTCCAACGGTGGGCTTGAATCGTCCTGGCTGATCTGGCTGGCTTCACTTAAGTTTAATGGTTCTTGGCTCCGCCACCAGGTATCGATCCTGGACCCTGGGCTTCAAAGGCCCATGTGCTAGCCACTACACAATGGCGGAACCTGAATTATCCCTTGGAAAGCCGCTCAATCAAAATTAAGGGCGTTCAAAGCGTTCAAGGCCTTTAAAGCGTTAAAAGCTAGAAACGACTCGAGCGCCATGGGTTGGGCCAGTTGCTCTGACTGTTCCACCCACAACTCCGCTTGCGCTGAGGGCCACGGTCAAATCCAAAGCATGCTCCTCTTCGCTTACGAGAAAGGCAACTGTTGGACCAGAGCCGGAGACGATGCAACCAAGTGCTCGATATTCAATGCCCACATCAAGCACTAGTCGAAGAGCTGGTCGCAAGGAGCAGGCAGCTCGCTGAAGATCATTACTGAGCGCCTTTCCCAACTCTTTTGCGTCCCCAGCCCGTAGCGCCTGAAGAAGTGCATCATTTGCTTGCGGGGCCGCGATCACAAGTCCTTCTCGCAATCGATCACACTCTGCATAAACTGCTGGTGTCGAAAGGCCAGAACTAGATAGCGCTAAAACCCATTGATAATTTCCTTTAGCAAGTACCGGGGTGATTTGATCACCACGCCCTCGACCGATCGCAACTCCTCCAGAAATTCCGAACGGAACATCACTGCCAATCTGAGTTGCAATTTTCTGCATATCATCTCTTGATAAACCTATTTCGAAGAGTGAGTCAAGCCCGACAATGGTTCCTGCCGCATCCGCGCTGCCACCGGCCATTCCACCAGCTACCGGGATCTCTTTCTTCAAATTGATTGAGATGTCTCCATCTAATTCAAATTCTTCCACCATGATCGAAGCAGCTTTATATGCCAAGTTAGAAGTATCGGTGGGGACCCCACCAGAAGTAACGCCCTCGACATTAATTGTGATTCCAGAACCTGGTTCACCAAACTTCACTGTGACGTCGTCAAAGAGGGAGATTGCCTGAAAAACGGTGACGACTTCGTGAAATCCATCAGCTTCCAGCGGGCCGACAGAGAGGCCAAGGTTCACCTTGCCCGGGACCCGAACTACTACGCCGTTTAGCTTCACACGCACAATCCTATGGTTTTTATAGGTGCCTGGCTTCAGCAATCTTTATGAAGTCAGCGAGCAATAGCGACTCACCTCGTGCAGTTGGATCCACTCCCGCAGATTCAATCGCCATTGCTGCTGCTGCCGAGCCACCAAAGTCTGCGGATAGCGCTGATCTGAGCATCTTCCGCCGTTGTGCAAAGGCGGCATCAATCACTGCGAAAGTTTTTAAGCGGAGTTCTTCTGACCCCGCATCCGTATGTCGAACAAATCTCACGAGTGAAGAATCTACATTAGGAACTGGCCAGAAAATACTGCGACTGACATTTCCCGCACTTGTCAGATCAGCCCACCACGTTGCTTTCACTGAAGGAGAGCCGTAACTCTTAGTTCCAGGCTTCGCTACTAAACGATCCGCCACTTCGCTCTGAACCATGACCACGCCACTTCGAAGTGTTGGGAATTTCTCCATAAATTTCAGCAATACCGGTACCGAAACGTTATAGGGCAGATTAGCGACCAGGACAGTTGGGTCAAGTGGTAACTCCTCCGTAAGTAGGGCATCTTGGTGAATCACGGTGAGGTTGTTGAAGTCAAAACCATGTTCATGCACCGTGTTGGGTAATTCCAGTGCGAGCCGCTCATCAATTTCAATAACTTGAACATGTTTGGCCACTTCAAGTAGTGCCAAGGTAAGTGAGCCCAATCCAGGGCCGATCTCTAGCGCTACGTCCCCGCTTTGCACATCGCCAAGTTTGACGATTCGACGACAGGTATTTGGATCAACAACGAAGTTCTGACCCAACTTCTTCGTTGGATTAACCCCAATTCTTGCAGCAATTTCCCGTACCTGCGCCGCGCCAAGTAGATCTGCCACTAGGTGAACGAACCAAAGATGCGCTGCGCATTTGCAGTTATTGAATCGCATAAGTAATCCAGATCTTCATCACGTTCAGCTGCAATAAAACGCAGAATCGTTGGTATTTGGGCCGGAGTATTCATTAAGCCTCGGTGTGGTGCCGGGGTCAGGAAGGGTGAATCTGTCTCAACAAGTAATTGATCGATGGGTGTTAATTTGACCGCTTCTCGTAGCGCAGGTGCATTCTTAAAGGTTACGGTGCCAGCGAAAGAGAGGATATATCCAGCCCTTATGCATTCACGCGCCATCTCGGCGCCACCTGAAAAGCAGTGAAACACAGTGGTATCAGGCGCTCCCTCTTCAAGCAACGTATCAAGCACCTCTCTATGAGCATCTCGGTCGTGAATTATAAGCGCCTTATTGACTTTTTTCGCGAGCGAGATGTGTCTGCGAAAAGAGTATTTCTGACGATCTTGTAACTCTGGCGCAGTTCTAAAGAAATCTAAACCAGTCTCACCGATGGCACGGACTCGAGGGTGTTCTGCCAGCACTTCAATTGTGGCGAGGTCCGCCTCTAGGTCTTCTACAACTGGAGCTTCATTCGGATGTAGCGCAACAGCTGCAAGCACTCGGCCCTTCCAGGCATCTGCCATTCGAACGCCCCATTCCGATTGGGTAGCCGAATAACCAACTTGAACAATGCGATCAACTCCCACACTGGCTGCTTGATCCAAAATCGCTCCGACTTCAGGAGAATCTGGTCCGCTCTCACAAACTAGTTCAATGTGAGCATGTACATCAATACATGGGCGATTTAATTTCTCTGGAAGTGGCGCAAATTCACCTCTCATTATTTATTATTTCTCTTCCAGCCTTGGAAAGAGAACTGCGCCCTTCGTGACCTTTGCACCTTGCGGGATTTGGCCCCACGTAGAAACATCGCCGATCTTTTGTGTTGCCAGGTCACCAATTGCACTGTGCGCGCCAAGAGCCGACCAGAGAGTTTCACAGGTTGCGGGCATCACGGGATAGAGAAGAACTGTTAGCGCGCGAATTGAATCGGCGGTGTTGTACAAAATGTCAAAGAGTTCGGCGTTACGAGCTGGGTCCTTTGCAACAATCCATGGCTCTTTCTCAGTCACAAAACCATTGACCCGCTTGCAGAATTCCATGATGGTAGTAATTCCACCTTGGAAATCTAGCGCGACCATCGCGGCGTCAGCTTTTGAAACGGTATCGGTTAGCGCTTCTTGAAGCCCGGCATCAACTGCGACCGCTGGGATCGAACCATCACAATATTTTTCGATCATGGCGATCAAACGTGAGGCTAGATTTCCAAAATCATTTGCAAGCTCTGAGGTGTACCGAGCACTCATGTCTTCCCAAGAGAATGACCCATCAGAACCAAATGGAATCGCGCGCAAGAAGTAATAGCGAAATGCATCGACTCCAAAATGATTCGTAATGTCAGATGGTGCAATACCGGTGAGCTTAGATTTAGACATCTTCTCACCACCAACGAGCAGCCAGCCATGCGCAAAAACTTTCTTTGGGACCGGCAGTCCAGCTGCCATCAGCATCGCTGGCCAGATGATTGCATGGAAGCGGAGAATATCTTTTCCAACAAGATGTACATCAGCCGGCCAGGTTTGGGCAAATTTCTTTCCACCTTCTGAAGCCGGGTCATCATCCAAGCCAACTGCAGTTGCATAATTAAGAAGAGCATCAAACCACACGTAAATAACTTGCTTAAGATCCCAAGGAACCGGGATTCCCCAATCAAATGTTGAACGTGAAATCGAAAGGTCTTGCACTTCGCCTTCAAGGAAAGCGATGACTTCGTTACGGGCAGAGGCTGGCTCGCAGGCTTGTGGATTCTCTTTGTAGTGCTCTAGAAGTACTGGAACAAAAGCAGACAGCCTAAAGAACCAATTCTCTTCACTAACAGTCTCACAGGGCTTGGAGTGAATTGGGCAGAGTCCCCCATCAAGCAGATCGCCCGGCAATTTGAACTCTTCGCAACCAATGCAATATGGACCTTCATATCTTCCGGCGTAGATATGACCGGCATCTTTCAAGCCCGATAAAAATCGTTGTACGCGCTCCATGTGACGAGGCTCAGTCGTCCGAATGAAGTCATCATTGGCAATATTGAGGGCCTTCCAGACTGGCTTCCATGCATCTTCGACTAATCGATCACACCACTCCTGCGGTGGGGTCTCATTCTTCTGCGCAGTATTGAGGACCTTTTGCCCGTGCTCATCAGTACCTGTCAGAAACCATACTGACTCGCCGCGTTGGCGATGCCAGCGGGTCAATACATCGCCGGCAACCGTCGTGTAAGCATGCCCGATATGTGGCGCATCATTCACGTAATAAATTGGCGTGGTTAAATAAAAGGATTTTTCGGGCACGGTCACATCTTACCTGTCTCAATTGTTTTGCTTGCGCTCTTGTGGGTCACCATTGCATCGAAGATCAACCGCTTTGCAAATCCGGTTGACCTCATAACACCTGCGATCGCCTCTTTGCGGCTCTCCCCCTGCTCTTCGCGGGCTAAGACAAGAGAAATTAGCTCGCTCTCTGAGTACGTCAGGTTCGCTGGGTTAAAGCCTTCAAAGACAATCGTAATCTCGCCAAGAATTTCGCGATCACTCGCCCACGCCACTAATTCGATGAGTGAACCACGAACGGTCTCTTCGTATGTCTTCGTCATCTCTCTGCAGATTGCGCCAAGCCGATCGTCACCAAAAACTTTGATTGCATCTTGAAGGGATTCGAGGAGGCGGTGTGGCGCTTCAAAGAAAATGATAGTTCTTTCTTCTTCAACTAACTTTTCAAACCAACTCTCTCTAGCACCAGAACTCCTCGGTGCAAAACCTTCAAAACAGAAGCGATCGGTCGGTAGACCCGAAAGCAGCAGCGCAGTTGTCACGGCGCTCGGCCCTGGCAACACTCTGATCTCTATTCCTTGGGCAATTGCTGCACGAGTCAGGCGATAACCAGGATCACTTATACCTGGCATTCCAGCATCAGTAACGAGCAAGAGATCTTCACCGCTTGCAAGCAATTCCAACATTGGTTCATGCCGTTCATTTTCGTTACCTTCGAAGAAGGAGAAGAGTTTTGCGGTATATGAAATTCCTAGGTCCAGGCAGAGCCGACCGAACCGACGAGAGTCTTCGGCGGCAATGAATTTTGCGGATGTGATCTCAGTTTTTAAGCGCGCTGACGCATCCCCAGGATTACCAAGTGGAATAGCGGCCAGAATTAACACGGCATAATTCTGGCAGGCTTTAGGCTTCATCCATGCCAGACCAGATAAGGCGTTTAAAAGATCATCTAACCGCAGGGGTACTCGCCCTCCTGGGATTAGTGCTGGCGACCTGGAACTTAGGGCTTCCCAAGGGCTTCATCTTTGATGAGGTCTACTACGCAAAAGATGCTCATTCTCTGCTGCTGCATGGAGTTGAACTAGATGCAAAAGGTCTTGCGGAGTTTGTCGTCCATCCGCCAGTAGGAAAATGGTTAATCGCCGGCGGCATAAAGATCTTTGGCTTCAATGAATTTGGTTGGCGAATCAGCTCGGCAATCTTCGGGTCTCTGGCTATCTGGTTGATCTATTTCGTAGCCAAAAGACTTTTTAATAACTACTTAGTGAGCACGACTTGTGCCGCACTGATGGTTTTGGATGGATTGCACCTTGTCCACTCCCGCACTGCACTCTTGGATATCTTTTTGATGTTCTTTGTTCTGCTTGGTTTCTATTTTCTCCTCAACTCTTGGAACTGGGCAGCTGGTCTTGCTCTCGGTTTAGCTCTCGGAGTTAAGTGGAGTGCGCTTTATTACATCGTGGCGTTCTTCTCCTTCGTTTTATACAGCGACTATCGAACAGAGCTCGCCCAAGAAATATCAGCTCCACTAAAACAGATAGTGCGAAGTAAACTCCTCAAACGGAGTGCGCAATTTGGGATAATTCCGTTGGCCGCTTACATTGCCAGTTGGACCGGTTGGTTCCTGACATCGAATGGTTGGGATCGCACACATTCAAAGCAGATTATCAATAGTTTTTTTTACTACCACTCACAAATATTTACCTTCCACACAAACCTCACTGAACGGCATTCATATCAAGCAAATCCATGGAGTTGGTTGATTCAGAGTAGGCCGACTTCTTTTTTCTATGCGACCCCCACTGGTTGCGGAACAAACTCTTGCTCGCAAGAAATTCTCGCTCTTGGAACACCCCTGCTCTGGTGGAGTGGTATCGCAGCTATTGCAATTACCTTTGGCTATTGGATCGCTAGGCGCGAGTGGCAGAGCGGACTTCTCTTACTTGCCTTAGCCGCTGGGTATTTGCCTTGGTTTTTGATGCAGAAGCGCACGACTTTCTCCTTCTATTCAATTATTTTTGAACCGTATCTGATTTTGATCATTGGCTATGTGGCATACAAATTCCTAGAGAGCAGTACGCCTGACTCTCTTGGCGGATTGGTAAACCGTCAGCGTGCACTACTTGGTTATATCGCTGTGATTGCGCTCTGTTTTCTCTATTTCCTACCGATATTTATGGGAATTACGACTACATACGGAGACTGGCTGAACCGAATGTGGCTTCCTTCGTGGATTTAGATAGCCTCTTCATCAAAGCCAACGGCAGCCTGCTCTGCTAATTCTTGGTCAAAGAGATCTTCCCGCGAAGGAGTCTGCAACTGCGAAAGAAGCTCTTGCTCTTCTTGCCATTGTCCAGGAACAGTAAGGTCAATAATTCGCTTCGGAGTGATTGCTTTTGGTGCATTCACATAGGTAGGACGTGGAACAGTAATCGGATTCCAACCAGAGCGATCTTTTGGAAGTACGACTACCCCAGAAGGGTCTTCGCGATCTGCAAGCGGAATCCAATGCTCGCCAACCCGCGCATCGAGAACTTCAGAAGAATTGCGTGAAATTCTTGGGCTCTGCTCAATTTTAATTTCTGCAGTCATAATCGTCTGCAAAGTATTGAGGCGGCGTGCTTTAATTTTTGCTTGAACTAATTGGCGCCGTACTGCGACCAAATAGATCGCAATTCCAGTTGCTGGAATTGCCGATATTGACCAGGACATTAAATTCAATAGTGAGGTAAAAATAGTCGCCGCAAAAAGTGCGATGAGCGAGGCAAAAATGGCTCTGCGTTGCGAAACCAACTTTCGATTATTTACCGGGTCATTGGCAATTGGTGTAAATGGTGACCGTGGTTCTGAGACCACTTTCATTGCACTTTTGTAGCGCTCACCCGCACGAACAGAGGACTCTTCGTGTCTGTTTACAACCCGTGGAATAAAATAGGCGGCCCACATCCCAATAATGATGAGATAGATAATTCCTGACGCCATGGAAGAAAAGCGTAATTGTCAGGTGGCCAATATGTGTGGATTTGGAGCGGTTTATCCCAATATTTCTCGGCCGCTTTTCGCACGAAGCCTTCACTTCACATCGATGGATTCTCGATCACAAAAGTCAGGTGGTCCCGCCAATCACCATCAATATGCAAGAACTTATTGCGAACACCTTCAAAGGTAAATCCGGCCTTTTCAGCGACCCGCTTCGATGCAGAATTCTCTGGCCTCATGTTGATTTCAATTCGGTGGAGTTCTAAAGCTGAAAAGGCGTATTCGGTGAGGGCAACCACCGCAGCCGTCGTTATGCCCCGGTTGGCGTAGCGGCTATCTACCCAATACCCAATATGTCCACCTCGGTATGCGCCTAAAACGATGCCACCTAGGGTTATCTGCCCAACCAATCGATGGGCTGAATCAGCTCCCTCGTGCAGCCAGATTCCAAAGTTGAGTGCTCGAAGATCGCGGCCATCTCGATTGGCCTGGCGGACCATGCCAAGGAAGGTTGGTAACGGTCGATCTGAATCGATCAACGGCCTGGTCGCCTCCCATGGCGTGAGCCACTCTCGATTAACCCGTCGGATACTGTCCCACTCATTTTTATCACGAAACCGAAGCGGCTTAAGGAGGACATCTCCATTTTTAATGCTGGTCGGCCATTGGTGATTCATTGAAGGAGCCTCACTTACGTGGTGCGTTCCAAAACCATAACGTCAACAAGTTCGCCAGCCGCAGCTCCCGCCGACTCCGCAGAAATTGCAATCAACCCTTGTGCATCCGAGAGAGTGAAGATCTCTGTCTGGTCAGGAAGCGGTGATACTCGAATCTCTGAATCAGAGAAGACTCGGCCACGAACTAAAGAGGTCTTGCCTTGTGGAGAGTTCAAGTCCTCAGTAAGTCGAGCTTGGACAATCGATCGGTGGATATGTGAAGCTCCAAGCATCGTCCTGATCATCGGGCGAACAAAGAGTTCGGCAGAAATATAAGCTGCGACCGGGTCGCCCGGAAGTGTGATCACAGGCGTTCGGTCCGGACCAATAAGCCCAAAATTATGACGCCCTCCTTCAGCCAGCAAAGGTGAGACGCAGGTAATTCCATCTGGCTCGGCGATGTCGGCCAAGGTAGAAGTGATCAGATCAAAGGATTCGTCATGGCTCTCGCCGCTGATCACAATCAGATCTGCGCGAACGAGTTGATCTTCAATCACCCGGCGCAACTCTTCTGAACTCTCTGGGATTGTATGGACCCGATAACCCATCGCTCCAGCCTCTTTCACAGCGGTCGTGAGCATCCAGGAGTTAGTTTCAAACTCATCTTCTGGGCTCACTAATTTTGCACCAGGCTCTACGAGGTCATCACCGGCTGAAATCACCACAACCCGCGGGTGAGGCAAGGTTGGCAATCGATCCAAACCGATTGAAGCAGCTAGACCAATTTGAGTAGAGCGAATTCGTGAGCCCTTTCGAAGAACCAGGCGCTCTCCAGCAAATATGTCATCGGCCAAGGTAGCTCCGTGTGCATCAAGTAGCGGCAGGTCGATGGCCTTGAGCGGAGCCGAAATTTCAAGTAATTTCTTGAGAAATTCACTCACTGAAATTTCTTGATCCATGGCACAACCCTACTTTGTTAAGCGGGTCGAATAAGGTATTGCCATGCAACAATCGAATCTCGGAGAAAGTAAGGCCGATCTTCGAGCGTTTTATCGTAACGAACGGAGTGCTCGATTTGCAGAGGAGTCCTGGCTACACATTCTAGATTGCGCTGAATTGGCCGGAGCAAAAATAGTTGCTAGTTATCTCTCCTACGGCGTCGAACCAACAACCAAAGATATTCACGAAAAATTAATTGACCGAGGTGCGACGATTCTCTTGCCAAGACTCTTGAAAGATAAGGACCTCGAATGGGTTCAGTGGAATGGTGAGGAGAACTCGCTGGCTGCGCACGGCAACTTTCAAGAGCCACAAGGGTTTGCATTCACCGAGCTTGCATCTGTCGATGTCGTTATCGTGCCGGCGCTGCATATCGATCGGACCGGCAATCGGCTCGGTCAAGGAGGAGGTTCCTACGATCTGGCCCTGCCAAAAATCAGTGGCTGGAAAATTGGCCTCGTTCACCATGGTGAATTGACGAGTGAGCTGCTGCCCGCAGAGCAACACGACTTTAAGTTAGATTCGGCAGCCACACCAGATCTAATCGTGCGGTTTCCCCGTATTTAATTCGTTTAAGTATCGGTTATAGCGAGTCAATTCATCCTCTTCACCCATCGCATCCGCGCGGTCCGCTGCTCGGTCGATTCGGTTAGCTTCCTTGGAATCAGAACGACTCCATTGAATAAAGGTTGCGATCAGTGCAATTAAAATTGGAATCTCACCCATCGCCCAACCGATCGCCCCACCAGTCCGTTGATCTGCCAAGAGATCTAAATTCCAACCACGGTTCAAGGCGGCGTAGATCCCGTGATCGAGAAGAGTGGTTGATGAGAGCAGAGCGATTGAGAAGAAGGCGTGAATACTCATCGCTGCAAAGAGCACAATGATTCGCGCAAGGTGGGGAATCTTTCGTGGATTGGGATCAACTCCAACAATAATATAAAAGAAGAGGTATCCCGCTAATAAGAAGTGGATATCCATAAATAAGTGGCCAATATGGCTAGCCATTAAATGACCAAAGAGTGGTGTCATGTAAAGAGCAAAGAGAGAGCCATCAAAAATCGCTAGCGCAGTAATTGGATTCGTCAAAATAATTGAGTACCGAGAATGAATCAATGCAATGAGTGATCCCCTAATTCCTCTCTCGTTCTCTCCGCGGCCTGCTGGCAGCGCCCGAAGTGCCAAAGTGATTGGCGCACTCAAAACGAATCCAATCGGTGCAATCATCCCCAAAACCATGTGTGCAATCATGTGATAAGAAAATGACCATTGGGCATAGACACCTAGCCCACCACTGGTAGCGAAGTCTGCGGCGCTTACTGCAAGTGCGAATGCAATCGTTCTACCAACTGGCCATTTATCCCCGCGGCGAGAGAGAGTCACCACGCCCTTTATATAAAGTGCGGTGGCCAGGAGAAGAATTGCAAGAATTGTTCCTTCTGGTTTGTAAGCCAAAAGAATACGCATTGGCGTCGGAGTCGCTGGTGGGATCAAGCCAGCTTCGATTGCGTTGGCAGCTTCTGGTGGGCTCGTTGTGGCAAGCCAACCACCGATCGCAAGCGTGCCAACCATCACCAATATTTCATTTCCAAGCAGTTTAAATAACTGAAGTGAATCAAAATCTTTCTTTGCCAAATTCTTTCTATGCAACGCCCCAAAGAGAATAAGGATCGCCATACCCAGAACCTTCAAGGCCACAAGAAGACCGTAGAGAGAGCGCCAAGCCGCGAATGAATTTAACCTTGTTGCGGCATTTACTACTCCGCTGATACCTACGATTATTGCTGACCAGAGCGCCAGCGCACTAAAACGATACGAACTTAACTCGCGTTCAATCGGCTGAATAACGAGTAGTCCGAGCACTCCCCCAACCCAAAGACTGATAAAGAGCACATGGAAGATAAGAGAGCCAACAACCAGGTCGTGATTACCAGCTGCCGAGGAGTGGCTCTGAAAGAGTGGCGTCACAATCCCTGCAAGGCAGAGCCCAAGTGCGCCATAAATTCTGCCAACTCTCTTTGCCCGAGCGACTAACGCCAAGGTCACTACACCGAGAATGAATTGAATTAAATAGTCTCGCCCAATAGCGGTGTGAAGAAGGAACGACCTGAGAGTCACTCCACTAAATGCATCCAGCAGAGAGCCACCTAAGAGATTTGCGAGTTCGACTAGCCCGTCACCGACGATCGTGACGAGTGAGATTTCAACTGCTAGAAAGGCGAGTTTTCGAATCCGGTGGCCCTCAGTGGTCAGCCGTCCATGATCCTCGCGAATAAAAAAACCAACGGCTAGTAGTAGACCAGTGGCTGCAATTGCGGAGATTATGGAGAGATCTTTTACAACCGGAATAAGAATTCGTACAACTGGATTATCGGTAAAAATATGGCCGTGGGTTTCTACGCTCAATTATTCACCCGGAGCGCGTCGTTTTTTGGAAGTACTCACACTCTTCTTGCTCTTTCTCGCTTTACTGTTCTCACGAAGAATTAAGCGGGCATACCAGAGGAGAAATAGCGCAACACAAAGCGCAGCAAGGATAAGAAGGATCACGACGATATCTGCCGCATGATTGACTGAGGTTGCGGCGGAATTACTCTGCGATGGCGCAGGTGTGGGAGTCGCTGAAGTCATCGAGGCTGGAGCGTTGAAGAGAAATGTGTAAGAGCCAGTAAGCGGAACATCGCCCACTGAAAGAAGTGAGTAAGTAACTGTGTAAACACCGGCCGCAATTAACGGCTTTAAACCAATAACTGCAGTGGTCTCAGAAATGGTGATCGAGCCATCATCAACTCGCGCGCCACTTGGATCAGCAACTGTAATCGAGGAGCCCTGGTCGGTAAGAGTGGCCGCTGTTGTAATCGAGAGTGCATTTGGAGCTTCCCCGAGTACCGCTCCTGAAGTTGGGGTCGATGAAACCAGAGTGTTCGCTTGAGCCTGCGGCGCGAGAATGAGGGGAAGGATTAGCAGGGTCCCGAGCAGCAGCTGAGGAACCGCTAGGAATCTTCCCTTGCTGCGCACCACCTTATACATTTCGATAGCCCCGATCGCTTGGATTAGAACTAATCCTCTCACCTCTTTACACTCTTCACTATGCCTACCTACGAATATGCCTGCATTTCTTGTGAGCACCAATTTGAAGTAGTCCAATCCTTCAGCGATGAAGCAATGAGTACCTGCCCCGAATGCAACGGTGAGGTTCGAAAGGTCTATAACAATGTGGGCGTAGTCTTTAAGGGTTCAGGTTTTTATAAGACCGATTCACGAGCAAACGCCCCAACAGCTAAGCCTGATAGTCCCTCAACTGCGCCAACATCTGGAAATAAACCAATCAAAGATTAACCGTGATGAGGTGGGCGATCAGCCTTAATCTGCGCTTCACGTGAGCTTTCATCAGCAAGTTCGGCGGCATCAATGTGAGCATCTTCACGCGTCTTGTTCGGGATCACATTACTCATGCGCCAAGTCTAATCTATCTTTAGCCTGCTTCTAGAATAACCTTGGCCAATGTTTGAACGCTTAGGCCGACTTGCACTGCGACGTCAAAAACGAACCCTCGCTCTCTTTATTTTGGCAATCATCGTCTGCGGTGTGCTCGGTGGCACCGCAATCAGTCGTCTCTCTGGCGGCGGGTACTCGGTGCCACATAGTGATTCTGCCAAGGTTGGCGACTATTTGGCCAAGACCTTCCACTTAAAAGATCCGGCAATAGTTATCGAGTTGCGCTCTGAGACCGCCCTGATAACTGACCCAGCTTTTCGATCTGATGCCGTGAATTATCAGAATCGAATTGCCCAAGTCGCAGGGGTAAGTAGAACGGTTTCATACTGGGATGGCGCTCTTGCGCCACTTGCAAGTAAAGATCTGCATGGCGCTTATCTCTTCATCTATACCGATGCCGCTAATCCGCTGGACTCTAAAGGACTTGCAAAATATATTCAAGCCAAATTCTCAGCCCCGTTTAACGGAATCAAGGTTTACATCGCTGGCCTTGCAACATTTAATCAAGTTCTAGGTGCAAAGATTTCGAAGGATCTCGCTCTTGCCGAAGGTATTTCGATCCCCCTCACATTCCTGCTTCTGCTATTTGTCTTTGGTGGTTTAGTTTCAAGTGCAATGCCATTAGTTGTTGGCGTCGCTGCGATTATTGGATCACTTGCAAGTATCTTCATCATCACGCTCTTTACTGATGTCTCAGTCTTTGCCCTCAATTTAATAACAGGTATGGGGCTCGGACTTGGAATCGATTATGCACTCTTGATTGTCAATCGCTTCCGAGAAGAGTTGCATGCCGGCAAAAGTGTCGATGATTCAATTGTGGCAACCCTTGCTAGCGCCGGTAAGACTGTCTTCTACTCTGGTATTACCGTCATCATTACTTTGACTAGCCTTACATTTTTCCCACTCATGTTCTTAAAGTCCTTTGGCTACGCCGGCATCACAGTGGTGGCTATGGCGATTTTGGTTGCACTTATTCCGTTCCCGGCCATTCTTGTCCTCCTTGGGCCGAAGATCGATTCGCTTGTTGTGCGAAAAGGTGCGATCACCCCAAAGGCGGATGGGCGATGGGCGCAGACCGCTCGCTTAGTCATGAAACGACCCGTTGCGGTCGTTGTTCTGACTCTGATCGTTCTTGGCACCATCGCTTCACCCATTCGAAATATTGTCTTCTCCCAAGCAGATGCAAGAGTCATGCCAGCCTCATCACCACTAGTGATTGCCTCAGAGCAAGCAAATAAAGATTTTCCTGGACAGGTAAGCAGCCCAATTTATTTTGTCATCCCACATGCAGATCAAAAGATTAACGAAGTTGCTGAATATGGTGCCAGGATCGCGACGGTTCCAGGAATCCAAAGCGTTCTTCCTGGTACCACAGTTAAAGGAACGACAATATTTTCAGCAATCGAAACCATGAGCCCACGTTCACAAGCAGCAGAGACACTCATTCACAACCTTCGAAAAGTTCCAGCACCTATTGGCACCATTATTGGTGGTGTTGCAGCTGACTACGCCGATACCCAAAGTGGAATTGCTAGCACGCTTCCGTATGCACTCGGTTGGGTAGCAATTGGAGTTCTCGTTCTCCTCTTCATCTTTACTGGTTCCATCATCTTGCCCATCAAGGCGATAATGCTGAACGTCATCTCGCTCGCGGCGATGATGGGAGCGCTCACCTGGATCTTCATCGA
>CBFHTP010000009.1:33009-41270 GCA_965658705.1 Candidatus Nanopelagicaceae bacterium
TTGCCCATCAAGGCGATAATGCTGAACGTCATCTCGCTCGCGGCGATGATGGGAGCGCTCACCTGGATCTTCATCGAAGGTCACCTCACATGGCTAGTTGGATCTTTCATAAATATTCATTCGATCGATACTTCGATGGCCATTTTGATCTCTGTAGTGACCTTCGGACTCTCAATGGATTATGAGGTATTCCTGCTGTCTCGCATTAAAGAAGAGCATGAGTCAGGGCTAGGCAACGAAGAGGCGGTAGCCACAGGACTACAACGTTCAGCCCGCATCATCACAGCCGCGGCACTGCTGCTTGCAATTGTCTTTGCTACTTTTATTACTAGCGGGGTCACAAATATCAAGACCCTCGGTTTTGGCGTCGCCTTTGCAATCTTGCTCGACGCCTCGATTGTTCGAGGGCTACTCGTGCCGGCCTTGATGCGACTCTTTGGTGAGCGAAATTGGTGGGCACCCCAATGGATGAAGCGCTTTACCATCAACCACTAGCGCGTTGCCGATACCCTTTACAGATGGATCTCATCGTAAATCTTCAGTGCCAAGATCAGCCTGGCATTGTTCACGCCATGACGAGCGCAGTTCTTACGTGTGACGGAAACATCATCGAGAACCAACAATTCACTGATCCGACCACCAATATTTTTGTGATGCGAACTCGTATCCACTCTTCACAATCGGTTGATCAGGTGAAGCTTGCAATCGAAGCAGGATTGAAGCACCTCGCGCCACATCTGACTTTCAGAGAGGTTTCGCATCGTAAGAGAACTTTGATTCTTGCAACTACTGAGAGCCACTGCCTACGCGACTTGCTCTATCTTCAAGAGCTCAATGAGATGCCAATCGAGATAGCTGGCGTCATTTCAAATCATGAGTCACTGCGCGCGCTTGTGGAATCACATCAACTTCCATTTATCTACCTACCAACGCAAACCCTTGGCAAAGAAGTAGTAGAACAGAGAATTCTTGATCTGGTCGCTAAGGAAGAGATTGAACTAGTTGTTCTCGCTAGGTATATGCAGATACTCTCAGAACAACTCTGCCGAGAACTTGAAGGTAAAATCATAAATATTCACCACTCATTTTTACCTGGATTCAAGGGCGCCAGGCCATATCACCAAGCTCATGAGCGTGGTGTAAAAATTATTGGCGCTAGCGCACATTTCGTTACTCCCCATCTGGATGAAGGTCCGATCATCGTTCAAGATGTTGCGCACGTATCTCATTCAGCAACTCCAGAGGACTTGATTTCGATCGGACGAGATATTGAGCGTCGAGTACTTTCACAGGCTGTAAAATTATTTGCAGAAGACCGAATCTTTATCGTCGGATCCCGGACTGTGATCTTTAATTAGTACTTTCTTAGACCAACGCATTCTCTTTAATCAGATCGACAGTAAGTTCTGGATAATTCCACATGATTACGTGTGCGCAATTATCTACAACAACCCATTTAGCGTGGCTTGGTAATTTATCTTTAACCTGGGCATCTGGATCTGGTAGCAAGATATCGTGATCGCCAAAAACGATTGCAATCCGTACTCGCTCTTGAATGTTCGAGGAAAAATTCTTGAAGCGAAGTCCGCGCCACATCGGAATAAATCCTTTTGATGTAGCCATGGCGATTGCCGAATCCCGACAACTTTCAAAGGAGAGTTCCCGCCATAAATGGGTAATTTTCTTGTAACCGAAGGCTTTCAATGGTGGCAACTTAAATGCGATTCGCAGGAAATAGCGTGCGACTTTAGAGATGAGACGAGCAGACATAATCGGTGGGTATTTAGTTACCGGACCGCCTTCCCATAAGCCTGCAGGCGCTAAAGCGGTAACGCTGATTGCACGCTCTGGAAAAAGTGCTGCGAGCTCTAGGGAGATCCAGCCACCTAGCGAGTTACCGGCAACGTGAAATTCCGTCACGCCATGTTCGATCTCCATGTATTCAACAATCATTCGAGCCAAGGATTTGGGGTCGAGCTCTTCACCTGAGTTCAATCCAGCGGTGCCGTGCCCTGGTAGGTCGAGTGAATAAACCGTGAAGGAGTTCTCTAGTCCCTTCAGAATCATCTTCCAGATATTTCCAGCCGAACCCAGACCATGGACCAGGACAAGTGCGGGTAGGTCAGGATGCGCCCTATGTACGTGGGATTGAATCGGCATCACTTGCCTCCCTTACTGATCTCGGTACAAATACAGAGGTACTCTAATCTAACTTAATCACTGAAAAACTTGGAGGCAACGATGTGGGCTCTAGTCACTGGTGCAAGCGCCGGAATCGGTGAGAGTTTCACTCGCCTCTTAGCCTCAAAGGGATTCGACATCATCTTGGTCTCGCGTGACCTACAGCGGCTTAATCAACGTGCCGAGGCACTGCAGGCAACCTACAAAATCGCAACCAAAGTCATTTCGGCCGATCTTGCAACAATCGGTGGCTGCGCAATCGTTGAAAAGTTTATTAACGAAAACGAGATTGAAGTTCTGATCAACAATGCTGGCTTTGGGCTCAAGCAATCTTTCACACAAAGCACACTCGCCGGTGAAGAAGAAGTCCTCTCTGTACTTGTTCGCACTCCTATGCGCCTTACTCACGCCATCCTCAGCCAAATGATTAAGCGAAATAGCGGAACCATTATCAATGTCTCCTCCGTTGCTAGCTTTATCGCTGGCGGTCACTACAGCGCATCAAAGGCCTATCTGACCGTGCTCTCCGAATCCTTAAATACCGAACTCTCAGGCACTAACGTGAAAGTGAGCGCCCTCTGCCCTGGCTTTACTCGGACCGAATTTCATCAGCGAGCAAAGATCAAAATGGGCGCGCTGCCAGCTTTCATGTGGCTGGATTCTGATCGACTAGTGGCTGATTCCTGGAAATCTTCACAAAAAGGTGAAGCGGTCAGCATTCCTGGCTGGCAGTACAAGGCCCTCTATTTCATCATCACGACAGTTCCAAGAACTCTGGTCAGAAGGCTTGGAATGAATATGAGGATTAAGCAGCGCTAACACTCACCACTTGGGTTACGCCCAGGATTTACCTTGATCTGAACTACTCATCACCCTCGCTTGGCCATTTGCAAGAGTTGCGACATAAATTTTGAGACCGTCGGATGAAATTGCAACTGCAGCGGATCCAGTTGGCACTACAAACTTCTTCCAGGATTTTCCGCTATCAATGGAGCGCGCACCCCCATCCATCGTGAGCGCAACGAGTTCGCGGTGGTTCTTTGGATTCCAGCTAACTGAAACTGCGCCTAATCCGCCGCCAAATAACGACCAAGTGATTCCACCATCAGAAGATGTGACCAAGCCGTTCGTCATATCCATGGCAATGATTCGTTCCGGCTTCAAAGGGTCCACCAGCATAGAACCCATAAATCCTGTTCCAATTTTTTGATTAATTAGCGTCCACGACTTGCCCTTATCAGTCGATCGCAAAAGGCCAACTTGAGGAGAAGCCAAATAGACCGTGTTGGCAGCACCACCTAAAGCGTGCACATCAGTAGCTCGCCCAAAAAAAGGTATAGATTTAAAACTCTTGCCGGCATCACTTGATTGATGTAGACCAAGATGGCCCCCCGCAAAATATGTCGAATCCAACACTGCCCACGACATGATGTCGGTATTTTTCAACGAGGCTACCGGCTTCCACGTCATACCCAGATCGGTGCTCGCGCTCCCACCTTGGTGGCCAGTCACAAATAGCCCCGCTTTAGTGAAGATAAGGGTATGAAGATCTCCACCAACGAATGTGCCTGACTTTGCGAGCGGCCTTGTGGTCGCAGCGGATGCACTTTCAGTCGAAGCGGGGACCAAAATGCCGGCGACCAAAAGTAGCGCCACTGAGAGCGAGTGCTTTTTCGTTTTCATACTCAAAGTCTTCCACTCGGTTCATCAATCAGCATGGGGAGACTTTGCATCAAAATGGCGGCAGGAGAGCGGGATGGTGTCCTAGATCGGAGTTGAACCGACGACCTACCGCTTAGGAGGCGGTTGCTCTATCCACTGAGCTACTAGGACCAAAGGGCTGCGAGAGAAGAGTAATGCCAACGCCATCTCGTATCCCCGCCGGCTATTCACAGGGATTTCTATCCCTCTTTGCGTGTGGTTCTCCGAGTTAGCCCCTCCACCTAGCCTAGAATTGAGTCATCGCTAAACCAGCGCTCACGAGGAGATATTGTGTTAAAAAGTGTCAAGAAATTCGCACCAGTTGCCATCGCCATAACCCTTCTCATTGGCACCATCGCTCCAGCTAGCGCCGCGGGCGTCCAAGGGACAAAGTGTGCGACGAGTGGAGCGAAGAAGACCGTCTCCAAGGTTGTCTACACCTGTACGACTAATCCAGGTGGCGTGATCAAGGGTCTTTCGTGGACATCAGCGGACTGCCTCTCCTCAGATAAGGCATACACAATGGCGCTAGCGCAGTTCACTGACTTTGATAAGACTCAGACCAACACATTGACCCAGATCAAAGCCTCGATTGATAGCTGGAAAAGCGTTGTCACTATCCTCGATCAAAAATTAGCTGAAACAAAGACCACCTCTTACACAGTTGACTACGACCACACCGTGAAGCCAACTTTGCCGATCAAGGTTGTTGGTATCGATGCAGCTATCGCATCTATCACTGCCAAGGTAGCTGCGATTACTGCAAAGCGCGATAACGCCGCCAAACAGCGTGATGCATCAAAAGCTTTGATGGCTGCTAAGTACACCGAAGCACAGATCACTGCCTTTGCAGCAGACCTGTCAGGTTCTATCCGAAGCACAGATGTCAATGTCGTTAACTTTGCCAACTGGATCCGTGCATTGACCGGCTACGATGCCGCCGTTTCAAGTGGCCAGAAGGACATCAGTAATCTGCAGAAGATTCCAGCAAACTTGCAGGATCGACGTACAAAGGCGCAGGTTCAAATTGATGGAATGACAACTCGCTATAACCAAGCGATGACCAATCAGCCAACACTTACTGCTCAGATCAAATCAAGTGCAACCCAAGCAAAGTCAGTCCGAGGACTCGCATGTAAGGCTGGCTTGTAAAACTTCTTAACCGATAGTAATTATTTTCGAGGTCGCGCTCGAAGGGTACTTAAAGAGTGCACTTCGAGCGGGGCCTTGAATTACTTTACCGGCGAGCGAAAATTTGGATCCGTGAGCCGGGCACAACCACTCTGAACCTTCTTGCATGACAGGAACACCGTTGTGCGTGCAGCTCAAATTAAGCACCATCAAACCTTTGACGCCTGCTGCTGTGCGAACGATCGCAATAGAGGAACCATCGGCTAGGTCATAGGTCGCAGCACCGCCAACCTTTGATAACGCTGGATTCTTCGCCAGATCAACTTGAATCTTTCCATTTTTTAATTGCGTGACACCCTTTGCAGCCGAGGCGGCGCTCGCAACATCAGGGGCTACTCCAACTGCAAGAGCGATGGCTCCGCAAAGCACAGCCCGACGTGAAACTGGATTACTTAATGAATGAGTTGATACTTCTGCGCTCAATGTGATCTCCTTGTAATGCTTTGTAGCTTCTTGCGCTACGGTTGATTGTGAAGCAGCGGGTAATGGGTACGGCTAGAAGGTACCTGACCTTGCGTCTGATTGCACCCTCAATCCTGATTCTCCACCTGGGAATTCGAGCAGGATTTGGCATATCAAACTCGGTCACTGAGGTTGGGCTCTATAACGCAGTGGCCCTCTTTGCAGCGCTCACGGCATTTAGTGCGCCAATCTTTAACGACCGGCTGGCTACCAGGGCTATGGGATTCGCTCTTCTGCTCTGGGGCAGCGGCTCATTTATAACTTCTTGGAACTCGCACATCAACTATCAACTCCTGCCTGCATTGGGCTCACTCAATGATTTTGCCTATGTCAGCTTCTACCCATTTGCACTCTTCGCACTGATTCGAATTCTCTCCTCAAAGCAGAGCATCTCAAAGATCGAACTCCTCGATGTTTTGATCATCGCACTTGGAATATCTGCAATCACTGCCTCCCTACTATTAAAACCAGCGATGTTGCATTTCGATGGCAGCGCCTCCTCAGTCTTCTTTACGATTCTGTACCCGATCGGTGATCTTGGGCTCGTTTCGGTTTCAATTGTTGCCGCGCTCTTGCAACCAAAGTCGGTCCGACAACTTCTCTTTCTCTGTGGAGTCGCAATATTTACTGCTTGCGACCTTTACTTCCTCTACCAATATGCGACATCCGGGTACCAACCCGGTTCACTCGTTGATGATGGTTGGTTGTTGGGATTGGTCGTCATGGCCGAATCGCTGTGGCACAAAGGTGGAGAGCGAGAGCTTTCACAGCGATTTGCTGCCAATGGTGCCCTCGTTGCTTTGATTTTGAGCGCAGGGCTGCTGGCGGCAGAAGCGGTATGGCCAGCATATTTTCCATCGTTTGTTCTGATTCCTGCGCTGCTCACCATCACGCTGGCAATCGTCCGCGTTGCACTTGCATCAACAGTCACAAGGCTTGCCCAGAGTGAAGGTGAACTCGCTCGGATTGATGAACTGACTGGGTTGGCTAATAGGCGAAGACTCTTGGCCGAGATTGATCTGCTTAAGGGCAGCGAAGGCTCACTCTTACTCTTGGACTTAGATGGCTTTAAAGCTGTCAACGATCAAATGGGTCACCAGATGGGAGATGAATTACTGAAAGTGATCGCTGTCAGATTCACCAGAGCGCTCTCCCATGGTGCGCTTCTTGCACGGCTTGGCGGAGATGAGTTCGGAGTCGTCGTTTATGGTCCACCTTCACATGGGCTAGAAGTTGCCCAAGCTCTACGAGCCAGCCTTAGCTATCCGATCGCGCTGCCCGGCGGGGCTGTAACCGTCGGCGTAAGTATTGGCCGAGTCGTCAACGATGGCAGTGACGAAATTTTGCGACGAGCAGATAGCGCGATGTACGAAGCTAAACGCAGCGGAGTTGGTCTCTTACTCTGGCGAGCTTGATCAGGCCTTTTTAACTTTGATCTCTTCAAGGCGGGCCAACGATTCCAAACGCTCTTTCGCATGATCTACCAGCGGCTCTGGATAGCCATGCAAGTAACCATCTAAAACTTCCCAAGGCGTGTGAATATCAGGTGCCTGTAAGTGGGCTAGCTCTGGAAGATACTTTCGAATGTAATCGCCATCTGGATCAAATCTTTTTCCTTGTTCAATAGGATTAAAAACTCGATAGTAAGGCGATGCATCCGTACCGCAGCCAGCAGTCCACTGCCAGCCGTGGGAATTAGATGCGACATCAAAATCGACTAGGTGCTCCATAAAGAAATTGGCGCCGTGCTGCCATTCAACGTGCAAATCCTTAACCAAGAATGAAGCGACGACCATACGAGTGCGATTGTGCATCCAACCCTCATGGAGCAACTGACGCATGGCAGCATCAACAAAGGGAAACCCTGTCTTGCCTTCACACCAGGCTTGGAATTTTTTACCAGGTTTGTCATAACGCATAGCTGCATATTGAGGCGCGTAGTAATCGTTATCTGTATGAGGATTATGGAAAAGAACATCAGCATAAAATTCACGCCAAGCAATCTCTTTGCGGAATACGTTATCTCCCTCTTCGTCGCCAAGGCTGGCCAATAAAGTTCGGGGATGAATCTCACCCCAGGCTAGATGAGCACTTAGTTTGCTAGTGCCATCTATCGCTGAGAAATTACGTGAATCTGCATAATCTTTGAGCGCTTGCTTTTGGAATACTTTAAATCTTGCCAAAGCGGCGCTCTCACCTGCTGGCGAGATATTCGATGAAGCTGGCTGTGCGTGAGATGGAAACTTTCGATACTGCCCTGGCGCGGCAACCGCTTTAATCGCCTTGGGCTTTGGCGCCGGTGCACGCCAACCGTGAGCCAGCCACGCTTTGTGGAAAGGGGTGTAAACCTTGTACGGAGTCCCATCACTGGGCTTACGGACTCGACCCGGGGCAACCGCATATGGCGAACCGGTACGTGTCAGAGCGATTCCAGCTGCTTCAATTTTTATTTCTAGCGCTGCCGCTGTTGGCTCATACTCTGCGCCAATATGAACTGAGGTCGCGTTGTGGCGCACCATCACCTCTTGCAGAACCTTTATCGGGTCTCCTGAATGGATTTGAAGAGTGCCACCGAGTGACTCATCGAGTGATCGAAGCGAATCTGACATATAAGCGAGTCGCTTATCCCCCATCTTGGAGATGAAAACAGGATCAAGGATAAAAATCGGCACAATTTATTCACCGGCTTCGCTTGCCGCGAGCAACGCTGGATTATCGCCAATTCG
>CBFHTP010000010.1:0-39187 GCA_965658705.1 Candidatus Nanopelagicaceae bacterium
TTACCGAGCATAACTCTTACATCGGCCAAGATTGATGAAATTAGAGAAG
Source organism: Candidatus Nanopelagicaceae bacterium (assembly GCA_965658705.1). Taxonomy (GTDB): domain Bacteria; phylum Actinomycetota; class Actinomycetes; order Nanopelagicales; family Nanopelagicaceae; genus PALSA-747. The sequence goes on from CBFHTP010000010.1 coordinate 50, forward strand.
CAACAAGAAAGATTGCACATAGTGTTGGCGTCTTAGGGTTGATCAATATCCAGTTCGCCATCACCGCCGAAGGGCTTCTCTACGTGTTAGAGGCAAATCCGAGAGCATCCAGAACCGTTCCATTTGTCAGCAAGGCAACCGGCAATCCTTTGGCAAAGGCAGCAGCCCTCATCTGCACTGGATCGCTGATAGCCGAGCTTCGCACTTCTGGACTGCTCCCGAATCAGGGTGACGGTGTTCCAAATGGTATTTCAGTCAAGGAAGCTGTTCTGCCTTGGAACCGTTTCCGCAAAAAAGACGGGACGAACGTCGACTCAATTTTGGGGCCTGAAATGAAATCGACCGGTGAGGTTATGGGGATAGCGAATAACTTCGGTGAAGCATTCTCTAAGAGTCAGGCCGCATCCTTTGGTTCACTACCTAAGAATGGATCTGTCTTCATCTCGCTCTCTGATCGTGATAAGGAATCTGCACTAGCTCCAGTTAAAAAACTAACGGATCTAGGATTTACCATCTATACAACCTCTGGAACACACACGTTTCTTGCCAACGCAGGTATGGATTCAAAGGTAGTGAAGAAGAACTCCGAGGTCGATCAGGAAGGTTTATCGGCGGTTGATATCATCACAACCGGAATGGTTGATCTAGTGATAAATACCCCGCTCGGCCGGAGTACGAGACAGGATGGCTTGCTGATTCGTACCGCCTCAGTAACAAGACAAATTCCCATCATCACCACTATTGCAGGCTTCAAAGCAGCCGTTGAAGGCATAGAGTCAATGGGTGAGAATGAGTTTAGTGTTCGCTCTCTGCAAGAGTGGCAAGGAGAGGGGTTGGACTCGAATTGAACATGTTAAACAAGATCAACAAGAGCGCAGTTCAGGCACAGGTCGAGATCATCTCTAATAAGCGCGTCGGCTCTTATCACCACATGGTTTTCGCCTCTTCCGAGATAACCGAGTCAGCTCGTCCCGGAAATTTCGTCGCCATTGCCGTTGGCGGTGAAGCAAGTTCAATGGTACTTCGCCGCGCATTTGCAATTTATCGTTCCTCCGAAAAAGGAGTTAATGGCGGACTTATCGAACTTGTGGTTGCAGCCCATGGACAAGGTAGTAAGTGGCTTACGGGGCTACCGATCCATTCCAAGGTAGACATGGTGGGTCCGCTCGGAACTTCCTTTGGAATCCCTACCGAACCTGTACGCGCTCTATTGGTCGGTGGCGGATATGGATCAGCGCCGCTATTTGGACTAGCTGAGTTGTTGAAGAACCGTGGCTGCAGAGTAGATATGGTTCTTGGAGCGAGCACGGCATCAAAAATCTATGCACCACTCGAAGGCAAACGCGCTGTAAGTTCTCTGACCTTGACAACCGATGATGGTAGTACTGGAATCCAAGGTGTCATAACTTCTGTCCTTCCATCAATCATCGAAGAGAACAAAAGTGAGATCATTTATTCATGTGGTCCTATGGCCATGCTTGCGGCCATCACGAAAGTATCTGATAAGTACGATCTCATCCACCAATGCGCAGTCGAGGAAGCTATGGCTTGCGGCATCGGGGTTTGTATGACTTGCGTGATCCCAGTAAAAGACAGTGACGGCGCGCCACGCATGTTGCGAAGCTGTATTGATGGGCCCGTCATGGATGGTTCGCGAGTTATCTGGGAGAGCAAGCGAAAAATTCCAGAAGGAACCCTCGGCTCATGATCACCAATTTTTCAACAAATCTTGGTGGCGCAATTCTCGATAATCCAATCCTGACGGCAAGCGGCTGCGCTGGCTCAGGTAAAGAGCTCTCTCAATTCTTCGCCCTCACCGAACTTGGTGCGATAGTAACGAAATCGATCATGATCAAGGCACGAAGTGGAAGAGCGACACCTAGAATGGCAGAGACACCGAGTGGAATGCTCAACTCGATTGGCTTACAAGGACCTGGCATCGATGCATTTATCGCCGAAGATTTGCCATGGCTTTACGAACAGAACGCGAAAACAATCGTTTCGATTGCTGGTGAAACTGTTGAAGAGTATGCAGTTCTCGCTCGAAAAATGAAGAATCAACCGGGCGTAGTAGGCCTAGAGGTAAATATCTCTTGTCCCAATGTTGAAAATCGTGGAATGGTTTTCAGCTGTCATCCTGATACGGCAAGGGCGGCTATTGAAGCGGTAAGGCGAAACATTGGAGGAGACCTTCCCATTATCGCCAAACTTTCACCCGATGTGACAGACCTAGTATCGATAGCCACCGAAGTGAAACATGCCGGCGCAGATGGTGTGGCACTTATTAATACCTTATTGGGAATGGTTATTGATACCAACACGATGCATCCAAAACTTGCTCAAAAAACAGGGGGGCTAAGTGGGCCCGCTATTCGTCCCGTCGCAATCCGTGCCGTCTATCAAGTTCATACTGCGCTACCCGCATTACCAATTCTTGGAATGGGTGGCATAACAAACGGGCGTGACGCCTTCGAATTTATTCTTGCTGGAGCTAGCGCGGTATCTGTTGGAACTGCAAATTTTGGGAACCCAACAGCTGCCATGAAAGTCAAGCAAGAGCTCTCTGAAATATTGATTGATCGAGGGTTCTCCTCTCTCGCCGAAGCTATTGGATATGCCCATAGAGCGGAGATGTAGATGAATCCACTTATCTTGGCTCTTGATACAGATAACTTAGATCTGGCTTGCAAGTGGGTTGAAGCTACCCAGGCGAGCATAAGAACATATAAAACAGGGCTAGAATTTTTTCTCAAATTTGGTGCATCTGGAATTGCTCAGTTGCGTACAGCTGGAGATTTTGATCTCTTTTTAGATTTAAAGTTGCATGACATCCCCAATACGGTGAAGAGTGCAGTTCTTTCAATCGCACACCTGCAGCCAAAATTTCTTACCGTTCATGGCGCGGGCGGATCCCAGATGATCGAAGCGGCAGCAAAGGCGGCGCCCACTATAGATATCACTGCGGTCACCGTTCTTACTTCACTTTCTCAAGATGAGTTGCCGTTAGTCGGATTTACTGGAACTCCCACCGAGATTGCAGTTCGGATTGCCAGCGTCGCGGTCCATTCTGGCGCTCGCGCGATTGTCTCTTCGCCTCAAGAAGTTGAAGCGATCCGTGCAGCGATAGGACCAGTTCCAGCCATCATAACTCCAGGAGTACGGCCCAAGGGTTCCGATCAAGGAGACCAGAAGAGAGTGATGACTCCAGCACAAGCGATCGCAAAGGGTTCGACCTATCTCGTCATCGGCCGGCCGATTACCTCCCTCTATGCATCGGCCGGAGAAGGTTCCAATGGGTTACGCGCCATGGGCACCAAGGCAGCAGAAATCCTCGAAGAGATGTACGGCTAAGTTCGGTAATGCCAAATCCACCACCAAATCCACCACCAAATCTGACAGCTCAGCAGAGAGCAGCAGCGTTGGATCGCGCCAAGCAAGCTCGCAAAGTACGAGCAGATGCGAAGAAAGAATTGAGTCAAGGAAGAAAAACGATCTTTGATCTTATAAATTCAGTGAATCCGGATATTCGAAAGATGAGGGTTCGAGAGATGCTGGAATCGGTCCCGGGTGTCGGAAAGGCTCGAGCCGCCTTGCTCATGCAAAAGCTCTCCATCTCGCCAACGCGTAGAATTGCGGGACTAGGTGTACATCAAGTTCTTGGATTGAAAGGGGAGATCTCGATGACGAAGGTCGAACCAGTTCGAGGGACGCTAATGGTGATGTCTGGGCCGAGCGGTGTGGGTAAGAGCACGATCACTCATGAGTTGAAGAAGGACCCAAGATTTTGGATTTCAATTTCAGCGACCACCCGGGAGATTCGCGACGGCGAAAAAGATGGCATCGATTATCACTTTTTTTCAGATGAGAAATTCGACGAAATGGTCGGAGGGAATCAATTTCTTGAATGGGCAGAGTTTGCTGGCAATCGCTACGGGACGCCGAAGGAACCTATTGAGAATTGGCTGGCTTTGGGTAAGCACGTTTTGCTCGAAATCGAGATCAAGGGAGCCAGGCAAGTAAGGAATCAGATGCCTGAAGCCCTGTTGGTCTTTATTGATCCACCTTCAAGGGAAGAGCTGCGCAAGCGGTTGACATCACGAGGCACTGACTCTCCCGAACGTCAGGCTGCACGGCTTGCTCTAGCAGAGGCAGAGATGGCTGCTTCAGGGGAGTTTGACTATTGCATCGTGAATCACGAGGTTTCAGAGGTCTCGCGACGGCTGGTATCCTTGGCGCTTGAACACTGCAAGGAACGTTTTACCCTATAGAGAGTTCGAGGTTTAATTTGTCTCACATGGATGGCATCACAAATCCGCCTATCGACGAGCTGCTCGATAAGGCCGGCTCCAAATACAGCCTCGTTCTTTACGCGGCGAAGAGAGCTAGACAGATCAATGCCTACTACTCCCAACTTGGCGAGGGCTTGCTTGAATATGTTGGTCCGCTTGTCGAAACGTACGTTCATGAAAAACCACTCTCCATTGCACTGCGTGAGATCAATGAAGGTTTGCTCACCATCGAAAACCTCGAACCTACAACTGAAATTTCAGCTTAAACCCGCTACCAGAATGTTCCCTCGTAACCGAGAATTAATCCTCGGCGTTGGCGGGGGAATTTCTGCGTACAAGAGCGCCGAATTATTGCGGCGTCTTCAGGAGCTGGGCTTTTCAATCACCGTTATTCCAACCCGCAATAGTTTAAATTTTGTAGGCAAAGCAACATGGGAGGCACTCTCAGGCAAGCCCGTCCAAGACGATCTTTGGAACAACGTTCATGAAGTGCCCCACATCTCACTTGCAAAGAGCGCCAATGGCATAGTGATTGCTCCAGCTACCGCTGATCTACTCGCACGAATCGCGCAAGGACGCGCCGCTGATCTACTCACCAATGTTGTGCTTGCTGCAACGGTGCCAATCGTGATGGTACCTGCGATGCATCCAGAAATGTGGAGCAATGTAGCGACACGGGCGAATGTAGAAGTTTTACGTGCAAGAGGAATTCACGTCGTTGAACCGGATGAAGGACGTATGACAGGTGAGGATTTTGGCGTGGGAAGATATCCAGAGATTCAGAAGATCTGTAAGGTTGTTGAAAGTGCCCTTGGTGCAGATCTTGATCTAGCAGGAAAAAGGATTTTGATATCAGCGGGTGGTACGCAAGAGAGTATCGATCCAGTCAGATTTATTGGCAATCGCTCCAGTGGCAAACAGGGCTACGCGCTTGCCTATCAAGCTATTTCCCGGGGAGCCCAGGTAACGCTAGTGAGTGCGAATGCGCAGCTTCCAGATATTCAAGGTGTAACAACCATTCACGTTCAAAGAGCATCCGAGATGTATGCCGAGATAATCCCGCTATATCCTCACTTTGACATAGTCATTATGTGTGCCGCAGTGGCTGATGCACGCCCGACAAATATCAGTTCTGAGAAGTTCACTAAAGCAGAGCTTGACTTAATCCAATTGGAACCAACCGAGGACATCCTTGCTGAGTTAGGACGGAGAAAAGCTCAGCAGGTATTGATTGGCTTCGCTGCCCAAACGACTGAGGGCGCGATGGCCAAGGCAAGTGAAAAACTGCGCAAGAAGAATTTGAATATGATTTATCTCAACCTGGTCGATGATGGAGCGATTTTTGGTAAGGATCAAACAAAAGGGGTAATCATCACTTCCGCTGGTACGATCATTGAAGTCCCCGAAGAAGATAAGCTGAAACTAGCCGACAGAATTCTCGATTTTGCGAAGGATGAGTTAGGTTAGGACCATGACCAAGAACCTCTTCACCTCAGAGTCCGTGACTGAAGGCCATCCGGATAAGATGGCGGATCAGATTTCAGATGCGATTCTTGACTCGCTGCTCTCGCAGGATCCTAAGAGTCGAGTGGCCGTTGAAACACTCATCACGACCGGACAGGTTCACGTAGCTGGTGAGGTCACCACAAATGGATATGCCGACGTCATGTCGATCGTCCGCGAAAAAGTACTTGCGATTGGATATGACTCATCCGATAAGGGGTTTGACGGACATACGTGTGGCGTCTCACTCTCCATTGGTGCGCAATCTCAAGATATCGCCCAAGGCGTAGATTCTGCCTTTGAAAAGCGTGTCTCCTCATCCGCGGATCCGCTAGATCTGCAAGGCGCCGGTGATCAAGGCCTGATGTTTGGCTACGCTTGCGATGACACACCAGAATTAATGCCACTACCAATCGCACTCTCTCATAAGCTCTCCATGAAACTCTCTGAAGTTCGCAAAAATGGCACTTTGGATTATTTGCGTCCCGATGGCAAGGTTCAGGTAACTATCGAATACCAAAATTCTAAAGCGACCGCTCTCACGACTGTTGTCGTCAGTTCTCAACATGCAGAGAGCGCAGATTTGAACGCCCAGTTGATCCCAGACATTGAAAAATATGTGATCAATCCCGTTATCGCCGATCTTAAAATCGACATTTCCGATGTTCGTATCTTGATCAATCCAACTGGCCGATTTGTCATCGGTGGTCCTATGGGTGATGCAGGGCTCACAGGTAGGAAAATTATTGTGGATACCTACGGTGGAATGGCAAGGCATGGTGGTGGAGCTTTTTCAGGGAAAGATCCTTCTAAAGTGGATCGTTCCGCAGCATATGCAATGCGCTGGGTTGCTAAGAACGTGGTAGCCGCTGGATTAGCTACACGATGCGAAGTTCAAGTTGCTTATGCAATTGGAAAAGCACAACCTGTTGGCCTTTTTATCGAGACGTTTGGTACTGAAAAGGTGCCTACTCAACAGATCGAGTCCGCAATTGCCTCAACCTTCGATCTGCGTCCTGCAGCCATCATCCGCGATCTGGATCTGCTTCGTCCGATCTATTCCCTTACCAGTAGTTACGGCCATTTTGGGCGCGAACTAGCTGAATTTACATGGGAGAAGACAGACCGGGCTGCAGCCTTACAAAACGCAGTCAAGGGTTAATCTAAAGTGGCTCTGCCAAAGCCACTCAAGCTTCGCGCTGAAAAAATTGCAGCGAAACGAAGAAGATCTACCTCGTTTCCGATTGCCCACGTTCTCGTACGAACGCCAGTCTTTCATTTAGCCGATGAGTACGAATACGAGATACCCCTTGAATTAGAAGAAGTTCTTCCTGGCACTCTCCTCAAAGTGCCTTTCGGAAATGTATTTGCAGAAGCAGTGCTCCTGCGACGTGTTGAAGCTGCCACTATCGGCGGGAAATTAAAGATGATCGCATCAGTTCTGTCATCAGGGCCGGTCCTTACTTCACAGCAATTGGAGATGCTAGATAAAGTCAGCACCTCTTTTGGAGTCAAAAAATGGGAGTTAATCGACGCATTTCTTCCAAAACCTACCTCTCGATTGCCAAAAATCCATCGGATTAGGAATTCCGAAGAACCAACATCCGAAATAGGTACCTTGCCTGCTTCAGTGATGAGGCGGTTGAGTAGTCACGCACTTCTTCGAGACCTGTTAGTACTCGCTCCATTAGAGCCTGACTATTCAACTTTGGTACAAATTGCGACCGTACGAAGCTCCCAGGGCAAAGTCGTGATCGTTTTTCCAGACTTAAAAGACCTAGAACACATACGGAAACTCTTTCTTGAAAATGGTATTGAACCAGTAATTCTTCATTCCCAACTCACAAAGTCAGAACGCTTCATGGGATATCTTGAAGCAAATGCGATGAAAAGGGGCGTGGTTTTAGGCCTAAGATCTTCAGTTTTCCTTCACCTAGAGAGTACGGATACTTTGATTATCTTCAATGAGGCTGATCAGAGCCACTACGAGCAGCGATCACCAACCTGGAATACTCGTGACATTGCGCTCAATTTTCGCTCAACAGATTCCACTATTTTTATTACATCGGCACCATCTCTTGAGCTTTATCAAGCTGTCTCGGAAGATCGATTGACCATTTACCATTTCCCTGTACACAAACAGAACAGCATCACTTTCCAGCGCCACAATCAAGATGATTTTCAAGGATTGATTAGAAAGAACCTCAAAACTGGCTCAGTTTTAATCTGTGTCGCCTCAACTGGAGAACGAACGTCCTTCATCTGTGCGACCTGTAAAAACATTGCATCTTGTCAATGCGGTGGAAGGTTGCATGAGTCGAAGGAACACCAGATTGATTGCGTCATCTGCCAAAAAATTTATTCCCAGTGGAATTGCCAATTTTGCAAATCTGCTCTTCGGACCCGACTTGGACGCGGTGCAGCGTTATTGGCCGCCAACCTCGGAAAGGTCTTTCCAGGAACAAGAGTTCTCACCTCCGGTGGTGAAGAACAACAACATCTGTTGCCTGAGGGCCGTTCCCTTGTGATTTCAACCTATGGATCAGAACCAATAGGCGAGTACTCCTGTGTCATCCTTCTAGATTGCGAGCAGCAATATTCTCGAGTTGAACTGCGCGCGCAAGAGCGTGCGAGATTGCACTGGATGACCGCTCTTTCACGGTTGAATGTTGATGGCGATGCGCATATCTCACTACCCGCCGCTCACCCATTTTCCAGAGCTATAAAAAGTGGCAAAATAACAACGTTATTAGAGAGTGAGATCTCTGAACGTAGCGAGGTCCATCTACCGCCAGACTTTCGAGTCATTGTTATTGCTTCTGACTTCGCGACTATTTCTAGTATGCAAATCCTGCTCAACTCCCATGATTTCGAACTACTCGGCCCAAGAGCTCTCAAGAAGGAGACTTTTGAACTCATTGTAAAGGTTCCTCACGTGCAGGATGGCAGGATTGCTTATCTCACTGAACTCCTCAGAAGTGCTAACCGTGTCCGCAGCCTCAAATCACTACCTCTCATTGGAGTTCGATTTGACCCGTACGATATCTAAACCGTCTGCAGGTAGAATACGTAGGTGGCAATACAAGGAATTCGATATTTTGGCGATCCGGTCCTGAAGACTGTTGCCACTCCAGTGGTGGATTTCGATAAAGAACTTCGAACTCTCGTCGTTGATCTGATTGAGACGATGCATGACGCTCCTGGATCTGGTTTGGCCGCCCCTCAAATCGGTGTCTCACTTCGAGTCTTTGTCTGGGATGTCGATGATGTGGTAGGTCATCTTGTTAATCCAATCCTTGATTTAAGTGATGATCTTCAAGAAGGTGAAGAGGGTTGCCTCTCGTTCCCTGGGCTTCGTTATGAGACACCGAGAGCCCTGCGTACTGTGGCTAAAGGTTTCAACCAGCACGGCGAACCCATCGTTGTTGAAGGCTCTGATTTCTTGGCACGCGCGCTACAGCATGAGAACGATCACATCAATGGAATTCTCTTCATAGAGCGAATGGATGCCCAGCTTCGCAAAGAAGCGATGAAGGAAATTAGAGAGAGCGAATGGTTCGGCATGGCGGAGAGCATGGGTAAGGTTCCGGAGATCAAGGTATCGCCACATCACACTCGTGGTTTTGGAAGCTAAACTTCTTGAAAATCTCCGTCGCCTCATCTTCCCTTATTGCAATCCCAATCGTAGAAGCGATTTTGAACTCGACTCACGATTTTGGATCAGTAATTTCGCTTCCTGATAGAAAAATCGGTCGCGGACAGAAAGCAACACCAAACGAATTCGCCATGTGGGCCGAGAAGCGCGGGTTGGCTGTTGCAAAGCCTGCTGATTTTTCAGAGATAAACAAGCATTTACTCGAAATTCAGCCTCAATTGGTCATCACCTCTTCATATGGCAAGTTGATTCCGCCAGAATTACTGCACGGCCCGAGATTTGGTTGGCTCAATGTTCATTACTCTCTTCTACCTAAGTGGCGTGGCGCGGCACCTGTGCAATGGTCATTGATCAACGGTGATGAAGAGACTGGCATCTCAATCTTCAAATTGGATAAAGGTATGGACACCGGTCCAATTTATCTACAAGTGCCTCATCCGATTTCAGAGGGCTCAACAACGCATTCTTTGCTCAATGAACTGAGGGATTTGAGTGGACGTCACATCATGGATGTAGTTGCCATGATTGCTAAGGCCGAACGTCCAAAGCCTCAACCAACCATGGGAATATCACTTGCTCCAAAGATTTCTAATAAGATGGGGGAGATAAATTGGAAGGAACCATCCGTTGGGATAGTCAGGCTTTCACAGGCCCTTCAGGAACGACCAGGCATTTACACTCAATTCCGCGGCGAGAAGCTTGGGCTCATTGACATCACGCTCTGTGATCAAAATCTTCATTTAAATCCAGGTGAAATCACAAGCGATAGGGATAATCTTTTCATAGGAACGGTAGACCTGGCAGTAACGGTCAAAGAGGTAATCCCAGCAGGTAAAAAGAGAATGAAGGCAAGTGACTTTGCTCGAGGTGCTCGAATTGTAGAAGGCGAACACGTTGGCTAAAACTTCTTCTCACAAGCTTTCTTCCACTTCTCCACTCGCAAGTCGAATTCTTGCCTTCACTTTGATCTCAGAGGTAAACCGCGAGGGAGCGTATGCAAATCTTCGCCTCCCGAAGCTGCTGAGAGAATCTGATCTTGATGAACGAGATCGAGGATTTGTCACAGAGCTTGCTTACGGCACTCTGAGGATGCAGGGCAAACATGATTTCGCAATCCGAGCAAAGATTGATCGAAAATTTGAAGAACTCGATCCCCACGTTGTAGACCTTTTACGCATGGGTATCCATCAGATATTTGAGATGCGAGTGCCAGATCATGCCGCAACTGATTCAACGGTTGAGATCGCAAAGAAATTGGTTGGGGATGGCCAGGCTTCATTTATCAACGCGGTTTTGCGATCAATTCTTCGAGATCCACAGATCTATCAAAACATCGATTCCGATTGGGCTATTAAATATTCGCATCCTGAATGGATGGTTTCGGCTTTCAAAGACCTGCTAGGCGATGGTAACCGCGTTCAGTCGCTTTTAGCTGCTCATAACGCTCCCGTGGCTCCGCATCTCATCGCTTGGCCCGGAAAAGCAACGCGAGAAGAACTCCTTGAATTCGGAGGCGAAGCCTTTACGGAAACCCGCTTCGGCCTCTCCAGTGTTCAGATGCCTGGCGCCTATCCTGCGATTGCAGAACGTCGAGCTGGTGTTCAAGATCTAGGTTCACAGATTGTTTCAGAGGTTTTCTTTAATACTGCGTCAGCGACAAAGATTGATTTCTCACTGAGTTGGCTTGATATGTGTGCGGGGCCAGGTGGAAAAGCGGCATTCATTTACAACCTACTGGCGTCAGAGAGAGCTAGTGATCTTTTCACCGCAAACGAGCCAACAGCGCATCGCGCAGAATTAGTTTCACGGGTAGTCCCGGAGGAGCACATTATTTCTCACAAGGGTCAAGATCTTCCCTCGCTAAACATCTCCTTCGATCGAATCCTTGTAGACGCACCCTGTACTGGACTTGGCGCATTACGCAGACGGCCAGAAGCCCGCTGGCGAAAGAGTCTGACAGATTTGAAAGAGTTGGTTGTAATCCAACGAGAATTGCTCGATTCTGCCGCAAAAATGCTTAATCCCAGTGGGATAATTGGTTACGTGACTTGCTCTCCGCACATCAGTGAAACACGAGCACAGGTTCTCGAATTTCTTCACTCGAATAAAGATTTCGTGCTCCTCTCCGTTGAACCGTTTCTTTCGGAACCAATGAGAGATCTTGCGATGGTGCAATCTGACGGGACTATCCAACTCTGGAGCGATCTCCATGGATCTGATTCGATGTTCATGGCCCTCTTTTCTAGGATTTCTAGGCATTCCGGGAGAGAAAATTGATTCGAATCTGTCCCAGCATCCTGAATGCTAATCGTGAAAATCTAGCCAATGAGATCGATCGAGTGAAAACCTCTGATCTTCTTCACTTAGACATCATGGACAATATTTTCGTACCTAATCAAACCTTCTCACTGTCAGAGGCGGCCAAAATCATTGAGGGCTCTTCGTTGCCGGTCGACTCACATCTCATGATTTCCGACCCAGATCGGGACGCTAGCCTGTATGCAAAGGCCGGCTCTCACAGTGTGACTTTTCATATCGAAGCGAGTACAAATCCACTCGATACAATCTCCTCAATTAGAGCTGCAGGAGCCAGAGTTGGTCTCGCTCTCAAACCTGGCACACCCTTTGCAAAGGTCGAAGAGCTACTTGATGAGATCGACATGCTCTTGATCATGACCGTAGAACCTGGTTTTGGTGGCCAGAAATTTATGGGGGATCAGATTGCAAAAATTCAAAAAGCGAGAACTTGGATTGATCAGCATAATCTCGGGGTGTGGCTTCAAGTTGATGGTGGAATTTCACTTGAAACGATCATCTTGGCGGCTGCGGCTGGGGCAGACACCTTCGTTGCGGGAAACGCGATTTATCAAGCGGCCTCCCCAACACAGGCTATATCCGCTTTAAGGGCCGCTGCTCTCGCCGCGACTAGCTAGACCATTCAATGTTCTCTTAATAACGTCGCATCCACACTTTTAACTCTAGTAAACTCACACTATGAAAACCTTTGACTCACTCTGGAGAGAGTTGCAAGAGAAAGCATTGAGTCACGAGGTTGGCTCAGGAACTGTCGAAGCACTCGACGCCGGAATTCATTCAATGGGGAAGAAGATCATTGAAGAAGCGGGCGAAGTCTGGCTAGCCGCCGAACACGAAAGTAACGAGAATTTGGCGCTAGAGATTAGCCAGCTCATCTACCGGCTCCAGGTATTGATGATCGCACGAGGAATCACACCTGACGATATCTATCGAGTGCTTTAGGAGCCATGATGCTGAAAGTTGCCGTACCAAATAAGGGATCTCTCTCCGAGAGTGCCATCCAGATGCTTCGTGAGGCTGGATATCGCCAACGAACGGATCCTCGTGACCTCACGCTTTACGACCTTGAGAACGAGATCGAATTTTATTATCTGCGCCCTCGAGACATTGCAATCTACGTTGGTTCCGGGGAATTAGAACTTGGTATTACTGGTCGAGATTTATTGCTCGACAGTGGCGTTGCTGCAAGCGAAACCTTGGCGCTTGATTTTGGTCGTAGCACCTTCAGATTTGCAGCTCCGCAAGAAGTAAATCTTTCTACATCAGATCTTGCAGGCCTACGAATCGCCACAGCATATCCTGGGCTTCTCAAGCGATATTTGATCGAACAGAAAATTGAAGCCACTGTTGTGACCCTTGATGGCGCGGTTGAGGGCGCAGTCAAGCTCGGGGTAGCTGATGTCATCGCTGATGTCGTTTCCACAGGTGGAACTCTTCGTCAAGCAGGCTTAAAGATATTCGGTGAACCTATTCTTGATTCTGAGGCGATTCTTATTTCGCGTATGACACACTCGTTATCAGGAGGCACTGGCCAAGCACTTGAAACGAGAGAAGCTAGCGCGCAAACAATGCTTAGACGATTAAGCGGAGTCGTTATCGCCAGGCAGTATGTTCTCGTTGACTATGACATCTCGGATGTCCAGTTAAATGAGGCGTGTGCGCTGACCCCAGGCATCGAGTCGCCCACTGTCTCACCATTGCAAAAGCCTGGTTGGAGCGCTGTGCGGGCAATGGTCAAACGCAAAGAGGTTAATCGCACCATGGATGATTTATGGAAAATCGGAGCACGAGGAATTTTAGTTACCGCTATAAATGCCTGTCGTCTCTAAAATACAAGTGATTTTTCAGAATAGCCGAGCAACGTCAACACAGCCGTCAGGTCGCGTACGTCGATCACAACGTCTGAGCGCTCTCTGAGCGCAGGTTGAGCGCAGAATGCGATCCCGATGCCCGCTTGCTCGATCATGAGAACGTCATTGGAGCCATCTCCGATTGCGATGGTGTGATGAATCTCAACAGATTTCGAAGCCGCAAACTCTTTAAGTACTTGAGCCTTTCTGACGGCGTCCACCACGGGACCAAGGGTTTTGCCGGTGAGGACGCCGCTTTCGATCTCGAAATTATTCGCCACGATCAAGTCAAGTTGCAATGGAGCAAGAAATTCATCGATCACTTCGTGGAAACCACCAGAAACTATTCCTACATACCCGCCGTGAGATTTTATTGTTTTAACAAGTAGTTGCGCGCCTTCAGTAAAACTCATTTTCGCTCTCACCTTTGCGAACGCATCAATTGGTAGCCCTTTAAGTAAAGCTACTCGCTCGGCTAGCGCCTGTTCAAAATCGATTTCACCTTTCATCGCTTGCTTAGTTATCCGAGCTACTTGATCTCCGACTCCTACAATTTCGGCCAGTAAATCAATCACCTCTTCATTGATAAAAGTAGAATCCATATCTAAGAGCAGAAGATCTGCGCCTGGACCCTTCTTTGATTCAGGGCGAATATAAAGAGATAGTCCATCAGTTACGAACTCTCGAGTGAAAGCCACTAGGTCAATATCGCACCCTCCAAGAAAATGGATTTCTAATCCCAGATAATTATTGAAGGATGAAGTCCGTAGATGGGTTATATCGCCGCCTATTCGGGCAATAGTGGCTGCAACTGCAGCCATTTGCTTGATTGAAAAGTTTTGTGAAAGGGCGTTCACTACAAATGCTTTCTCTGGTCGCGTGCGCGAGGTGAAGGCAGAAAATTCATAGGCGATGTCAAGGCCAGAGAGAGTCGCCAATTCTTCCAGATCCGCGCTAATTGCACCTTGATGATCCGGGTTTAGTTCAATTAATAGCGAATAGACCGCTCGCTCTCGAATACGCAAAAGATCACTCTCGAGAATACTGATCGAGAATGGAGCTAAGGCTTGAAGGAGTTTATTGACGGTACCCGGGGCATCTTCACCTGAGAGCAAAATAAGGGCAGTAAAACGGGAAGTGGCGTTGCTCATAGGGCGAGGTTAGCGCCTGCGACGACTCACAAGGGTATCTTTAATCCTCGTGAGCCAAATGAATCAAGAGAAAATCAAAGGAAACGTTCTCACTCTAAGTGCTGCAACCGTCGTGCGTGAAGAGAGAACCATCTTGGGGCCGATTAATTTCTCTGTTTCAGAGGGGGAGCGCTGGATCGTGATCGGTCCGAATGGCGCAGGAAAAACGACTCTCTTTCAGCTTTGTGCCAGCAACCTTCACCCAACCTCCGGAACAATAACCATTCTTGGAGAATTGCTCGGCAGGACTGATGTTTTTGAATTGCGACCACGCATTGGACTGATGGCGAGCAATCTTGCAGCAGATATTCCGGAAGGTGAGCGGGTGCTCGATCTAGTTTTGAGTTCTACATACGGCATCGTCGGGCGATGGAACGAGAGCTATGATCTTTGGGATGAGTCTCGAGCTCTAAGTTTACTTACCACTCTAGGTGTTCGAGAGTTGAGAGAGCGCCGATTTGCAACTCTCAGTGATGGCGAGAAGAAACGAGTCCTCATCGCGCGTGCTCTCATGCCTAATCCAGAGTTATTACTTTTAGATGAACCGGCTTCTGGGCTTGATTTGGCTGGACGAGAAGATCTTCTAAAACGCCTAAATGTCTTGGCGCTAGATCCCAGTTCACCTGCAACTATTATCGTGACCCATCATCTTGAAGAGATTCCGCTCGGCTCGACGCATGCGCTTCTTCTCTCAGGCGGTGCCGTGATTGCGCAAGGTCCAATCGACTCAGTCATCACGAGTGAAAATCTCACCACTGCGTACGGACTTGAGATTACGCTCACTCGCGAAGGTGGAAGGTTCTTTGCAAAGGCTCTTTGATTTGGTTCCAATTGCTTGGCAATCAATTCTCCAAGGTAAAGAAGTCCTTCTTGATGGGATCGACTCATATATTTCACGTCACGAACATAATCCTCGACGTGAGTTGATTTTCAACGCCCTTCAACTTGACCCACTGGATGTGCGAGTAGTCATCATCGGTCAAGATCCTTATCCAAAGAAAGAACACGCTATGGGACTTGCCTTCTCTGTTCCAGAACAAATCAATCCGTATCCGCCAACTCTTAAAAACATTATTTCTGAATGTGTAGAGGATGTGGGTGCAGATTTCTCTTCTGGTGATCTCACTCATTGGCGCAACTCTGGGGTGCTTCTTCTTAACTCCAGCCTCACCTGTCAATCTGAAATCTCTCTCTCACACCAAAAGATTAGTTGGAATGAAATAACTGAAGCGATTTTGGTTGGCTGCGTCCGCGATACAACAGTGGGCATTCTCTGGGGAAACCACGCAAAAAAGTTTGCATCCCTCTTCGATTCGAAGCACGTTCTAAGCTCGGCGCATCCCAGCCCGTTGAGCGCTTACCGTGGCTTCTTTGGTAGTAAACCCTTTTCAAGAACAAACGAAATATTGCGGAAAGATGGGATCGACCCGATTATTTGGAGCCAGCAAAACGTTCAATAATTGTTAACCAAATGGCGATGCTGTTGCCGATGAGCAGTGCAAAGAGCGCAGTGCCAACACCCACAGTTCCACCCAAGAGGGCTCCGATTGCAAGGGCGCATAACTCAATTCCGAGTCGAACTCGTCCGACGCGAATTCCAGTTCGATGATGTAACGCAGTCATCAATCCATCACGTGGCCCAGGTCCAAGACCAGTGGTGATGTAGAGCGTGGAGCCAAGCCCTACCAGCGAAATTCCGACGAGGACATAAATTACCGAGAGAACAGGGTTTCCATTGAGCTGAGGAACGGCGCTCACACCAACCTGTATGAAGAGTGAGATGACGCAAATATTCATGATCGTTCCAAAACCGGGACGTTCTCGCAGCGGCAACCAAAGCAGAAGAACGATGCCGCCAATTAAAAAGGTCGCTCCGCCGATGGAGAAGAAGTGGCTATGACGAGAGATGCCTTGAGCGAGCACGGACCATGGTGCATTTCCAATATGAGATTGAATGACGAGCGCATCGCCAAAGCCGAAGATAGCGAGGCCGAAAATTAAGACGAAAATTCGGAGAGGAGCTAAATCCCATCGACCGGAGCCAGTCCAACTCATTTTAGGGATGGTTCGCTGTGGGTACAAGAATCGAAGGACGCTCACTGTTAGAGTCTAGCCATGTTCCATTTTTCTTTCGTGCAATCAATCGTCATTGGTCTCTTACAAGGCGTAACAGAACTCTTCCCGGTTTCTAGTCTTGGCCACGCTGTGCTGGTTCCTGCATGGTTGGGTGGATCTTGGAAACAATTTGCGGAATCTCCGCAATATCTCCTTGTGGCGATAGCTTTTCATCTCGCTAGCGCGGTCGCGCTCTTCATTGTCTTCCGCAAACGTTGGTTCACGATTCTCTCTTCACTACTTAAAAGAGGTTCTAAAACCACTGCTGGAGCTCTTTCGGAATCGAATAGCGGATTCTCGCTCTTGCTTCGCCTCGTTGCGGCATCCATTCCATTGGCAATTATTGGGCTAGCGCTCAACAAGTTCTTTGAACGCAATTTTAGCAAGCCACTCTTGGCAGGTGTTTTCCTCTTCATCAATGGTTTCATCCTCTTTGCGGTGGAACGTCTAACCAATCGGTCACATCCTCACTCCATTAATAAAAATCCTGATATGGATATAGTTGAACGAATCTCGATCCCACAATCAGTCATCGTCGGCGTGGGACAGAGCGCCGCCCTCTTTGCTGGAATCTCAAGATTTGGCATTTCAATCTCTTTCGGAATGATGAGAGGACTCTCCAGGTCGGTGGCCGCTGATTTCGCATTCTTGCTGGCCTTTCCCGCAATTCTAGGCGCGAGCTTGCTTAAGCTACCTAAGCTCTTTGAAGCTGGCGCGATCGACTCTTCATCCGTCAATCCGCTTCTTGTAGGCACCTTAGTAAGTTTCATCGCGACTTATTTCAGTGTGACTTTTCTCGTTAGGTACTTCAAACAGAATTCGTTACATCCGTTTGCGCTCTATTGCTTAGCCTTTGGAGCCCTATCGATCCTGCGCTTTGGCATTCTAAATTAATGTTTCGGGGTTTTGGAACTGTTGTCAATCTTCTTGCCATTATTGGTGGAAGTTTATCTGGTCTATTTTTTGGCTCGCGGATTGGTGAAAAGACTAGATCACTGATTACCGATGTACTCGGCTTCATCACTTTATTGGGTGCAGCAGATGCAATTAAAGAGATGTGGAACCCTCTATTTACCAACGCGCTTCCGCGAGGATGGGCTTTGTTCTCAACCCTTTTCGCACTCCTCATCGGAGCCATTATTGGAAGCACGCTGAATATTGAACTCCGTCTTGAGCGATTGGGGGAGAGAATTCGAGGTTCACTCGAGTCACCAACGAGATCCAAGCGATTCTCCCAAGGGCGCTTCGTGGAAGGTTTTATGGCCGCTTCGCTGCTTTTCGCTATCGGACCACTAGCAATTTTAGGAAGCGTGAGCGACGGAATGGGCCACGGAACTGATCAATTGTTTCTCAAAAGTACTCTCGATTTCTTCGCTTCGATGGCTTTCGCTTCAACTTTTGGAATTGGCGTACTCGCATCAATTATCCCGGTTGGGCTGTATCAAGGAGCCTGGACTGTGATCGGGCTCTTCCTTGGCTCAGTTCTCAATTCATATCAAGTACTGGGGATGACAGTTGTCGGGGGAGTTCTCCTTCTCGGTATCGCCTTTCGGCTGCTCGGCATTAAGCAGGTAGCCGTAGGAAATCTGCTCCCTGCCCTCTTTCTGGCGCCACTAGTCGTTCTCCTGGCCCATCAATTTATTTAATTTACTTCACCGACTTAGATAGTAGAAGCATCGATCACGAATCGATATTTCACGTCGCTAGCGATCGTGCGCTCATACGCCAGATTGATCTGATCGGCAGCGATCACTTCAACATCGCTAACTATTGAGTGTGTGCCACAGAAATCGATCATCTCTTGCAATTGTGGCATTCCACCGATCATCGAACCAGCCATCGATCTCCTGGCTCCGAGCAAGGTTCCAACATTAACGCTGTATGGCTTCCCAGGTAAACCTATGACGACTAGAGTCCCATCCAATTTTAGAAGTTTTAGATAATCTTCAATAATAATTTCAGCCGAAATTGTGTTGAGGATCAGATCGAAAGATGATGCAAGGTCATTGAAGACTGAGGCATCTTTGGTGCAGAAGAATTCATCCGCCCCCATCGCAAGCGCATCAGCACGCTTTCCCTCTGAATGAGAGAGAACTGTGACATGTGCGCCTAAGGCATCAGCAAACTTAACTCCCATATGACCAAGGCCACCGAGTCCCATGACTGCAACACGCTTACCCGGTCCAGCCTGCCAATGCTTCAGAGGTGAATAAAGCGTGATGCCGGCACACATCAATGGTGCGACACCAGATTGCTCTAGGTGTGAAGGCACCTTTACTGCGTAATCTTGGTGAATCACGAATTTGTCAGAGTAACCCCCGAACGCAATAGTGATGCCATCTCGTTCATAGCCGTTGTAGGTACCGGTCATACCCTTGAGGCAATACTGCTGAAGTCCAGCTTGGCAGCTTGTACATTCACGGCAAGAATCGACGAAAACCCCAACTCCGATCACATCACCTGGTGCGAATTTAGTCACCCCGGGTCCGATCTTGGTTACATGACCAACGATTTCGTGTCCAGGTACCATCGGAAATAGAGCAGCGCCCCATTCTTCTTTTACTTGATGGATATCTGAGTGGCAGATTCCAGCGTAAGTAATGTCGAAGGCAACATCATGAACACCAAGAACTCTTCGTTCAAACGAGAACGCTTCCAGTGGTCCGCTTGCCTGCAGCGCTGCATATCCTTTTGTTTTCATATTGTTTTCATAGCTTCGTTATCTCCTATTTATTTTAGATTATTCGAGTGATTGAAAGGGGAGTGGTTCGGGCCGAGCCGATCGTGAATTCCGAGAGGTTACCCGACGCATGTGATGGCGCCTGCAAAGAACTTCGTAGCTGATTGCATCGGGTGAGCCGGTATCACCAACTGCAACCTGTTCGCCTTCAATTGTCATCTCACCATAAGCCATTCGGGCATTATGAGTTGCTCTCTCACCACACCAGCAAAGCGCCTCTACTTGAAGTGGAAGCACTCGATCTGCCAGTTCTACTAAGCGGCCCGATCCCGGAAATAGTTTGGTTCTAAAATCGGTCAAGATCCCGAATGCGTAGACATCAATCCCAAGTCCATCAACGACGCGAGCAAGTTGTTCGATTTGTTCGGGTGTGAAGAACTGCGTCTCGTCACTGATGACGAAATCAATTCGTTCGCCTTTGGAGAGCGCATCAACGATGAACTTGTGAATGTCGAACCCTTCAGCCACTTCAATGGCTTCACTCCTTAGCCCAAGACGGCTCGTGATGATTCCCGGACCGCCTCGATCTCGATTAGTGAAGATCAGACCTGTGCGACCTCGACTCTGATGGTTATGTGCGGTTTGTAGAGCTAGCGTTGATTTTCCGCTATCCATGGTTCCGCAGTAGTAAGTCAGTTCCGCCATGGGCCGTATCCTGCCATGTGGATGAGCCGTGGGAGAGAATCGATTGTTGAAGAAGATGAACGTGTCCGAAAGGGGACTTGAACCCCTAACCCCTTGCGAGGACTAGCACCTCAAGCTAGCGCGTCTGCCAATTCCGCCACCCGGACCGATGATGATCGAGCACGCAGCATACCAATTCGTTGGGTCACTGTGAAATGAGGTTAAAATTGGGCAAGATAGTGGGATGGAAAATATGAACGCTTCAAGTGAAATTCTATCTGGGCTTTCTTCTGAGCAAACTGTCGAGATGGAGGCGGATGCGATTCTTCTCTTGCAAGAGCTCATTCGAATTCCTAGTGTTAATTATGGTGAAGGAAAAGGTGATGAAAAGGCTGCAGCGCAGTACTGCGCAGATAAATTGGCTGAAGTTGGTATCAGCTCAGAGTTGATTGAAACTGCTCCCGGACGCGTAAACGTTGTTGCAAAAATTTCCGGAAGTAATACTGATCGCCCAGGGTTAGTAGTTCACGGACACATTGATGTTGTGCCCGCAAATGCTGCCGATTGGAGCGTTGATCCATTTGGTGGTGTAATGAAAGATGGTTACATCTGGGGTCGTGGCGCAGTTGACATGAAAGATGGTGATGCAATGTTTCTCGCCGTCGTCCGCGCATGGGCGAGGGCTGGAATCCAGCCACCTAGAAATATTCTCCTCATCTTCTTTGCCGATGAAGAGGCAGGTTCTTCCTATGGATCAAGGTGGCTGGTGAAGAATCGCCCAGAATTATTTGAGGGTTACTCAGAAGCAATCTCCGAAGTTGGTGGATTCTCGGTGACGATCACCGGTGGACATCGTCTTTACTTCGTTGAAACAGCCGAAAAGGGAATTCAATGGATGAAGCTCACTGCTCGCGGAGATGCTGGCCACGGTTCCTTCATCAACCCTGCAAATGCTGTGACGCGCTTAAGCAAGGCGATTGCTCGGATCGGCCAATTTGAATGGCCAGCACGTGAGACAAAGACTGGATCAAGATTTTTCTCAAAAATCGCTGAACTCGTCGGCGAGAAATACGATCCAAATAATCCGAGACCACTTCTTCGCCACATTGGAGGCGCGGCTCGAATGATGGGAGCGACGGTTCAAAACACTGCAAACCCAACAATGCTCGAGGCTGGTTATAAGGCGAATGTGATCCCAGGATCTGCAACCGCAGTCGTCGATGGGCGCTTCCTCCCAGGATTCGAGCATGAACTCAGTGCAACGATGAAGGAGCTAGCCGGTGAAGATGTTGAACTGGAAGTCATGATCCGAGATAAAGCACTCGAAGTTGAATTCTCTGGCCCACTAGTTAACGCAATGATCTCTTCAATCACCGCTGAAGACCCCGAAGGAATTCCAGTTCCATACCTCATGAGTGGTGGAACTGACAATAAGGCTCTCTCTGATTTAGGCATAATTGGATATGGTTTTAGTCCATTAAAACTGCCACCTGAACTTGATTTCTTCGCACTTTTCCATGGGGTAGATGAGCGGATTCCGGTTGATGGAATGAGATTCGGAGTTCGTGTACTCGCCAGGTTCCTTGCCAATTCCTAAATACGCTCGAGTGAAATCCTTAAGAGAGCGCTGGTAACTCATTCGAAATTTCATCCAAAGCGAGACGGACCTGTGAAGGCAGTTCAATCTCTTCAACGGTCATGATGCCACGAAGCTGTGCGCCGGTTCGTGCTCCAACGATCACTGAAGATACGCCGGGCGCATCGCGTATCCATGAGAGTGCAATTTCAATCGGTGAATAACCCAATCCCTCGCCAGCGACACAAACCGCTTCAACAATCTTTCTGCTTCGATCATCCAGGTAGGGAGAGACAAACTCTGAAAAGTGAGGACTCGCACCTCGAGAATCCGAAGGGAT
Source organism: Candidatus Nanopelagicaceae bacterium (assembly GCA_965658705.1). Taxonomy (GTDB): domain Bacteria; phylum Actinomycetota; class Actinomycetes; order Nanopelagicales; family Nanopelagicaceae; genus PALSA-747. The sequence continues at coordinate 22,248 of CBFHTP010000010.1, forward strand.
GCCGGTGCGGTATTTTCCGGTAAGTACGCCTCTTCCGAGTGGTGACCACGCAAGAAAACCAACGCCAAGATCTTCTGCGGCTGGGAGCACTTCTCGCTCTACCTTGCGATTGAGCAGAGAATATTCGGATTGGATGGATGAGATCGAAGTTTTTCCAAAGATTGGATTCTGAATCATCTGGCTTTTGGCGAGTTGCCAGCCTTCAAAATTGCTCACCCCGACATACCGAACCCGACCAGAGTTGACAGCGTAATCAAGCGCGGAAAGCGTCTCTTCGATGGGAGTGGATTGGTCCCAGGTATGAATCTGCCAGAGATCCAAATATCCAACCCCAAGCCTTCCCAATGTCTTGTCAAGATCATCAATCAGGCTTGCTCTTGAGTTGCTTATGCGCCGTTCACCGGATTTGAAAGAGATCCCGGCCTTGCTTGCGAGCAGCACATCCTCACGATTTACTAAGGTGCCAATGAAACCACCGATGACACGTTCACTGTCCCCGTCACCGTAAACAGCCGCAGTATCAATGAGATTGCCACCTGCTTCGAGGAAGGTTCGAAGTTGCTCAGCAGCCTCATGTTCATCCGTATCTCGGCCCCAGGTCATTGTTCCTAGGCCAATGCGAGAGACGTTAAGTCCCGATCGACCGAGTGCGCGAATCTCCATAGTGAGAGAGGCTATCAACGTCACCTGGATTTACTGGGTAACCTAGGGCTATGACGCGTCCAACACAAGTGATTTTTCTCCGGCATGCTCACTCATCTGCAAACGCTAGAAACATCTTGGCTGGTCGTGACAACACTGTGGCACTTTCGCCAAAAGGGATCGCACAAGCCCAAGCTTTGATTCCAGTATTGGGTAATCTAAAGATTGATCAGATCGTGACGAGTCCATTGCTGCGATGTCGTCAAACCATTGATCCGTTTTTAAAATCTCTGCAATCAACTAAGCAACTCAGCTCATCGAAATCTCCCAAACCACTCCGAGAGAGTGATCTCATCGAAATGGAGTACGGGGAGTGGACCGGAAAATCGCTCCTTACTTTAAGTCGAAAACCCTTGTGGAAGGCGATTCAGGGTGCGCCATCTCGTGTCCGCTTCCCCGGAGGAGAGAGCTTCACAGAGATGCAGGATCGAGCGAAGGATGCCGTAGAAAGACATATGAAAAAAGGGAAGACTCTCCTGATCGTCTCTCATGGTGATGTGATCAAATCATTGGTCGCGCACTATCTTGGCTTGCATCTCGATAATTTCCAGAGAATTTCCATCGATCCGGCTTCGCTCACTTCAATTACTTTCAATGGCTTAAACCAAAATCTCAACTATCTCAATCTGACCTCTGATTCCGTCATCGAGCAAAGTTTTCGTAGCTCACTCGCCTTGGGCGGCGGTAGCGGAGCAAGTAAAGACCAATGAGTCGTCACGTTTATCTGCACGACCCCATCAATCGAATAGTTGCGGGAACCGTAGGGGAACCAGGAGATCGAACTTTCTTCATTCAAGTTAAATCTGAAACTGGTCTCACCGCAGTTGTGGTCGAAAAGTCGCAATTGCAAGCACTTGTCGAACGTCTGAAGGCGATGCTTCGAGAGCTTCGCCGTGAAGAGATTGCATCCCTCGACGAACTCAACCTCTCATACCTTCAGGACAATGACCAACTCGATTACCCAATCTCTGAAGATTTCCGAGTTGGGGTGATCGGCATCAGCTGGGATCAACTCTCACAACGAGTGTCGATCGACATGCAAGCTATCGGGGACGAGACGATCATGGATCTCCTCGACGAGGAGGAGGCGATCCAAATCGAAGACGCGCCTGATTTACTCTCCTGCGTCCTACGTATCGCCCAAGTGCGTTCATTCATTTCGCGCTCAGAGAAGGTGATCGCTTCGGGCCGACAACCTTGCCCATTCTGTGGATTACCCATTGATCCAGCGAGCCATCTCTGCCCACGGGCGAATGGGTACCGTAGATGAATGAAGAGGGTGCCCACGATCTGATTCGAGGTAGCGAACTCCAAATTTCTGGCAGATTAGTAGATGCCTCAAATGCAACTCTTCTCGCTCACATCGAGGTTGCAGGTGGAAAAACCAAAGTTATTTACAAGCCAATAGCAGGGGAGCGACCACTGTGGGATTTTGCGGATGGAAATCTCGCTTCTCGTGAAGTTGCGGCATACCTGGTGAGCGAAGCGATCGGATTTGAACTCGTCCCATTCACCACGTTGAGAGATGGACCCTTTGGATTGGGTTCAGTTCAACAATGGATTGAAACTGATGAGAACGCAGATGTGGTCGAAATAGCACAAAGTGAGAATCCACAGATTCGTCAGATGGCGCTCTTTGACGCGATCGTTAATAACACAGATAGAAAGTTTGGACATATTCTCATAACCGAGGAGGGAAAGATCTTCGGTTGTGATCATGGCGTAACTTTCCATGAAGAGGACAAACTACGTACCGTCCTCTGGCAGTTCGCCGGCGAGGAATTTGACTCGCAAGAACGTGCTCTCTTAACGAACTTCCTCATCACTGCCGAACAAGAAGCATTTGTTGATCAGATTTGTAAGCTTCTCAACCCAGAAGAGATTCTTGCACTCAAGCGACGCATCGCCAGGCTCCTTGAAATGGGTACCTTCCCAGAACCAAGTGAAGAATGGCCGCCGGTTCCATGGCCGCCTTTTTAGCTCTTCTATCTACTAGCGCAGCTTCATAGCGATCTCTCGATAGACTCGTCCAATTATGAGCGAACTGACACCATTCACATCGTGGCCTGATCTCTATATCGCACGCACGGATCGCAAGCTTCCGCCACTCTCTCTCGTAACCTCGCCTAACCAGCTGCAAGAGATCGATTCTGGTGCACAATTCGCGATGTATGTTTGTGGGATCACTCCGTACGATGCAACTCATCTTGGTCATGCGGCTACCTACCTCACCTTTGATTTGATCAAGCGATACCTCACTCTTCGTGGAACAGAAGTTTCTTTCGTCGAGAACATCACCGATATTGATGAACCCCTTTTGGAGAGAGCTCATCGTGATGGCATCGATTGGAAGTTTCTTGCGCAGAGTCAGATCGATTTATTCCGCGAAGATATGACCGCTCTACGCATTCTGCCTCCTGATTTTTATGTCCCGGCTACTGACGTAATGCACGAGATAGATCTTGCTCTCACTCGAATGAAGGAACGAGGATATGTCTACGAACTAGGCGGAGATCTATATTTTAAGATTTCGTCTTTCTTGCCAGAGCTGCCGATCTCCCTCGACTCTGCTCTCGCAATTTTTTCAGAGAGAGGTGGGGATCCAAGTCGCGAAGGGAAACATCATCCACTTGATCCGGTCTTATGGTGGGCGAATAAAAATGATGAACCTGGTTGGGAGAGCTCGCATGGTTTCGGTAGACCCGGTTGGCATATTGAGTGCTCCGTGATAGCCCTCCGATATTTAATTGGCGAAAAATATTTATCAAAAGAGAGAACAGATTATGCAATAAATCTACAAGGTGGGGGTTCTGATTTAATTTTCCCGCATCACTTTATGAGCGCAGCGCAAGCCTCGGCGCTACTAGCAAGGCCGTTCTCACAGTACTTCGTTCATTCCGGAATGGTTGGCTTAGATGGCGAGAAGATGAGTAAGTCGAAAGGAAATCTCGTCTTTCTCTCTTCGCTTCGAAACGCTGGCCGTGATCCCATGGCCATACGCCACGCTCTGCTCTCTGATCATTATCAAAATGATCGAATGTGGAGCGAAGAGATTCTTCTTGAATCTGAACGACAACTTGTACTCATAAGATCAGCACTCGCCCGGGAAGAAGTTGATTCCACAGAGACGCTCATTGTCGAAATTATTTCAGCGCTCTCGAATAACCTCGATACACCGAAGGCGCTCAATTTGTTAAAAGAATGGGCTATTCATTCTGATCCCCAACCTTCCCAGCCTTCACAACCTTCCCAGCCATCCCAGAGAGGAACCGGGGAACTTTCACGGTTGCTTGATTCACTCCTCGGGTTGGCCCTGTAGATCTAGGCTAATCTTCTCGTCCTATGAGCATTACTAAGAAGACCCCCGGTACTTTACGTATCGCAATGGCCGAGCGCACCATAATCGCGGATGGCGCCATGGGAACGATGCTCCAGGCGGCCAATCCCTCACTTGAGGATTTTCAAGGGCTCGAAGGCTGTAATGAAATCCTCAACGTTTCTCGCCCCGATATCGTCCGAGCGGTTCATCAAGAGTATCTCCAAGCAGGAGTCGATGCGATTGAGACCAACACCTTCGGTGCTAATTGGGCTAACTTGGCAGAGTATGAGATCGAAGACCGCATCTACGAGTTAGCACTTGCCGGCGCGAAAATTGCGCGTGAAGTTGCCGATGATTTCTCTACTCCAGATAAACCACGATGGGTACTAGGTTCACTTGGGCCAGGAACAAAATTGCCGACACTTCTTCATACCGACTATCAGAATTTAAGAGATGCTTACAAGATAGCAAGCCAAGGGTTAATTGATGGTGGATCTGATGCGCTATTGATTGAAACTACGCAAGATCTGCTTCAGGCAAAGGCTGCAGTAAACGGCGCAAGATCGGCCATCGAAGAAGCTGATCGAGACATCATGCTTATTGCGCAGGTGACAGTTGAAGCCACCGGAACAATGCTGCTCGGTTCTGAAATCGGCGCAGCGCTCAATGCTTTGGAACCGCTTGGGATAGATGTTATCGGGCTCAATTGCGCCACTGGGCCAGCAGAGATGTCAGAGCATCTCCGTGCCTTAAGCAAAACTTCCTCCGTTGCCATCTCAGTGATGCCAAATGCCGGCTTACCAATCTTGGGCGCCGAAGGCGCGATTTATCCCTTGAGCCCCACAGAACTTACCGAGTATCTCAAAGATTTCATTCAAAACTATGGGATCACTCTGATTGGTGGCTGTTGTGGCACCACGCCTGAACATATGGCTGAAGTAGTTAAAGAACTCTCACATAAAGAGGTTCCATTACGAACTTTCGCCAAAGAAGTTGGCGCTTCATCTCTCTACCAATTCGTGCCGTTCAGACAAGATAATTCTTACTTAGCAATTGGTGAGCGAACAAATGCCAATGGTAGCCGCGCGTTTCGAGATGCCCTTGTCACTGAAGATTGGCAGACCTGTTTAGAGATTGCGAGAGATCAAATTAGAGATGGCGCACATATGCTCGATCTCTCTGTTGATTATGTAGGTCGAGACGGCGTGAAAGATATGTCCGAGTTGGCATCCCGTTTGGCAACCACCTCAACTCTGCCAATTGTCTTGGACTCAACTGAACCGGCAGTATTGAAAGCTGGCCTCGAACACCTCGGCGGTCGCAGCGTTATCAATTCGGTGAATTATGAAGATGGAGATGGCCCCACATCGCGTTTTGCGAAGATCATGCCACTTGTTCAAGAGCATGGCGCTGCAGTAGTCGCGCTGACAATTGATGAAGAGGGCCAAGCCCGAACAGCAGAATGGAAGATGCGAGTATCTAGACGTCTGATTAGCGACCTGGTCGATAACTGGGGTATGCAGGTCGGGGATATTTTAATTGACACCTTAACTTTCCCTATTGCAACCGGGCAAGAAGAGACGCGCCGGGATGGCATCGAAACTCTTCTAGCGATCAAGGCCCTCAAAGAAGAGTATCCGGATGTTCAAACTACACTTGGCGTTTCAAATATTAGCTTTGGCCTCAATCCAGCTGCACGAATTGTTCTCAATTCGGTATTTCTCTCCGAGGCTGTAAAAGCTGGCCTCGACTCAGCAATTGTGCATCCTTCAAAGATCACCCCGATTGCTCGAATTGATGAAGAGCGAATGAAGGTAGCGCTAGATCTGGTTTACGATCGAAGGACTTACGATGAAGAGGGCAATACTCTTTACGATCCACTCACAAAATTCTTAGAACTCTTCGAAGGCGTCGAGGCGGTCTCAAATAAACTCACTCGCGCGGCAGAGTTGGCTGCGTTACCTCTTGATCAGCGGTTAGAAAGACGCATAGTAGATGGTGAAAAGGTTGGACTAGAAGCAGATTTGATGAGCGCTATGGAGCAGGGGATCAAACCGCTCGCGATTATCAATGACCATTTGCTAGCCGGCATGAAAACTGTTGGCGAACTCTTTGGCAAAGGTGAGATGCAATTACCTTTCGTTCTGCAATCTGCAGAGGTGATGAAAAATGCAGTGGCAATCTTGGAACCTCACATGGAGAAGACCGATGATGAAGGTCGCGGCTCGATTCTCCTCGCAACGGTTAAAGGCGATGTGCATGACATCGGAAAAAACCTGGTAGACATCATTCTCTCTAATAATGGGTACACCACTGTAAACATCGGGATTAAGCAGACCATCAATCAGATAATTGATGCCGCAACTGATAACAATGTTGATGTTGTTGGATTAAGTGGACTACTCGTTAAGTCAACCGTCATCATGCGAGAAAATTTGGAAGAATTAACTTCTCGTGGTCTTGATCAAAGATGGCCGGTAATTCTTGGGGGAGCAGCGCTCACCAGATCATTCGTCGAAGATGATCTAGCGACAGTATTTCCCGGAACTGTGAGATATGCCAAAGATGCCTTTGAAGGTCTACGCCTCATGGATGCGATGATTGGAATGAAGCGAGGCGACGTCAATGCTTCGCTTCCTCCTCTTCGAGAGCGCAGAACTCCCAACACACGATTACTTCGTGCTCCTAATACCGACACGGTTCGCTCCGATGTGGCGGTAGAAAACGCACTACCGCGCGTGCCCTTCTTTGGGTCAAAAGTCGTTAAAGGAATTGCACTCGGTGATTATCTTGAAATGCTTGATGAGCGAGCACTCTTCGTAGGCCAGTGGGGCCTGCAAGGAAAGCGCGGCGAATATGAGGCGATGGTAGAAGGTGAGGGCCGCCCGAGACTTCGGAGCCTTCTCAATGATGCTCTCTCTCAAGGCTGGCTCAACGCTGCAGTCGTTTATGGCTACTTCCCCTGCTACAGCGAGGGTAACGATCTCGTGATCCTTCATCACGAAGGAGAGCTCAAGGGGCAAGAGCGAGTGCGCTTTTCTTTCCCACGTCAGTCCAGAGATCAACGACTCTGCTTGAGTGACTTCTTCAGATCAAAAGAGTCAGGTGAATTGGACACCGTCTCTTTCCACATCGTGACGATGGGTCAATCAGTCAGTGAAGCAACGGCAAAGCTCTTTGCGGCAAATAATTACCGTGAGTATCTTGAGCTACACGGACTCTCGGTACAGCTCACGGAAGCCCTGGCTGAGCATTGGCATGCGCGAATCCGCAGTGAGATGGGATTTGATGGTGAAGACTCACCAGAACTTTCGCAAATTTTGGATCAGGGTTATCGCGGTTCTAGATACTCATTTGGCTATCCAGCGTGCCCTGATTTGGAACAACAGGTTCAACTATGCGAACTTCTCTCACCCGAGCGCATCGGCGTTGATCTCTCTGAAGAATTCCAATTGCATCCTGAGCAATCAACTTCAGCTATCATTGTGCACCACCCGCAGGCCAAATACTTCAACGCGACATGAGTCCATCCGCCCTCTTCTTTGACATGGATGGCACCCTGGTAGATACCGAACCACTTTGGCTACGGGCAGAGACTGCCCTCATGGCAGAGTTAAATTATGCCTGGACTCCAGATGACCAGATCCACTGCTTGGGTGGACCGCTGACGCGGGTAGGGGAATACATGTCAGTTAAGACAGACCGCGCCGAATCGGCCTCCTACTTCATGAACGATCTCATAGAACGAGTAGCTGCTCTCTTCCGTACTGGCGTCAACTTCATGCCTGGTGCGCAGAACCTTCTTGAGAGTGCGGTGACAGCTGGCATTCCTTGTGCTCTAGTTTCGGCTAGTCCTCGAATTTTGGTGGATGCAATTTTGTCGCAGCTCTCAGGAGATTTCTTCAAACTTTCAATCTCGGCAGACGATGTCGCGGAAACGAAACCGAATCCCATGTGTTATTTGCAAGCCGCTGACCAATTACAGGTTGACATATCAGAATCAATCATTTTGGAAGATTCTCTCACTGGGATAAGTTCCGCCCAAGCCAGCGGTGCTTGGGTCCTGGCGATCCCTCATTTGGTTACACCTAGCGCAGATGATCGGACGCGAATTGTGAAGAGCCTAGAGGGGTTATCCTTGGCCGACATGAAGAAACTTTTCCAAGATGTGAATAATTTAAAGAAGGAGTTGCCCTTTGAGTGAAGAGCAGAGTTCGAAGTCACTGTTTCATTATGGCGACCGCGTTCAACTCACAGACGCAAAGGGAAAGCTTCATACGATCACACTCAAAGAGGCCGGGGAGTGGCACACCCACAAAGGGTGGCTGATTCACGATCAAATAGTTGGAGCGCCCGAAGGATCAGTCGTTGAAACCACCTCTGGTCTAAAGTTTCTAGCTTTCCGGCCTTTGCTGGCGGATTACGTCTTATCAATGCCACGGGGGGCGACCATCGTCTATCCCAAAGATGCTGCGCTGATCGTGGGAACTGCGGATATTGCTCCGGGATCGCGAGTACTCGAAGCTGGTGTGGGTTCTGGCGCGCTCTCTATTTCGTTACTGCGGGCAGTTGGTCCAACTGGTTCCGTTGACTCATTTGAACGTAGAGATGAATTCGCTCAAATTGCCAGTAAAAATATTGAAGATTACTTCAACGGGCTGCCGAGTAACTGGACTCTGACACTCGGATCACTGCAAGACGAAGTTGATCTCACAAAGAAATATGATCGAATCGTTTTAGATATGTTGGCGCCATGGGAGTGCGTTGAGATGGCCCAGCAGGTTCTAGAACCAGGGGGAGTCCTTCTTGCTTACGTGGCTACCACCACGCAGCTCTCACAAATGGCCGAGCAGATCAAGGGCTCAGAATGTTTCACCGAACCAGAGAGTTCTGAATCAATGATTCGCGGCTGGCACCATGAAGGTTTAGCAGTCAGGCCGCAACACCGGATGATCGGGCACACTGGGTTTCTGATCATGGCAAGGCGGTTAGCACCTGGTGTTATCGCACCGCTACGCCGAAGACGCCCATCTAAGGGCGCGTATGGTTTGCCGGCGGCTGAATCAACACCTGAGAATCAAGAGAATGAGTCGCGCGACTAACCAACCTTTACTAGATCTACCACGAAGATCAAAGTTTCCTTTGGACCAATTGGACCAGACCCGGTATCGCCATAGCCAAGTGATGATGGGATGACGAGCAATCGCCGTCCGCCCTCTTTCATACCAGGAATTCCTTGCTGCCATCCTGCGATCACGTTAGCTAGCGGGAAGGTAGCGGGTGATCCACCCGTCCATGAAGATTCAACGACTTTGCCGGTAGACCAGGCCATCAGCGTGTAATGAACAGTGAGCGTCGAATTGGCAAGTGCGGTCGCGCCGGTACCAATAATTAGATCTTTGGTCTCAAGGGAAGTAGGTGCGACGCCAGTCGCTGGAGTGATGACGGGAGCTGCGCCTGCTGCGCCAGTCACAATCGGTAAATTGGCTGTGCTTTCCATTGTTTCATTCCCCGTAGCTCCTGTATTTACACCCTGGCCGGTTTTGGCCGTTTTGCTTCCGCCATCTGTGCTGCAACTAGTTAAGAGGAGTAGAAGGCCGGCTACTGCAACACCACTCAAGAGATATTTGTTAGATCGAAACCGATTGTTCATGAGGACTAGGATAGCAAAACCTCTATCTTTATCCTATGTCGGACCCTAAATCAGAGCGACTTATCAACCTGACGATGGCGCTGCTTGCTACTAGGCGCTATCTCTTGAAATCTGAAATTTTTCAGTCGGTTGCGGGGTACTCAGGAACTCCTGAAGCTATGGAACGAATGTTTGAGCGGGACAAAGATGACCTTCGCTCATTAGGCATTGTGATCGAAGTCGGGAGTCATGATCCACTCTTCAGCGATGAGGCAGGTTACCGAATCTCACCTGATGCTTATGCTATCAATTTGGAGGAGCTTGCAGTATTTGAAGCATTGACTTCAATTGACCTGGCGCTGATCTCAGTTGCGGCCAGTGCCTGGAGGGGGGCTGTCTTTTCAAATTCTGCGCAATCCGCACTGCTCAAATTTGATTCGCTCGGCATCCCAGCGCCACATGAATACCTACCCTTCTCTCTTGAAGGCAGTGAGGTCAGCGAACCGCTCTTTGAGCAGGTATGGAGAGCAATCAAAGAGCGAAGAGAGATCACGTTTACCTATCTCAATCCATCGAAATCTACTCGTCGAGTCAATCCATATGGAGTTTCGCTTTGGCACGGGTATTGGTATCTCGTTGGCTTGGACGTGGAGAAGCAGGAAATTCGAACCTTTAAAGTGGCTAGGTGTCAGGCTGACTTAACAGTTGGTGGGACCCCGAGCGCATATGAAGTTCCACAAGATTTTTCAATCAAGAACTGGCTCGTAATGAATAATGAAGTATCCATTTCGCAGGTTGCAGAGATCCGGCTGCGTATCGGAACCTGCTTGCAGCTTCGAAGGAGCGCAATGGTTGAGCCTATTGAGGCAAGTGAAGGGGAGTGGGATCTAGCTCGGCTGCCTTATAACGATCCGGTTGAGCTCATCTCGCTTGTAGCTAGACACGGCGCAAATGCGCAAATCGTGAAGCCAGATTCGCTACGTAATGCCATGATTGATTTTTTGCAGGCTAAGGCGCTATGACTAGCCCCGTCCAGCGAACCGAACGCGCACTCAATCTTATTCCTTTCATCACTAATAATCCCGGCTTGAGTATTGATGAGATAGCAGCAAGATTTAGCGCACCCGCGAAGGAAATTTTCAAAGATCTTGAGATGCTCTTCATGTGTGGATTACCAGGCTATTCACATCTTGAGCTGATTGATATTGAACTTGACGATGATTATGTAGCAGTTCGCAATCCGCAAAACCTTGATCAGCCGAGAAAAATTACTTCAGAAGAAGGCATATCAATCATCCTTGGCCTACAAATTCTTGCTGATCTGGGTGTCGTCTCCACTGAATCAAAAGAACGAATCGAGCTTCTTCAATCCAGAATTTCACGATTAACTGGAAATGCATTTTCTGAGATGGTGAATACGAGTAATTCAGTCGCGAAATCTCCCTTCCTTGCCGAACTCGAAAGCGCTCTTCAGAACCGGAAATCAGTATCAATTTCTTATCTATCAGCGCGCTCTGATGCACAATCAATCCGAGAAATTTTCCCGATCAAGAACTATTTCTCGAATGGCTTTGGCTACACGCAGGCATACTGCGTCCAATCACAAGAAGATCGTCACTTTAAATTGGATCGAATTCTCTCCTGCACTCCGATTCAATTTTCTTCGCACTCTCTCACATCCACAACGAAAATCTCTGATGAATCACAATCAGGGAGCACCCAGGTTAAAATCGAAATCCCTGCTAGCTGCCTCTATTTTCTAGAGGAGAATAAGGCGATTGCCTCTGACATTGTGGCTATTGAAGATCAATTGAGGGCCTCCATCTCGATTAACGACAGTGAATGGCTCCTGCAGGCGCTTCTGGCGCTGCCGGGGCGTACCCGAATCCTCGCCCCTACAGTTTTGGCTGAAAATTACGCAAAACGGCTCCAGGCTGCTACGGATCTCTACCGATTGCACCGCTAGGAGAGCGGCAAAATCGGGTAGCATGGGTGAATACTCCAGCGATAGGACAGCCCATGTTTCTTAAAGAACCTAGCCACATCCTCTTATTAGTACTTGTACTCGTCGTTCTCTTTGGAGCGAAACGACTGCCTGATGCTTCTCGTTCAATCGCAAAGTCTTTGAAGATCTTTAAGTCGGAGATCAAAGAGAACGATGAGAAGAAGCCTGATACCGACGCTTCCACTAAGTAGTCCTTGGATACTGGCACACCTGCGGGTGGCCGGATGTCGCTCATTGAGCATTTTCGCGAGCTTCGTAAGCGAGTTGTCCGTGCTGCACTAGCAATCCTCATCGCATCCACCGTTGGCTGGTTCTTCTATCTCCAGATCGTCAACACACTCGCAAAACCAGTCTGCGACCTCAAAGCCGCAACGGCGATTGGCTCCTCTCGTTGCGGCACGCTTTACATCAATGGCGTTCTTGGGCCACTAAATTTACAAATCACAGTATCGATTCTCGTCGGGGTCATCATCTCGGCACCGATATGGCTCTATCAGCTCTGGGCTTTCATCGCGCCGGGGCTGCACAAGCGTGAGCGCAGGTACTCCATCCTCTTCATCGCCGTAGCAACCCCATTCTTCGCTGCTGGTTCATATCTTGGCTATCTAATCCTTCCAATGGCGATCAAAGTTCTCTTAGGTTTTACACCGAGCTCACTCGCGAACTTGGTCAAGTTTGATGATTATCTCAACTTCGTGCTTCGAGTAATTCTTCTCTTCGGCGGCGCATTCGAACTTCCGGTCTTCCTTGTCTCTCTTAATCTTGCCGGAGTTTTGAGCGGTAAAGGCATTCTCAAGCCTTGGCGCTTCGCTATTTTTGGGATCGCTCTCTTTACAGCCGCATTCACCCCAACCGGTGATCCACTGACAATGTCACTTCTCGCAGTACCGCTCATCATTCTCTATTTTTTGGCTGGCGGTATCGCAATTCTCAATGACCATCGTCGACTGAAGAAATCTGAAAGAAGTGAGCAAAACAGTTGAATGCGGCTCTTCTCGTCGTCAACCCTCATTCGGGAAGAGGACGTGGTGAAAAACTTGCAGTTGAAGCGAGCACTGCTGCGGCAAAAGGTGGTTTAGAAACCCTCATCGTCATAGAAGATTCAGCAGCGAAGACTCTCGCAACGACCGAACGCGCCCTCCAAGAGAAGCGCTTCGGAACTCTCATAGCTATTGGTGGGGATGGTCTAGTTCATCTGCTTATTCCATTAGCCATAAAATATGAGTGCAATTTTGCAGTGATCGCTAGCGGAACTGGAAATGATTTCGCACGGAGCAATGGAACTTTTAAATTTACCCCCACAGAAATTATCGATCTACTCATCTACGCTAAGCCATCTCAAATCGACCTTGGGGTTGTGAAAAGTGGTAGCGGTCTTCGTTATTTCGGGCAGATTCTCAGCCTGGGATTCGATGCGAACGTCAATGAACGCGCAAATAGAGCTAAATTTCTCAAAGGCCCAATCAAATACTTGATAGCAGTAATCTTTGAGTTGGTCTCTTTCAGAGCAATGAATTTTACACTCACTGTCGATGGCAAAGTGAGTGAGGAGAGAGCGATGCTCATCGCTATCGCAAATGGAAAAACGTACGGGGGAGGACTAAAAGTTGCTCCTGGTGCGGTGCGCAATGACGGCCAACTCGACCTCATAGTCGTGGGCAAGATTTCAAAGTTGAAATTTCTATTCATATTTCCAAAGATTTTTTGGGGTGGCCATATCCATCACAAGGAGGTCAAACTCCTGCGAGGAAGCACTGTTACCGTGGCAGCCAACGCTAAGGCGTATGCCGACGGTGAATATGTCGATCGCCTCCCGGTCGAGGTTACGGTAGCTCCACTCGCGCTCAAGGTGTACCAAAAATGAGCGAGTTATCACCTGCCGAAAAATTTGCCGCGGCGAAGGCTCGCAATAAATATGTACATACTTTGTCCTTTGCAGAAACTTTTCCATTTCCGCTCGATGATTTTCAAATAGCAGGCTGCCACGCACTGGAGGATGGAAAAGGCGTATTGGTCGCCGCTCCAACAGGGGCAGGAAAAACGATCGTGGGGGAATTTGCAGCCTATCTTGCCATCACTCTCAACAAAAAATGTTTCTACACAACCCCGATCAAGGCTCTTTCAAATCAGAAATTTCAAGATCTCAAGGATATGTATGGCGATCATCAAGTGGGCCTCTTAACCGGGGACACTACGATCAACTCTGAAGCTCCATTGGTTGTGATGACCACCGAAGTTCTTCGAAATATGATCTACTCAAGTTCAAGAACCTTAAGGAATTTGGGCTACGTCGTGATGGATGAAGTTCACTATTTGGCTGATAAATTCCGGGGAGCAGTTTGGGAAGAGATTTTGATTCACCTTCCAGAAGATATTCAAGTTGCTTCGCTATCGGCTACTGTTTCAAATGCCGAAGAGTTTGGTGACTGGCTAAAAGCGGTTCGGGGAAAGACTGATGTCATCGTTTCTGAGATACGGCCCGTTCCTCTTTACCAACATGTGCTTTTCGGCAATAGTCTGCACGACCTATTTCTTGAGACCGGCAAAATAAATCCCGAGATCATTCGGCTAGAACGTGAAAGTTATCGAAATAGGCGTGGGGCTGATTCTCGTGGCGGAAAGTCTCATCAGCGGGGCTGGCGCGATTCACAAGAGAACCGCCCATCGGTGAAGCAGATCGGCCGAGCCGAGGTCATCGAGAAACTCGATCGCGAAGGTTTGCTGCCTGCGATCACCTTTATTTTCTCCCGTAATGCTTGCCAGGCCGCAGTTCATCAATGTTTAGTCGCAGGAATCCGACTTACAAACGCAGAAGAACGTATCAAAATTCGGCAAGTGGTTTTACGAGCAACCAGAGATATCCCAGATGAGGATTTAGCGATCCTTGGATTCCATGAGTGGTTAGAAGCACTAGAACGTGGGATCGCAGCTCATCATGCGGGCCTACTGCCATCATTTAAAGAGACGGTGGAGGAACTCTTTCAAGCAGGCCTGGTGAAGTGTGTCTTCGCCACAGAAACTCTTGCACTTGGTATAAATATGCCGGCTCGAACTGTGGTCTTAGAAAAGTTGACCAAATGGAATGGTGAATCTCACGTATCAATCAGTCCAGGGGAGTTCACACAACTGACCGGAAGAGCCGGGCGCAGAGGAATCGATATCGAAGGAAATGCCGTGATTCTCTGGTCGAAGGAGGTCGACTCGGCTTCCGTTGCCGGCCTTGCCTCCACTCGAACATATCCACTTAAAAGCTCGTTCAAACCCACTTACAACATGACCATCAACTTGATCTCCCAATTCGGCGCCGAGAAGGCACGAACATCTCTAGAAGCCTCGTTTGCCCAATACCAAGCAGATAAGGCGGTCGTTGGCCTGGCAAAACAAATAACAAGAAATGATCTTGCTATCGCCGGTCTGGAAGAAGAGATGCAATGTCATCTAGGGGACTTCGCCGAGTATTGGCAATATCGCGCAGATATGAAAGAGATCGAGCGCGGGATGAACAAGCAGAAGAAGGCGAAACAGATTCTCTTAGAAGAGGAGATCATTCTCTTAAGAAAATCTATGAGAACTAGTCCAGTTCATGGTTGCGCCGAACGCGAGACACACGCGCGTTTTGCAGAGAGAATGGAGCGACTGCGCCGAGAGAATAAGGGTTTAAAGGATCGGGTGAGTGGTAGAACCGATGTGATCGCTCGACGATTTGATCTTGTGCAAATTATGCTGGAACGACGTGGCTACCTGAGGGATGGGGTCATCACCAATTGGGGTAAGACTCTGGCAAAGATTTATGGCGAGACAGATCTCCTTATCGCCGAAATGATTCGCTCTGGTGAATTCGATTCACTCAATCCAACCGAACTGGTTTGCGTTCTCTCAGCGCTGGTTTATGAAGCCCGCCGAGATGAATCGCCTAAGGTGCCGCATGGGGAAGTAGCAAAAGTGCTCACAAGCCTCGTTGCACTGTGGGGTCAGATTCATAATGATGAGATTGAAATTGGTTTGGAGCCTATGAGAGAACCTGATGTTGGTTTCTGCATGGCATCGTTTCGATGGGCGAGCGGTCATTCGCTCTCGGCTATTTTGAAGGGCACCGAGCTAACCGTTGGTGATTTCGTTCGCCAGATGAAACAGATCACGGACCTGCTGCGTCAGATTCAGGTGGCTTCTCCACATTTGGAAGAGATAGCGAAAGAGGCGCTCAAGCGAATTGATCGAGGAATCATTACTTATGCCGGGGCAGTTGCATGACTCTATTACTACTAGATAGCGCATCGCTCTGGTATCGAGCCTTTTATGGTGCACCAGATACCATGCTTGCACCAGATGGAACATCAGTGAATGCGATTCGTGGTTTTCTCGATATGACGGCGAAATTAATTGGTCAGTACAAACCAAATCGGATCGTCGCTTGTCTGGAGGGAGATTGGCGACCAACATGGCGAGTTGAGCTCTTCCCAGCATACAAAGCGAATCGCCTCGATGAAGAAGGGGAGGAGGAGGAACCAGATACCCTCGGCCCACAAATTCCGATCCTGCTTGATTTACTTGATCTCTTTGGACTTCCAATGCTCGGTGTTGATGATTACGAAGCTGATGATCTCATTGCAACTTTTTCAGTAAAAGAGACCGGGCCAACCGTGATTGTCACCGGCGATCGAGATTTGTTTCAACTCGTTGATGATCGGCGAAAAGTAAAAGTTGCCTACTTAGCAAAGGGTTTCTCTCAACATGACCTCGTTGATCTCAAGTGGATCGCCGACAAATACCAAATACCTGGTGATCGATACGCTCTCTTCGCAATGATTCGAGGAGATGCTTCGGATGGTCTTCCAGGAATTCGTGGAATCGGTGAAAAGGGTGCCGCGACAATCGCAAATCTCTTTGCCACCATGGAAGATGTAGTCGATGCAGCACACTCTGGACATGAGCTCTTAAAACCAGCGCTTGCAAAGAAAATTATTGAGGGAGCGGAATATGCCAAAATCGCACCCAAGTTAGTTTTCTGTGCCACAGATGTCGCCGTTCCTGAAATGGATCTCTCGTTACCAAAACACCCAGGCGATCTGAGCGAAATATATGCCTTCAAGGAGAAGTACGCCCTTGGTACAAGTGTTGATCGTTTGATTGCAGCGCTTAAATGGTAAATGCGCAGAAATATCTGCTCTGCATTCCTACATACAATGAGAAAGAGAATATTGTAGGAATTATCGAGCGAGTGCGGTTGGCAATGCCTTCTTTAGCGATTCTCGTCATTGATGACAACTCACCAGACGGGACTG
>CBFHTP010000011.1:0-36925 GCA_965658705.1 Candidatus Nanopelagicaceae bacterium
GGCCAACAAGTTGTCTGTGATTGGTTCTATCCATCAGCGCTGGCGCAAGGTTATGAGATGGACGTCGTTAACGAGGTCTGGGAAGTTTTGCGTGCCTTTGCTTCATTTGGCTTCTGCAAGGCACATGCCGCCGCTTTTGCGCTACCAACGTATCAATCAGCATGGCTCAAGCGCCATCACACAGCGGCATTTATTGCTGGCGCGCTTACTCATGACCCAGGTATGTACCCGAAGCGACTTATCCTTGATGAAGCTCGTCAATGGGGAATCACGATCTTGCCGATTGAGATTAATCGGTCAGCTGCTACTTATCGAGTTGAGAGAGTGGATCCCACCCTTGGCAGAGCGCCATACCTTGCTCCTGATTTAGTGAGTACGGGCGCCACGCTCTCACTTCCCGATGCACGGGGATATGGAATTCGCATGGCGCTTGAAGGAGTGCAAGGAATAAGTGAGAGCGAAGTCAAAAATATTGTCAGCGGTCAGCCATATATAGACCTTGGAGATTTTGTCTATCGATCTGGGGCGAGTCACCCGGTAGCCCAAGCACTTGTTCTTATCGGCGCCTTTGATGAGCTCCATGACCTTAAAGAACAAGCTCTTACACGTAGAGATCTCTTACTTCATCTTGAAGATCTTTATAAATTATCTGCTTCAAAGAAAGGCAACCTCAGCAGCGCCCAACTTACTTTAGGTTTATTACCCGCCACTCTTGAAGCGAGCGGCTTACCGGATATGACCGCTTCCGAGAAGATCCGCCACGAACTTGATCTCACAGGTATGGACATCTCTCATCACATGATGGAATTTTATGGTGATTTTCTTAATAGTATTGGCGCGATTCGATCCTCTGACCTTATTCATCAGCGTTCTGGATCAACAGTTCTTGTGGCAGGCGTAAAAGTGGCCCTTCAAACTCCACCTGTGAGATCAGGAAGACGAGTCATTTTTCTTACTCTCGATGATGGCCACGGCTGCAACGACATAACCTTCTTTGAGGATGTGCAAGAGAGCTGTGCAAGTTTGCTTTATAGCTCTTCACTCTTTCTTATCCGCGGACAGATTAGGCGCACTGGTCCGCGAGGTATATCTATTCGCGCAACTACCGCGTGGGAGCTAGGGGAGTCACGTGAGAAGTGGCGTACTGTGAAGAACTATGAGCGAGCAGGTCGAGTAAATAATGGATGAAAAGACGCTCACCATCCTGCACGTGGATATGGATGCCTTCTATGCATCCGTAGCCGAGCGAGATGACCCTTCTCTCAAAGGCAAGGCAGTCGTCATCGGCATGGGCGCCAGGGGAGTTGTGAGCGCTGCAAATTATGAAGCGCGCAAATTTGGCGTTCATTCTGCAATGCCGATCAGCCAAGCAAAGCGATTAGCACCACATGCAATTTTTCTGCCAGTAAATATGGAGCGCAATACGGAAGTCTCCGAGCATATTATGGAAATTTTTCGTGCTTTCACGCCACTCGTAGAACCACTCTCTCTCGATGAAGCGTTCTTAGATGTAACCGGAAGTAAGAGACTCTGGGGGAGTGGCGCTCAAATTGGAGCAATGATCCGTGCGCGAGTAGAAGCTGAAGAAGGAATTACCTGTTCAGTCGGAATCGCAACCACAAAATTTGTCGCAAAACTTGCTTCGACCTACTCAAAGCCAAATGGAATGCTAGAGATCGCCGAAGAGAGAGTTATTGAATTTTTGCACCCACTCCCAGTCTCGGCAATCTGGGGGGTTGGGCCAAAGACTAACGAGCAGCTACAGCAGCTAGGACTGAGAACCGTTGCAGATATTGCCAAGGTTCCGCGCGCAACCTTAATCCGAGCGCTAGGGCAGGCCGCGGGCGAGCATCTCTCAGAGTTGGCTTGGGGGCGGGACTATCGAACTGTGCAGCTTGATGAACCAGATAAAAGCATTAGCTCAGCTGAAACCTTTTCAGAAGATATCGAAGACTCCGAAGAGATATTAAAAGAGCTTCTGCGAATGACCGAACGATCCACTGAACGCTTACGCGCCAGAGAGTTAGTCACGCAAACTATTTCGATCAAAATTAGGTTTGCAGATTTTAGGACTCTCAATCGTTCTAAAACGGTGCCGCTTCCCATCAGCGGTGTGCAAGAGTGTTACGAGGTAGTGAAGGCGCTCTACTTGGCGATGAAACTCGACCGGGCGAGGCTTCGATTGGTGGGAGTTTCCTTAGAAAACTTGAGTGAGGCGCAAGGAGCCCCCGAACAGATGCTGCTTGGGGCGCGTGAAAAGGGGTGGCGCCATGCCACGGTGGCGATGGATCAGGCTTCCGCCAGATTTGGGCGAGGTAGTGTGCGCCCAGCGCGCCTGGTCAGATCAGTCAGGGACGGAGAAGAGATTTCACAGAACAAGGAGTAAAGTTTTCGGCATGGCACTCTCCGAACACGAACAGAAACTTCTGGCCGAGATGGAAGCCGCCCTTGCGGTTGATGATCCACGGCTCGTTTCGACCTTAAATGGAAAGGCCCGCACTCGTCAGGCCTCACGTGTGCTTCTGGGGTTCATGGGAATTCTTCTCGGCCTAGCAATTATTTTTGCAGGTCTGATCTCTAAGTTCGTGCCCGTTTCGATTCTCGGTTTTATCGTGGCGCTAGCAGCAGCCTTTACTGCCATTTCTAACTTTTCGATTAAAACCGTCAAAGGTTTAAAAGGAAATAAGCGTAAGGGGCTTGGATTGAATAGCCGTTTAGAAAATCGTTGGGATCAACGCAATAACGGTTTTTAAGTTTCTCATCACCGCATAAAGAGATTGTTGAGTCGCTGGGTAGCGAAAGTTAATCCACCAACAATCATCGCAACGAAATAGAGCACGTGACCGATTAAAACAAAATGTAGATTGCCCAAGGCCAGTGACCGAATAATCTCGATACCGTGATAGAGCGGCAGAATTTTAATCACCCATTGCAAGATTGTTGGATAGATGGAGAGCGGATAGAGCGATCCAGAGAAGAGGAACATCGGAAGCATAATTACGTTAACCCACTGCATCCTTTGAAAAGATGTGGCATAGGTCGTGTAGCACATTCCTAGGGCTGCGAAGCCAAAGGCAATGAGAACCGCGGCCGGGATCGCCAAGAATCCCCATGGGGCTTTCATGTAGCCAAATGGCATCACGACGGCGGTGAATCCAATTGCATAGATGAAGCCACGCATGAGTGCCCATGCGATTTCACCAAGCGTCACATCAAGTGGGCCCATCGAGGTCGCAAGAATCCCTTGATAAATACGATCATGCTTTAAGCGGAAGAAGACGTTCCAGGTACTTTCGTAAATCGCGCCATTCATCGCACTTGTGGCCAAAAGAGCTGGTGCAATGAACTGCCCATAGGTAACGAAGTGGCCCGGTGATACTTCGATTTTGCCAACCAAATGACCGACACCGATTCCGAAGGAGAACAAGTAGAGCAAGGGCTCAACGAAACCGCTGAGAACTACCACCCACGTACTATTTTTAAAGGCGAGGAAGCCACGCTCAATGATCGTGCGAGCCCGCCCCGAATAGACTCGACGCAGTGGACGAGATCTTCTAGCCTCTGCAATTTCAACCGCCTTCGTCATCTCAACTTTGGTCATCGGGATAACCGTTTTTCAAAATGGTAATGAGCAAACTTCAAACCACCAGCCATCATGAGCGTCATGTAGGCGACATGAAGAACTAGCCCGGTGGCCGAAATGTGATGACCATAGGAAATCCAGCGAGCAATCTCAGTGGAGTGCCACAGGGGGGAGAGCCAACCCAGGATCTGCAAAGCGACCGGCATGGTTTTTAGAGAGTAAAAAGTTCCGGAAAATAGAAAGAGTGGCATGATCAAGAAGCGCTGAACGATATTCATTAATAGGTCATCATTCTTCATGGAAGCAGTGACGCCTTGCATCAGTGCGCCAAAAGCCAAGCCGGCGTACAGTGTTGAGAAGATCATTAAAACCCCGCGCCACGAATCCACTGCGCCGAAAAGTGCCATGACGACGAAGTAACTTGCACAGCCAAAGCCAGTTCGGGCTAGTGCACCGAGAAAAACTCCGTTAGCAATCTGCTTGCCAGTCAACGGAGTTGCATTCATTGCAAAGAAATTTTTTGCCCACTTAAAACCTTCTAACGTAGGAAACATTGTTTCATCGAGCGCGCCTTGGATCGCGGTACTCGCAAGCAGAGCCGGGGCGAGAAACGTTATGTATTTGACACCATCAATTCCATGCCCAGAACTTTTGTTGATGAATTGACCAACACCGATTCCAACTGAAACTAAATAGAACATTGGGTTTGCGAATGATGCCCCCAAAATGGACCACTTCCACTTCCACATGTTCCGAATTCGAGCCTGCGCAACATAGAAAGAACCGGCCCGCGAGACTTTGTCAGAGTGAACGAGATTGAGAGAGCCCTGACGCTTCATAGTCGTACTCATTATTCGACCAGGGTTCTGCCGGTAAGTCGCAAGAAGACATCTTCGAGCGAGCTGCGTCGAACCAAAGATGTCAACGGATGCAGCCCTTTTGCATGGAGTGAATGCAAGAGCGCCTCGCCATCATCGGCATACATTAGGACGCGATCTGGAAGTACTTCGATACGTTCACACATTTCGCGTAGTTGCGGCGCAACTTCACTATTTCGATCTGAACCAAAACGAACTTCAAGAACTTCTTTTGTTGCATATGTTTTGATCAATCCTGCGGGGGAATCTTCAGCCATGATTGCGCCTTTGTCCATGACCATCAACCGATCACAGAGTTGTTCGGCTTCATCCATGTAGTGCGTCGTAATCAGCAAAGTTACGCCTTGCTCTTTGAGACGAAAGAGTCGATCCCACAGAATGTGACGTGCCTGCGGATCAAGTCCGGTAGTCGGTTCATCCAACATGAGAATTTCTGGCTCACTTACCAGTGCACGTGCAATCGTGAGTCGACGTTTCATTCCGCCAGAGAGCGCCTCTACCTTGACTGTGCGCTTCTCCTCAAGTTGCGCGAAAGCGAGCAGCTCTTCGATCTTCGCTTTGATAAAAGGTTTTGAAAGTCCAAAGTAGCGCCCATAGATATAGAGGTTCTCTTCTACAGAGAGTGCGTTATCCAAGTTATCTTGTTGCGGAACAACTCCGAGGTGAGCTCTAATTTCGGGTCCGTTCTTTTCAGGATCTTTGCCAAGAATTGAAATCTCACCACCGCTGCGAGTAAGCGTTGCAGCGATGATTCGCATCGTGGTGGATTTTCCAGCGCCATTTGGGCCTAGAAACCCGAACGAATCTCCTCGGCGCACCTCAAAATCGATGCCATTTACCGCTGTGAAATCTCCGTAATCCTTGCGCAGCCCCTTGGCGACGATCAGCGGCTCTCGTTCAGTGCTCATTCGCCGAAGCCTACTTCGCCCCATGAGGAGGGATCGAAATCTTCAAAAAAGGGAAGAAAATGGTCGCAGATGGTTGAAAGTGGAGAAAAAGGGAGTAAAGTGGTGCGTGCAGCTTAAATCGGGGGATTTGAGCGTGTTGTGAGGGGAGGGAGCTTGATGTTTCTCGGCACCCACGAACCCAAACTCGATGACAAGGGCCGCATCATCCTTCCTGCCAGATTTAGAGATGAACTAGCCACTGGCCTTGTGATGACGAAGGGGCAAGAGCGTTGCCTCTATGTCTTCTCAGCCAATGAGTTCACCTCAATCACAGAACGTCTTCGCCAGGCTCCCGTCACCGAGAAGTCTGCCCGCGATTACATGCGTGTGATGTTTGCCGGGGCCCACGATGAGGTCCCAGATAAGCAGGGTCGAGTAACGATTCCTCATGGCCTGCGAACTTATGCCGGGCTGGAAAAAGATTGCGTTGTTATCGGTGCCAACACCAGATTAGAAATTTGGGATGCAACTGCCTGGGCTACCTATTTGGCGGACCGCGAAAAAAGTTTTGCTGATGTTTCGACGGAGGTGCTACCGGGGCTCTTCTAGCCTCTTAAAAGAATTCAACTCTCTCTTTAGGCCACTGCCGATCTTCATCATCGGCGCCTCTTCCCCGGCGTCGATGCCCCCCAAGATCCGTCGGTCGGCGGTGACCTAAACAGAGAAAGCAGAGAAAGTAGAGAAATGTGAGTTGCGAGTAGTAAAAAAAGTAATCACGGGTAGCAAAACGAGAGAAGAGGGAGGAAGCAGGAATGCAACACACACCGGTAGCACTAGCACGTTGCATCGAACTGCTTTCACCGGCTATTGAGGGTGCAATCAAATCTCGAAATAGCGCAATTGTCATTGACGCAACTCTTGGACTGGGTGGACATACCCTCGCCTTGCTTGCTCGGTATCCAGAACTTCGAATTATTGGTTTAGACCGTGATCTCTCGGCGATAGAAATTGCTAAGAAAAATACTCAAGATTTTTCACAGCAGCTCACAATTGTCCACGCTATCTACGACGAAATTGAAGAAGTCTTAGAAAGCCTTGAAATTAAGGCGGTCGATGGAGTTCTCTTTGATTTAGGTGTCTCCTCAATGCAATTGGATGTCGCAGATCGAGGCTTTGCATACTCGCAAGATGCCCCACTCGATATGCGGATGGACCAATCTCAAGGAATTACCGCTCACGAATTATTAATGAGCTACGACCGAAACTCATTGATTCGAATTCTTCGCAACTATGGTGACGAGAAGTTTGCACCAAGAATTGCGGATAACATTATTGAGGCTCGCCAAGCAGGAAAACTGTTAAGCACTACTGATCTCGCTGAACTCGTAAAGAAGAGTATTCCAGCGCCAGCTAGACGCACTGGTGGAAATCCAGCGAAGCGCACTTTTCAAGCCCTGCGCATTGAAGTAAATAAAGAGCTCGAGGTTCTTGAGAGAGCGATCCCAGCCGCAATCTCTGCGTTGGAAATCTCTGGACGAGTGGTGGCGATGTCCTACCAGTCCCTAGAAGACAAAATTGTTAAGAAGGCCTTTGTGAAAGTGACAACATCCGGCACTCCGCGTGGACTGCCGTTTGACCTTCCAAATTCAGCAGCAAAGTATCGACTCTTACTTAGCGGGAGTGAATCTGCTTCGGATGATGAAATTGAAAGCAATCCACGAGCTGGCTCAATGCGGTTGCGTGCCGTCGAAAGGCTGGCGGCGTAATGGCGATTGCATTTGTTACGCCAGCATTTGAGCGCTCGCGCGCCGTAGTCCTAGATCGCGGTACAAAAGTTGTACTTCGCTTAGTCCCAGAATTGAAAAAATCTGAGGGAGAGGCGATGCAATTTGGCGTACTACTGACTCTCTGCTGTGCGATTTTTATCGCCAGCATGCTGGGACTTTTAGTAATAAATACTGCGCTAAATCAAGATGCCTTCGTACTTCAACGCCTAAAGCACCAAATGAACGTTGTTAATGATCAACGTGATGCCCTTCTGAGGAGCACCGCTTTAAAAGCTTCGCCAGACCAACTTGCTGCGGCGGCGGCAAAAATGGGTATGGTCCCAGCTGGAACTCCTGAATTCATTGTTCTAGGAGGGGCCGCAAAGTGAGCGACCACGCACTTATCTCGAAGCGGATTCGTGCCTTGGTTGCGATCGCCGGTCTGATTTTTCTTTTGTTTGCTCTTCGCTTGGTTGATGTGCAAGCTGTGCAGGCGAGTGGATATACAGCCAAAGCGAATAGAGAACTTCTTAACTCTTCTATCTTGCTCGCACCTCGCGGCACAATTTCAGATGTCAATGGGGTAGAGCTAGCCCGCAGCGTGGCTGCAATCAACATCGTCGTTGATCAGGTGCAGATCGAAAATCCTACTAAAACCGCTGATTTTGTCGCACCGTACCTTCATATGACGTCGACGGAACTTATTCCCTTGTTGACTGGAACTAAGCGTTATCAAATGATCGCAAAGCAAGTTGCGCCTGCAATCTGGAATGATCTAAATACTGCGCTAAAAGATTACAACACCCAAGTGGTAGAAACAGAAGGTTCGGCTGCCCATCGATTGCTCGGATTCTTTTCGGAAAGAACGTATGTTCGAGATTACCCAACGGGTGTACTTGCCGCCTCACTCATTGGAAAAATAAATGAAGCTGGCTCAGGTGCTGGTGGCATTGAGAGCAGTTTGGATAGCACTTTAAGTGGAGTCAATGGCCGCTACCTCTTTATGAATGGCGCAGGCACAATAATTCCTGGATCTAAAGATGTATTAACTGCCGTCAAGCCAGGTACCGGTGTTCGGCTCACTATTGAGCGAGACATTCAGTGGGTTGCGCAAGATGCAATCAGCGCCGCTGTGAAAAAGTCACATGCGGTTTCAGGAACCGTCGTCGTTATGGATCCAAAGTCCGGTGCAATTCTTGCGCAAGCATCTGCGCCAACGTTTGACCCTACAAAACCAATTTCAAATATTGCGGTGCTTCGTAATCCAGCGGTAGTCGATTCTTATGAGCCTGGCTCAGTTGGAAAGATCATCACCTATTCAGCGGCAATCGAAGAGAAGAAGATCACTCCTCTGACGGTGCTTACAGTCCCATATTCAATCAAGGTTTCAGGCTCGACCTTTAGGGATCACGAGCGCCATCCAACACAGAGACTCACAACAAGTGGTGCGCTGGCTGTTTCTAGTAACACAGCTGCAATTCAGGTTGGCCAAATGCTCTCAAACGATACGCTCTTCTCTTACCTAACTAAATTTGGAATGGGAAAACTTACTGGATCTCATCTGCCCGGTGAGACTCAGGGAATACTGCATCCGGTGAGCGCGTGGTCTGGAACGACTCCTCCCACTGTCGCCTTCGGCCAGGGATATTCGCTTACCGCCTTGCAAGCAACAAGCGTTTTCGCCACGATCGCAAATGGTGGAGTTCGCGTCACTCCAAATATTGTTGCTGGTTCTTACGATCAAAGTGGAAATTTCACAATCTCTAAACCAGCAGAGACAGCGAGAGTTGTTAGCGAAGATACTGCGACAAAAATGAGATTGATGATGGAGAGCGTCGTTTCGGCTAACGGAACTGCGCCAGAGGCAGCGATTCCTGGCTATCGCATCGCCGGAAAGACTGGCACCGCTATGCGTTCGGATCCAACCTGTGGCTGCTATAGGGGATACACCGCATCGTTTATAGGTTTTGCTCCGGCCGATGCTCCAAGGTATGTCGTGAGCGTTGTCGTGCAAGGTCCGCAAGGAATTCACTATGGTGGATTGGTATCAGGACCTGTGTTCAAGCAAGTGATGAGTTTCGTCTTGCAATCAAAACGTATTCAGCCAACACCTGCATCAACGGTCACTTACCCGTTGACTGAAGCAAGTCTGAAGGCCGCCAATGTCACTCACTAGTCCATCAATTCGAACTGTAGATGCGTTGGCTCACTTCCTTGGACTAGAGAGTAAGTATCCACTTCTCACTTTCTCTGGGGTCACAAGTAATTCCTCATTTGTTACGTTAGGCGATGTATTTTTTGCTTTACCTGGAACCCATTCCCATGGCGCAAGCTTCGCAGAAGAAGCAATTTCTTCTGGTGCAGTAGCGATCGTGACAGATCAAGCTGGTGCTGCGCTTATTTCAGGAGAGATCCCAGTGATGGTTGTCGCTGATCCTCGAGCTGAGGTTGCAGATTGTGCCTCTTGGTTTCACGCTCGACCATCCTCTGGAATGTTTGGAGTAGCGGTCACTGGTACTAATGGAAAGACGACTACCGCTTCGATCCTCTTTCAGCTATGGCAACTGGCCAATAGGAGAGCTGGATTTATAGGTACGTTGGGCATAAAAATAAACGAAGAGCACTTTCCAATTTACTTCACGACGCCAGAGGCCCCGCAGTTGCAAGAGACGCTTGCTCGCATGCGCGATCAAGGAGTTACCCACTTTACGATGGAAGTGAGTAGTCACGCACTCATTCAAAAGCGGGTCATCGGGACAAAATTTATGGTTAGCGCCTTCACAAATCTGACCCAGGATCACTTAGATTTCCATGGCGACTTGGAGAGCTACTTTTTAGCGAAAGCTAAACTCTTCACACCTGAATACTCAGACTTAGCCCTTATTAATATCGATAACCAGTGGGGTGAAAAGTTAATCGAAAACGTTTCGATTCCTTTCAAGAAAATATCTCGGTTAAATTCAAAGGCCGAGTGGTACTACTCATCTGCTGTCTCCATTGCTGGTGGTTATGAAGTCATTATTCGCGGCACTGGCGGAATACTGATTGAGGGTGTGATCCCACTTATTGGAGATTACAACCTAGATAACGCACTCCTTGCCATCGCACTCGCAGTTGAGAGCGGCCTCGATCCACTTGCCATCGCTCAACAATTGAAAAACCTTACAGGAGTCCCCGGCAGATTAGAGAAAATTGATTGTGGCCAACCATTTTTGGCTCTCGTTGATTTCGCGCACACTCCTGACGCGGTAGAGCGAGCCTTATCGGCGGCTCGAGAAGTAACGTCAGGAAAGTTGATTGCAGTCCTTGGCTGTGGTGGAAACCGGGATTCAACCAAGCGCGCCCGGATGGGTGAGAAGCTTGTGGCCGGAAGTGATCTAGCAATTTTCACCAGCGATAACCCAAGGAATGAAAGTGCAACACACATTCTGAAAGAGATGCTCGGCGATTACCTTGAATCAGAATCGCTCATTGTCGAAGAAGATCGTCGTGGCGCAATTGCAAATGCAGTAAGTGAGGCGAAGGCGGGGGATACCGTCATACTTCTCGGAAAGGGCCATGAAGAGGGCCAAGAAATTTTGGGCGTAAAATACCCATTCGATGATCGAGTCGAATTAGGTGAAGCAATCAGGCGGCTACAGTGATAACGATGAGTATCCAAGAGATTGCTGGGGTTATCGGCGGGCGTATTCATTTGATCTCACCAGAACTCAGTGTGAGTAGCTATCCGATCATTGACTCACGAGAAGCTAGAAAAGGCACAGCTTTCTTCGCTTTGCCTGGCAGCAAGAGAGATGGAAATGATTTTGCAGAGGATGCGATCAATGTCGGCTCAGATTTCGCAGTGACCTCCCGCGAAATGCCTCTTCCTTCAATAATAGTTGGGGACGTTGCTTACGCACTCAAGCAACTCGCTCTCTTTGCACGGAGAAAGATGGATTCAACCACTTTTATTGGAATAACCGGATCGCAAGGTAAAACAACCACCAAGGAGCTGTTAAAATATATCTTGAGCATTGATGGTGAAACTGTTGCGCCTGTTGGATCATTCAATAACGAAATTGGAGTTCCACTCACGCTATTACGCTGTACCGATTCGACGAAGTATTGCATCCTAGAGATGGGTGCCCGACACTCAGGTGATATCTCTGAGTTGGCCACGCTAGGTAAGCCAACTATAGGTGTGCTGCTCAATATTGGGTCGGCACATGTGGGTGAGTTTGGTGGTCGGGCAGAGTTAGCGAAGGCCAAATCAGAGTTGATTTATTCTCTACCAGATTCTGGAGTTGCAATTCTTGGAACCTACGACGAGTTCACGCCGGCTATCGCGAGTGAGCGGTTTGGGTTATCAAGAGTTCTATTTGGTGAGAAATCTAGTTGCGACGTACGAGCCGCCGATATCGAATTTCGCGAGGGCAGGGCTCACTTTGATTTGGTAACCCCAGAAGGCCGCGCCAGCGTCTCGTTGCAATTACTTGGGGCACATCAGATTTCGAACGCGCTAGCGGCAGCTGCGGTGGGAACTGCACTTGGGTTGAATATTGACTCTATCGCTGCCGCGCTCTCAACGGCAGAGCCTTCCAGCAAGTGGCGAATGGAGCTTCAAGAAATCGGACCTTCGCGAGAGATTCTGCTTATCAATGACTCGTACAACGCCAACCCAGAGAGTATGTCTGCGGCACTTCGAACACTGGTTCTTCTTGCGCAAGAGCGGGGCGGATCTGCCTGGGCAATTCTGGGAAAGATGCATGAACTTGGAGAGGAAGAGCGTGACGCGCACTCACAGATTGTTGAGATGGCTTCAAACTTGGGAGTGGATCATTTCCTGAGCATTGAGAACGATCTGTACTCAGCTTCCCAAGGTTACGGTGGCATGACTTTTCATAGCATTTCTCGGGTCGACATTGATGCAGAATTAGCTGCTCAATTTCACGCTGGGGACACGATATTAGTTAAGGCCTCAAGAGCAGAACATCTCGAAGAAATTGCGGAAAAATTGAGTGATTTACTTTTGCCAGCAGGAATGGCCGGCTCAGAAAATGATGGGGAGGGCCAATGAAAGGCATACTTTACGCAGGTGCTGCTGGGCTCTTCTTCAGCCTATTCGTAACCCCGCTCCTTATAAAGTTCTTGCAGAGCCGGGGATATGGTCAACAGATTCGAGATGATGGACCGACTTCACATCATGTGAAACGTGGAACACCCACAATGGGTGGATTAGTAATTCTGGCTGCGGTTCTCTTCGCATATTTTATAAGCCACCTGCTAGCGGGATCAGATATCAGCTCTTCCGCCATGCTCGTTCTTGGCCTAGTTTTTGGTTTAGGGGCGATTGGGCTGTTGGATGATTGGTTAAAGATCTCCAAGCAACGATCGCTCGGACTTACTGCCAAGCAGAAATTATTTGGCCAAGGGTTAGTAGCGGGATTGTTCGCCTACTCTGGTGTGCATTTCGTTGATCGTTTTGGCCTCTCACCAATCTCCACAAATCTTTCAATAGTTCGTGACACTTCACTAGTCTTGGGTACAGTCGTCGTAATTATTTGGGTAGTGCTCCTCGTACTTGGTTCGAGCAATGGAGTTAATCTTACTGATGGTCTTGATGGACTCGCGAGCGGTACATCCATTATGACTTTTCTCTCCTTCATATTGATTGGAGTGTGGGAATTTCGCCAAAGTTGCGCCTATACACAATCGCTTCATTGTTACCAAGTACGCGATCCATTGGATATGGCAGTCCTGGCTGCAGCATTCGCGGGCGCCTGTGCCGGATTCTTATGGTGGAATACTTCACCTGCAAAAATTTTCATGGGTGATGTCGGTTCGCTCTCTCTGGGTGGCGCAATTGCGGGATTGGCGATCACGCTTCGAACTGAGGTTTTATTGGTAGCACTTGGTTTTCTCTTCGTTATCATCACGTTGTCAGTCATTATTCAGACGCTTTACTTCAAGGCCAGTGGCGGCAAGCGAGTATTCAAAATGGCTCCTCTGCAGCATCACTTTGAATTGAGTGGTTGGGGTGAGGTCACCATAGTTGTGAGATTCTGGATTATTGGCGGCATTGGTGTCGCCACTGGTCTTGGCCTCTTTTACGCGGAGTGGGTAGTTCGTTAAATGTCAGCGCTCTCAGAAATCACTTCTAAGCCAGTCGCGATTATCGGTGGCGGTGTCACCGGTAATGCCCTGATTAATTTTTTTAGAGGCGAGAGTTGTGAGATTGAGCTCTTCGATGACGTGGAGCAAGAGATAGATGGCGTCATTTCAATGCAGCAGTTGGACAATCCTTCACACTTTGGAACTGCAGTTATTTCCCCAGGATGGAGGAGAACTCACCCACTGATTGAACAGTTTGAAAACGCTGGTGTTCGCATACTCTCTGAAATCGATCTAGCGTGGCTCGTCCGAAGTGAGCGAATGCCGAAACAAAAATGGCTTGGCATAACTGGAACTAACGGAAAAACGACCACGGTCCAAATGCTTGAATCGATCCTTGCTGAGAGCACATTTAGTGGAGTTGCCTGTGGAAATGTGGGATCTCCTGCAATCAGCGCAGTGACGAGTGCAGAGCGTTACGACATTCTTGCGGTTGAGCTCTCCTCTTTTCAAATTAATTGGAGTGAGTTGCCATCATTTGAAGCAATAGCTATTTTGAATATTGCGCAAGACCACCTTGATTGGCACGGTTCTTTTGACGAGTATGCTCAAACCAAAATGTCTTTAGCAAATCTTGCGCGCTGTGCGATTCTCAACGCACAAGATCAGGAAATCGTAGGTAGATCTCACTCTCTTCAATGCCAGAAAGTTTTCTACTCCTTAGAAACCCCCGCTCCTGGTGAGATAGGTTTGGTAGAGGAGATCATCGTTGACCGAGCATTTGTCGAAAATGTGAGCAAAGCCGAGCCAATCGCTGAACTGAGCGATATCAAGCCAACAATTCCACATAATGTTTCAAATGCCATGGCGGCTGCAGCTCTGGCGCTTGCAGCAGGCATCACTCATGCAGAAGTGAAGGCCGGCCTCGCTGCATTTAAGTTAGATCATCACAGACAGGAGTTAGTATTAGAGAAGAGTGGCATCACGTGGGTTAACGATTCCAAGGCGACCAATCCGCACGCTGCGATCGCTGGAATTCTTGCTCACAACTCAGTCATTTGGATTGCAGGGGGATTAGCCAAGGGAGCCTCCATGGATGATCTTGTTAAACGCGCTGCTCCTCGACTAACTGAAGTTTTACTGATCGGGAAAGACCGCGAAATCATTGCTTCTGCTCTCGATGCCTACGCCCCAACAGTTGCATATAAGCGAATCGATGGGTCTGGAACGGCAGAATCTTTAATGAGCGAAGTGATCACCCATGCACTGACTGCAGCTAAATCAGGCGATACAGTGCTTCTAGCTCCGGCATGCGCATCGATGGACCAGTTTGATTCTTATGCTCATCGCGGAGATCTCTTCACCGCCAAAGTGCTTGAGTTGGTGAAGTAAATGAGTAAAACCGAGTCAGTTCGTAAAACGTACATTGGCTTCTTTGCCCGCCCAACGGCTGCCTACTTCTTGATCATCAGCTCACTCACCTTTCTCTCAGGGCTTGGTTTGCTCATGGTTTTGTCCTCGTCATCAGTTAAATCCTTTGAAGCAACTGGATCTACTTACTCAATTTTTCTCCGGCAACTCCTCTTTCTTGCTATTGCGATTGGCTCTTGCTATCTCGCTTTTCACTTAAAACCAAGGTTATGGGATCAACTTGCAAAATTCGGTTTGATAATTGGCGCTATCATTCTTCTTATTCCGCAGATACCTCACGTCGGAAAGAACATCAATGGAAATACAAATTGGATCGCGTTCGGTGCCTTTACGATTCAACCGAGCGAATTTGCCAAGATGGTTCTTATCCTGTGGTGCGCACTTCAGCTAAAAAAATATGACAATAAAATTTACAATAAGAGTCCACTTCGGCATATTTTTTTTCTGGTTCCAGGTGTACTCCTATTCCTTGCACTGATCATGAATGGCAAGGACTTAGGCACGGCGATTATTGTCTTTGCTATTGGTGCTGCCATGCTCTTTATTGCTGGCGTCGATATACGTTATTTCTTCGCTCTCGGTCTATCTGGCGCAGCGCTTGCCTCGCTCTTCGTCTTTACATCAAAGAACCGAATTCAGCGTTTTACCGCATTTTTACATCCATTCGATGAGAGCGTTTATAAGTTAGCGGGCTGGCAGACGGCGCACTCGGTAATGGGCCTTGCCAGCGGGGGTCTCTTTGGTGTTGGCCTCGGGGCTAGCAAACAGAAATGGGCAAATCTTTCCGAAGCCAACACTGACTTCATCTTCTCGGTCATCGGAGAAGAACTGGGCCTACTTGGGACTCTGATAATCCTACTTCTCTACGCCGCGCTGATTTATGGAATTTTGCGCACCTCACTTCATGCCAAAGATATTTTCTCAAAATATGCATGTGCAGGAATTGCAGCCTGGTTTCTCATTCAAGTGACAGTCAATATCGGATCAGATATCGGCCTACTTCCAGTAGTAGGGGTGACTCTTCCCTTCATCTCCTACGGTGGCTCATCTTTGATCGCTAACTTCATTGCAGTTGGGTTTGTCCTCAATGTCATTCGCCGCGATCCCGAGGTTCGTGCCGCTCTACACGCGAAGAAATCTCGGTGAAAGTTTCGTTTGCGGCGGCCGGAACTGCTGGTCATGTCGAGCCAGCGCTGGCGGTAGCTAAAGCACTCGTTGAATTAAGGCCGGATTACATCTGTGAGTTCATCGGTTCATCGGCAGCCCTTGAATCAAATCTCATTGCACAATCTGATGGAAAAGCTTTTTTTAAGCACGCTATTACAAAGGCTGCCTTCCCAAGAACTTTGGGACTTTCCTCTTTGCTCTGGCCAATTAAATTCACCCGCTCACTCATCGAAGTGAATAGAGCTCTAAAGGGGAGTTCGTTAGTTGTCGGTTTTGGTGGATATGTCTGTGCTCCGTCCTACCTCATTGCAAAATTACGAGGAATTCCGATGCTTATTCATGAGGCAAATGTGAAGCCCGGGATGGCAAACAACCTGGGACTCAGGCTTGGTGCCAAAACCGTGTGTGGATTTGCTGGCACATCAAAGGTTGATAAACGTTGGTCAAATTCGGCCGTGGTGGGCATTCCACTTCGCGAACAGATTCGCATAGCGAGTGCTCTTTCCAAAGAGGAACGCGAGCTCATAAGGAGTTCACGCTGCGCGGAATGGGGTTTTGAAGCGAATCGCCCGATCGTGCTGGTCTTTGGCGGTTCACAAGGTTCGAGAGAGATCAACCAAGCCATTGCTGACCTTCTGCCTACGAGCAAAATTGCCGGAATTCAAATCGTCCATTCAGTTGGAGGCGAAAATGAACTTCCGGCAAGTAGTCAGAACTATTACCCACTTCGTTATATCCAAGATATGGCGAGTGCAATTCTTGCCTGCGATCTGGTGATTAGTCGCGCCGGAGCAATGACTGTCGCTGAACTTGGAGCACTCCATAAGTACGCTCTGCTCGTGCCACTCGAACTCGGAAATGGGGAGCAGCGATTCAATGCTGGCGAGCTTGTGACTTTACATGCCGCCTCGGTTGTGGCAAAAGGTGAACTCTCCGGACGATTTTTGTCAGAGAAATTAATCGCTCTTTTAAAAGAAGCTCGAACTTTCAATGAAGGTTCAGATAATTCACTGTTCCCACTGTTCCCACTGTTCCCACTTGATGCCCACGAGGTAATGGCAGAGCAGATCATTAGTTGGTTAGAGCCGCATGCATAGCGCGAAGGATCTCTTGGGCAGACGCGTACACTTCGTCGGTATCGGTGGGGCCGGGATGAGCGGGATTGCCAAAATCATGCTGAGTCAGGGGATCGTCGTCTCAGGTTCAGATCTCAAGCATTCGACCGTCACCGGCGCACTTGAAACTGCTGGCGCGAAGATATTTATAGGCCATCAAGCTGAGAATCTTTTAGATGTTGACCTAGTGGTTCTATCCACAGCGATATCGGAAAGTAATCTAGAACGACTCATAGCCCTAGAGAGAGATATCGAAATAATTTCAAGGGCAGAAGCGCTTGCAATTTTAATGAGTGGCAAGAAATCAATTGCAGTAGCCGGAACCCACGGTAAGACAACGACGACATCGATGCTGACCGTTGCGCTACAAAGCGCTGGCCTTGACCCATCATTTTCGATTGGGGGCACCTTAAATGCCTCGGGCGCAAATGCTCACTCCGGTAGCGGGGAACACTTTATTGCTGAAGCCGATGAGTCAGATGGATCCTTCTTGGCCTACAAACCTTTTGGTGCAATCATTACAAATATCGAACTTGATCATGTTGATCATTTTGAAAATATTGAGCAAATTAATAGCCTCTTTGATCAATTTGTTGGCTCGATTCAAGCTGGAGGTTTTATTATTGCTTGTCATGATGACCATGGCGTTCAAGAACTGATAGCGAGAGCGGTTCGAAAAGATATTTCGTTTTTGACCTACGGCAAGATCGACTCTGATTTTCAAGTTTCCCGAGAAATTTTGAACCCTGGCACGAGTACTGCTCGAATTACATGGAATGGAAAGGTCATGGGTGATCTCAATCTGCTCATTCCAGGTTCGCACAATGTACTGAATGCAGCTGCTGCGGTCGCGGCAGGTGCCATTCTTGGGGTAGCCACAGACCAGTTACTCGAAGGCATCGCTTCATTCACTGGCTCTCGAAGAAGGTTTGAGCTGGTAGGCGAGATCGATGGGGTCAGGGTCATCGATGACTATGGTCACCACCCGACTGAAATTCGAGTAACTCTCGAAGCTGCTCGGAGATTCGTGGGCTCAGGCAATCTCTTTGTCATCTTCCAGCCGCACAGATACTCCCGGACGCTCCGGTTTTCCCAAGAATTTGCAGATGAGCTGTCGAAGGCCGACCGAACCTTTCTGCTAGAGGTTTATGCGGCAAGCGAAGAACCAATCGCGGGTGTCTCCTCACTTCTTATCTCCGGAAAAATGGCGACTGAGCGGGTCATCTTTGAACCGTCCATGATTGCTGTTGTTGAGAAGGTAGTCGAGCTGGCAAAACCCGGTGACCTGATCATGACCCTTGGTGCTGGTGACGTGAGCTCTCTTGGACCGGTAATTCTTCAAGCCCTCTCAGAAAAATCCTGACAGAGTCTGACAAAGTCTGACAAAGTCTGGCAAAGTCTGGCAAAGTCTGGCAAATGAAGCTAAAGCGCATCAAGCACCTTCCTGGCACCTCTCTGGCATTAGTTCTGTCAGCTTTGCTCATCTATCTCCTCGGCTGGTCAACTCTGCTCTCACTGAAGAGTGTGCGGATTGAAGGAAGTACGCAAACTCAGATAATTAACTCGAAAATCTATGGCGGCGGCTCACCTGCCATAAAGAATGGCTTGCCGCTTGCAAGAATTGATGTGAAAAGTGCGGCTCGTCGAATCAGCGATCTCTCTTTTGTTGCGAGCGAGACGATCAATCGGGATTGGCTACACGGCTCTCTTGTGGTTCGCATTGTGGAGCGGATTCCAGTCGCAAGCTTTAAAGATGCACATCGAGGTCAAATGTATTTGGATAAGAATGGAGTTGAATTTTCAAGTGGTGCCTCATTTACAGGGGTGCCCGATGTAACTCTGGCCAGTGGCTCTTCTTCTGACCGAGTGGCGCTAGCGACATTGATCCAAGGACTTCCAAGTGAGATCCTGGCATCGGTAACCGATTTTTCATTGAAGGATCCGACTCGGATTGTTATGAATGCGCGAAGATCTTCCTCGCAACCGTACCGAATAATTTTTGGTGATACATCTGAAATATCTCTGAAAGTAGCGGTTTTAAATAAGCTGATGGCCATCAAAGAAAATTCAAAGGCTCGAATCTTTGATGTGTCACATCCACTTTCTCCGATTTCACGCGATTAAAAGGAGTTCGTGTCGGTCATTGCGCGCATCTGCATTACGACTAACTTTTCCTATGTGAGTTCTATTTAACTTTAACTCTCAACTGGAGATTTAGAGACAAGGAAGAGGCTAAACGTGGCAACACCACAAAATTATCTAGCGGTTATCAAAGTTGTGGGTATCGGCGGCGGCGGCGTAAACGCCGTTAACCGCATGATTGAAGCTGGATTAAAAGGTGTGGAGTTTATCGCCATCAATACAGATGCTCAGCAACTGATCATGTCAGATGCAGATGTGAAATTGGATATTGGTCGCAAGTCAACTCGTGGACTTGGTGCTGGCGCTGCACCTGATGTCGGGCGACAAGCTGCGCTCGATCACATCGAAGAGATTGAAGAAGTTCTCCGCGGTGCCGACATGGTCTTCGTTACTGCAGGTGAAGGCGGCGGCACTGGAACAGGCGGTGCCCCGATTATTGCA
The DNA here is from genome assembly GCA_965658705.1 of Candidatus Nanopelagicaceae bacterium. GTDB lineage: Bacteria > Actinomycetota > Actinomycetes > Nanopelagicales > Nanopelagicaceae > PALSA-747. The sequence continues at coordinate 19,504 of CBFHTP010000011.1, forward strand.
AAAGTTGCAAAGGATCTTGGTGCTCTCACAGTTGGTGTTGTGACAAAGCCATTCTCTTTTGAGGCGAAGCACAGAACCGCTCAGGCTGATGCTGGTATCGCGCTCCTTCGTGAAGAAGTTGACACGCTCATCGTCATCCCAAACGATCGATTACTCGCAATTTCAGATCGTTCCATCACGGCTGTAGAAGCATTCCGAAGCGCCGATCAAGTGCTCCTTTCAGGTGTCCAAGGAATCACAGATTTAATTACGACTCCTGGGCTAATTAATTTGGATTTTGCCGATGTTAAAAGCGTTATGGCTGGTGCTGGTTCTGCGCTGATGGGAATCGGTTCTGCTAGGGGAGAAGCTCGAGCAATTCGAGCAGCAGAGCTTGCGATCGCTAGCCCACTTCTCGAAGCATCCATTGATGGAGCGCGTGGTGTTCTGATGTCGATTGCGGGAGGTTCGGACCTAGGTCTCTTTGAACTCTCTGAAGCGGCTGAGCTCGTTGCAAAGTGTGCTCATCCTGATGCAAACATTATCTTCGGAACGGTCATTGATGACGCCCTCGGTGATGAAGTTCGTATCACTGTCATCGCGGCCGGCTTCGACGGCGGAATGCCAAGGAAGGTATCGATGCCCGTGATTGATGCGGTTTCCCTCAGCGGTAAAGCAGATCCCATTCCCGCCAATGATCCGTTAGCCGTGGCTTTGGAGCTGGGCATCAATGAAAATACTGACGGCATTCCGACTATTGTTTCGACGTCAAAACGTCGAATTACCTTTGAAGAGTTATTACAGGAAGATGAGATAGACGTTCCCGACTTCATGAAATAATCTGTTCGTGCCCAACATTCACTTTACCTCGGCGCCCGATAATCTTGCGCTACATACTGGCGATGACCCAGATACTGTGTTGGCGAATCGGGAAAATTTGCGCACTCAGTTGAATATAGAAAATATTCAATTCATGAATCAAAGTCACAGCAATCAAGTAAGTACCGTGAGTACGTACCAATTTTCAGAGATAGATTCCGACGCCTTGATTACAACTACTCCGGGGCTGGGATTGGCGGTCCTTGTCGCCGATTGTGTTCCGCTTCTTTTGAGCGCTCCTCACTGTGTAGCTGCGGTTCATGTTGGTCGCGTAGGGATGACAAATGGGATAATCACAAAGGTGCTCGATCAGATGGCTGGACTTGGAGCTAAAGGTATCTTTGCCTGGCTTGGTCCATCGATCTGTGGAAAGTGCTATGAAGTCTCACCAGAGATGTATGACGAAGTATCAACGCTCTTTCCGGGATCTGCCACCTCACCCGAAAAACGCTCGCTGGATCTTCCACGAGGCATCATCTCCATCTTGGCCGAGCGAGATATCGATACGCATGCACTAGGAATCTGCACCCTAGAGAACGATCGCTTCTTCTCGTACCGCAGAGATAAATCAAAAGGGCGTCAAGCTGGCGTGATTTCATTGTGAGGAGATGATGAATTCTGGAAGGAAATCGAGAAAGGCTGAATTAGAGCGAAATCTCACATCAGTAACCGAGAAGATTTTTCAAGCGGCGAGCGCTTCGGGTAGGAGAGCGAGTGAAATAACACTGATCGTTGTGACTAAGAATTTCCCGCTCTCGGATGTAGAAGCTCTCTATGAACTAGGCGTTCGGGATTTTGGTGAGAATCGAGACGAAGAGGGTTCAGTAAAGGAACCAGCGCTTCCATCAGATGTAAGGTGGCATTTCCAGGGTCAGATCCAGAGTCGTAAAATTGCCTCAATTCTTAAGTGGTCTGATCTGGTCCACAGTCTTGATTCGCTCTCACATGCGAAGAAGATCGAAGCCCACCTCGGTGAAGCAAAAGATTTTTTCCTCCAAGTCAATCTTGAAGAAGATCGACCAGATCGAGGTGGAGTTGCCCAGAACGAGGTCAAGCTATTTTTGAATAGTGCCCAGAAATTCTCAAAGATTCGAATCTCTGGCCTGATGACGGTTGCCCCTCTTGGCGCGCCTGCTGATGCTGCTTTTGCAGATCTCTCGGTATTACACCATAAATTGCTTCCGGATTTCCCTGATCTGAACTCCCTCTCTATGGGGATGAGCCAGGACTTCCCGGAAGCTATAAGGTGCGGCGCGACACACATTCGGGTTGGCAGTTCAATCCTCGGTGAACGTTCCGCACTCACCTAAACTTTACGCATGGCAAACATGTTTAAGAAAGCCGCCGGATACCTCGGCCTAGTGGATGATGAAGCAGATTTTGAAGCAACTGTTGCGATCGAAGTTCCACGTAGGAGCGTTCGCGTAAAGCAATCAGCGCCTGCTGCCGCTGCCTTGGTGCCACAACTCTCGCTTCGCGCACCTTCAACTTCTGTGCGCGCTGCTGCGCCAGCTGCTCAAGCCGAACTCCCAATCATGGATTCGATCTTCACCATTCATCCTCGTTTTTATAATGAGGCGCGTGTTGTCGGTGAACAATTCCGTGAAGGCCAACCAGTGCTCATGAATTTAAGCGATATGGATGAGTCAGAGCGCAAACGCTTAGTTGATTTCGCCTCGGGTCTTGTCTTTGGTCATCATGGAAGCATCGAGCGAGTGACCTCTAAAGTATTTCTCCTTACCCCTGCAAATGTTCGCGTAAGTTCTGAGCATAAGGCCGCTGCCGCCGAGGCTAGTTTTTTCAATCAAAGCTGACCGCAGAGCGTTTGAGTAACGGATGAATATTATTCGGGTTCTTCTCGGGACCGTTCTCCAAGTTTTCTTACTCTCATTATTTGCTCGCGTAATCTTGGATTATGTTCGAATTTTTGCGCCTTCTTGGCGACCACGGGGGATTGTCCTTGCGATTGCCGAGACGATCTTCTCTATTACAGACCCGGCGATGAAATTTGTTCGACGCTTTATTCCGCCACTTCGACTTGGGCCAGTTGCAGTTGACCTGAGCTTTATCGTGCTCTTTATCGCCGTTCAACTACTTGCCTCATTCGTCAAAACTCTTTAAGGGGCTACGGGCCTAACTTTTAGCGAGTTTAAGAGTAATCCCGATCTCATTCTCACCAATCACAAGAGCAAAGTCTTGAGTGATACTGGTCGCAAGAACTTCTTCACTGATAAGCGAAGTGGCAGATTCAATCGCGGCAGAGGTTGCAGCAGTTGCATTCCACTGAACAGAGATCCGGTCAGAAATATCAAAGCCGCTGCTCTTCCGCTCTTCTTGTACTGCTCGAATCACTTCGCGAACTAGACCTGATTGAATGAGCGCCGGGGTTAATTCAAGGTCAAGGGCGAGGCTCTCACCCGAGTGAGAAGCAACAGACCAGCCAGACTTTGGAACTTCAGTGACTACTAGGTCATCAATATCAAGAGTCGCGACTTTCTCGGTATATGCAAGTTCATAAGTTCCGACAGCTCTGATCGTTTTTACCAACTGGCTTTGATCGGTTACTGCAATAGCTTTCGCAATCGCCTGTACATCGCCACCATATTTTGCGCCAAGAGATTTGAAATTGGCTTTAACTGTTAATTCGACGAGATCTCCACTGATTGCCGCGAGCTCATCGAGGTTTTCAACGCTCTCGACGTTGAGTTCATCTGCGATGTGCGATCGAATTTCACCGTCCATGCCATCCCAACCCTTGGCAGAGACCAGTGCACGACCTAGTGGTTGGCGGATCTTTATTTTTGACTCAGCTCTCGCTGATCGTCCGAGTTCTACAAGCCGGCGGGAGAGCGCAACGACCTCGGAAAGTTTTGAGTCAATGAGTTCTGGTTCAGAGGTCGGGAATGAGCTGAGATGAACAGATTCAGAGACCGTGCCTTCAACTTCACCGACACGAATTAATTCTTGCCAGACATGTTCGGTAATGAAAGGAACCATGGGTGACATGAGCTGTGTAAGTACCTTGATGCAATGGTAAAGGGTTGAAAGCGCTGCAGAATCGCCATCCCAGAAACGACGGCGCGAGCGACGGACGTACCAATTTGAGAGGTCATCGATGAATCTTGCTAGGTGAGCACCCGCTGCTTGTGAGTCAAAAGCTCCGTAAGCTTCATCGACTTGGGCAATTAAAAGATTGAGCTCAGAGATGATCCAGCGGTCCATCTTTGCTTGGGATGTTGGTTGGGATGTTGGTTGGGATGACTGAGCCGTAGGTACCGTTCCTAAATCACGAGCTCCTGCGAAGCTTGCGGCCTGGGCATAGAGAGCAAAGAAGGAGACTGTGTTCCAATATGTGAGGAGAGTTTTTCGAACCACGTCAGTGAGTGCGTCGTGGCCCAGACGCCTTGAAGACCACGGCGAACCGGCAGCGAGCATGTACCAGCGGACTGCATCCGCGCCGTGCTGGTCCATCAAAGCTATTGGCTCGAGCACATTGCCCAAATGCTTACTCATCTTGCGTCCATCCTTATCGAGAATGTGACCGAGGCAGAGCACTGTCTTGTAGGCACTCTCATCAAATAAAAGGGTGCCGAGAGTCATCAGGGTATAGAACCAGCCGCGGGTCTGATCAATTGCCTCTGCGATAAAATCTGCCGGATAAGCCGCGCTAAATTTTTCTACAGATCCTTCTTTATGCGGGTAGCCCCATTGTGCGAATGGCATTGATCCCGAGTCGTACCAGCAGTCGATGACTTCCGGCACTCGGGCCATAAGCTGATCGCATTGCTTGCAAGGAAAAGTAATGTCATCTACGAATGGTCTATGTGGATCTGATGAAGAGAGATCTTGACCCGAAAGAGCTCCAAGTTCGGACAAACTTCCGATGCAGACGAGATGTTCATTTTCACAACGCCAGATTGGCAAGGGAGTTCCCCAATAGCGTGAGCGCGAGACGGCCCAGTCGATGTTGTTGTTTAGCCAATCTCCATAGCGCCCAGTTTTGATCGTCTCTGGATGCCAATCAGTGTTTGAGTTCTGGCGAATCAGCGCCCCTTTGACCTCTGTGGTTCTGATATACCAAGAGGGCTGTGCGTAGTAAATGATGACAGTGTGGCAACGCCAGCAGTGTGGATATGAGTGTTCGTATTGAATATGGCGGAACATCAGGCCACGATTTTTAAGATCTTTGATCAGAGGTTTATCAGCGTCTTTAAAAAATTGGCCCCCGACGAGTGGCGTCTCGGGTAAGAAAGTTCCATCAGGTGCTATTGGGTTGACAACCGGAAGGCCATACCGTTTACATACTTGTAGATCATCTGCTCCAAAAGCCGGTGCCTGATGGACCAATCCAGTTCCATCGGAAACCGTTACGTATTCGGCGAGTACGATGATGTGAGCATCTGGAATATCAAGATAATCAAAGGGCCTGGCATATGTCGAGTGCTCCAGTTGCGCACCAAGCAGGGTAGTAAGAACTTTTACTTCGTCAGCCTTGCCGAGTACGTGCAGCAAATCTTCGGCGACCACGAATCTTTCTGACTTCTCATCGATGATTACCTCGGCAATGACATATGTGACATCTGGATTAACGGCGATTGCAGTGTTCGAGACGAGCGTCCATGGCGTTGTAGTCCAAACCAAGAAGGAGGCGGCATATTCGAGAGCAGGGCCACTTGTCGCCCTGAATCGGACATACACAGATGGGTCAGTAACAGTTTCATAACCTTGTGCTAATTCGTGATCAGATAAGCCAGTGCCACAGCGCGGACAGTATGGAGCGACTCGGTGATCTTGAACGAGTAGCCCCTTATTGAAAATCTGTTGGAGCGACCACCAGACACTCTCGACATATTCAGGGGACATCGTCCAGTAGGCCTGGTCAAAGTCGACCCAGAATCCCATCCGCCTGGTCATGTCACTGAATTCATTGACATGGCGCTGGACTGACTCGCGGCACTTCTCGTTAAAAGCGGCAATTCCAAATTTTTCAATATCGCCTTTGCCGGTGAATCCGAACTCCTTTTCAACTGCAATCTCGACCGGTAGCCCGTGACAGTCCCAACCAGCTCTACGAAGTACTTGCTTGCCCTTCATTGTCTGATATCGAGGGAAGAGGTCCTTGAAAACTCGAGCCTCAATGTGGTGGGTGCCCGGCTTGCCGTTGGCGGTCGGAGGGCCTTCGTAGAAGGTCCAAGAAGGCGAACCCTCTCGGGCAGCAACACTCTTCTTGAAAATATCTGCGCTCTCCCAGAATTCAAGGATCGCACGCTCTGTGGCAGGAAGGTCGATGTGAGGCGAAAGGGATTTAAATGCCATCAATCTTCCCCTTCTCGAATTGCAGATCACCTGCGACTTTTTAGAGTGGAAGTCTAGCGCGGCGAAGTTGGTTAAACTCGCCTTACGGTCATACCCTTTGGCCTTGGCGGAGGGATACCATCGAAAAAATGAAGAAACTCAGCAAATTATTAAAGAGGTCAGCTGCCAAATCGGTCGCAAAGAAGTCATCGCCGCTAAAAAAAGCCGTGGCCAAGAAAGCGGCAAAAAAAGTGACCCCAGCGAAAAAAGCAGCATCGGTAAAGCCAGTCACAAAATCTGCATCAAAGAAATCTCAAGCGAAAAAAGTTCCAGCAAAGAAATCTCCAGTTAAAAAAGCTCCAGCGAAAAAGGCTCCAGCTAAGAAAGTATCAACTGCTGTAAAGTCAGTCATTGCAAAGAAGGCGCCAGGAAAACCTTTCCCCGCAAAACTGCAGAGCACAACAAAGGGTGACTCAACAACTATCACTGTTACACCGCATGAAGTAAATAACGGGCCAGAGGTCGTCATCGAAGAACGTCGACTTGTAATGCTACCCCCAGCTCGTCCAATCAAGAGCGGAAAGAAAGCCCCTGGCCTTAAGCCGATTAAAGGTGCACCAACCCCACTCATTGTCTCGGAGGGTGAAAGTGCATGGAGCGCAGCGGAGTTAAAAACAATGCGCGCAGAACTTTCTAAGGATTTAAAACGTCTTTCCTCAGAGTTGCTAGAGGCTGAAGGCGAAATGGAAGATCTGATTGATTCTGCTGGCGTTGGCGCCGGCGATGATCAAGCGGATGCAGGAACGAAGACATTTGAGCGTGAGCACGAAATGTCACTGGTCTATAACGCGCGCGACATGGTGCTACAGACCGAGAGAGCAATCGAGCGAATTGATACGAAGAGCTATGGCCGCTGTGAAGAGTGTGGCTCTGCTATCGGAAAAGCTAGATTGCAGGTATTTCCTCGGGCGACTTTATGCATGTCATGCAAGCAAAAAGAGGAACGTCGCTGACCAAAGCAGTACGTTATTTAGCGATAACGATCTTTCTCGTTGCAACTTTGGACCTTTTTACAAAGTCGATTGCCCTGCAGCGGCTTGGTAGCGAACCGGTTCAGGTGATTGGTAAATACCTGCAATTACATCTGATCTTTAATTCGGGTGCAGCCTTTAGTATCGGCGCTCATCGGGCCTTCTTCTTCTCACTTTTTTCGATAACGGCCGCATTGCTCATCATTATAAAGGCGCAGAAATTTGAGCATAGTTACTGGCTGGTCGCGAGTGGATTGGTGGTCGGGGGAATTTTAGGAAACCTCATAGATCGCATTTTTAGGCCGCCAGGATCCCTATCCGGCCAGGTCGTCGACTGGATTGAGTTGGCGCATTGGCCGATTTTCAACCTCGCTGATTCCTCTATTGTTCTCGGTGCTTCACTTGTAACCTTTCTCGTTGCAAGGAATATCAAGCCAAGGGAACTTACATGAGCGAACGCGAACGAAAAGTTCTGGCTATCCCGGAAGGACTCGACCAGGATCGGGTTGATGCTGCACTCGCCCGCCTACTAGGTCTTTCGAGGTCGGTCATTGTGGGCCTGATTGAAGCTGAAGAAATTTCTCGAAAAGGTAAGCCCATAACAAAATCCGAGAAAGTTTCTACCGGAGATCTCCTTGAAATCTTGATGCCAGCGGCAAAGGCAGAACCTGCTCTCACCCCAACTCCATTAGACGGGCTAGAAGTCGTCTACAACGATGACCACATCATTGTGATTGATAAACCAGCCGGCGTCGCCGCACATCCAAGTCCTGGTTGGCAAGGCCCTACAGTTATTGGTGCAGTTATTGCCGCTGGCTTTAATGTTTCAACGAGTGGCGCTGCCGAACGTCAAGGAATTGTTCACCGGCTCGATGTAGGAACAACCGGATTGATGGTCATCGCAAAAGATGAGCGCTCTTATTCTCACCTGAAGGACCAATTTAGAGATAGAACTGTTGGCAAGGTTTATCACGCACTCATTCAGGGACATATGGATCCGTCAGAAGGAACTATTGATGCTCCGATAGATCGCCACCCAAAAGAGGATTACCGATTTGCAGTAGTTTCAGAGGGCAAGCCCAGCATCACGCATTACAAAGCGGTTGAATATTTCCCGGCAGTAACGCTTCTTGAAATTGAACTTGAGACTGGCCGCACACATCAAATTCGCGTTCATTTTTCGGCGCTTCATCACCCATTGGTTGGTGATCTCACCTATGGCGCGGACCACACAATCTCGGATCGACTGGATGTTCACCGACCTTGGCTCCACGCAAGAGAGCTATCCCTTGCCCACCCCATCACAGGTGAGGCGCTCTCCTTCAACTCTCCTTACCCGCAAGATCTGACACGCAGCCTCGCCTTCCTTGAGGCAAATCAACACCACATCCAATAGAGAGTAGTAACCTCCCAATCGTGTCGGCAGAGCTAGAAACCCAATCCAAACCCGGGAGTTCAGGGAGTTCAGAGAACTCAGAGAATTCAGAGAATTTTGTGCACCTGCATGTGCACACTGAATACTCGATGTTGGATGGCGCAGCTCGTGTTGAAGAGCTTGTTAAAGAAGTTGCCCGTCAGGAGATGCCTGCTATCGCCATCACCGATCACGGCAATGTTTTTGGTGCGTATGAGTTTGATAAACAAGCCCGCTTAGCCGGAGTAAAACCAATTATTGGAATTGAAGCCTATGTTGCGCCAGAGAGTCGTTTTGATAAGAAGCGCGTCAAGTGGGCAGAAGGTGGAGAAGACGATGTCTCCGGTGGAGGCGCTTATACCCACATGACGCTACTCGCAGAGAACAATCTGGGACTCTCAAATCTCTTCAAGCTATCTTCATTGGCATCACTCGAGGGTTTTTACTACAAGCCACGTGTGGATCGTGAGTTACTTGCGCAGTATTCAAGCGGAATTATTGCGACGACAGGTTGCCCAGGTGGTGAGATCCAAACTCGTCTTCGGATGGGCGCTTATAACGAGGCGCGAAAGGCAGCGAGCGATTTAAGGGATATTTTCGGCAAGGAGAACTTCTTTTTAGAGGTAATGGATCATGGGATCGAAGTCGAGAATCGTGTGAAAGCAGATCTTTTAAAGCTGGGAAGAGATTTAGGTCTGCCCTTTCTTGCCACTAATGACCTTCACTACACAAAGCATGAAGATGCCGGCGCGCATGAGGCGCTCCTCTGCGTGCAGTCAGGCTCGACCATTGCAGATCCGAAACGTTTTAAATTTGATAACGATGAGTTTTACCTAAAGAGTGCGGCCCAGATGCGCGAACTCTTTAGCGATCTAGAGGGTGCTTGCGACAATACGCTTCTGATTGCTGAACGCTGCAACACAACGATGCGAGAGCATGAGAATCTTTTGCCCCAGTTCGAAGTACCTGCAGGTGAGAATGAAGATTCGTGGCTTCGCAAGCTCTCGCAGAGTGGCATGGAAGCACGGCTTGGTAGCGCGCTGCCGCCGGAATATCAGTCCCGCCTAGATTACGAATTGCAGACCATGATCTCGATGGGCTTTCCGGGTTACTTCTTGGTGGTTGCAGATCTCTGTTCACACGCGCGTGAAGTTGGGATTCGGGTTGGCCCGGGGCGTGGTTCTGCTGCCGGTTCACTGGTTTCATATGCCCTGGGAATTACAGCGCTTGATCCAATTCGCCACGGCCTACTTTTTGAGCGATTCCTCAATCCAGAACGTATTTCGATGCCCGATATTGATTTAGATTTTGATGAAAGGCGTCGAAGCGAGATGATCGCCTACGCAACCACTAAATATGGTGAAGATCGCGTTGCGCAAATTATTACCTACTCGAATATAAAATCGAAGCAGGCGCTTAAAGATTCAACCCGCGTACTTGGCTATCCGTACGCAATGGGGGATCGCCTAACCAAGGCTCTGCCACCAACTGTCATGGGCAAAGACATTACGCTCGCCGGAATATTCAACAGCAAAGACGATCGATACGGAGAGGCCGGGGAGTTTCGCTCTCTCTATCAAACCGATCCAGATTCAAAGAAAATTGTAGATACCGCGCTTGGGCTCGAAGGTCTTAAACGTCAATCTGGCGTGCACGCAGCTGGCGTGATTTTGAGCAAAGATCCATTGCTTGATGTCATACCTATTCACCGGCGTGAGAGTGATGGCGCGATCATCACTCAATTTGATATGGGAGCCTGCGAAGCAATTGGACTTCTGAAGATGGACTTCTTGGGGCTTCGAAACCTCTCGGTCCTCGATGATGCGCTCCTTAACATCAAAGCGAATCAGGGAATTACGCTCGACTTAGCCGAGCTAGAGCTCGCCGATCAGAAGACGTTTGATCTACTCTCTAAAGGGGAGACTTTGGGGGTATTCCAACTAGACGGTGGCCCGATGCGGGCGCTCCTCAAACAGATGGCACCTGATTCATTTGAAGATATTTCTGCGGTAATTGCGCTCTATCGACCAGGTCCAATGGGGGTAAATGCCCACAATGATTACGCGGATCGCAAAAATAAGCGGAAGCCAGTTACTGCAATTCACACTGAACTTGCTGGGCCACTTGCTGAAATTCTAGATAACACCTACGGCCTGATTGTTTATCAGGAGCAAGTGATGGCAATTGCCCAGAAGGTTGCTGGCTTCTCGCTCGGAAGAGCGGATTTGCTTCGAAAAGCGATGGGTAAGAAGCAGAAAGAGATACTTGATAAGGAATTTGTTAATTTCGAAGCAGGCATGAAATCGAATGGTTTCTCGCCAGGCGCGATTTCCAAGTTGTGGGAGACGCTCATCCCGTTCGCAGATTACGCGTTCAACCGAGCGCACTCTGCAGGGTACGGAGTGGTCTCCTTCTGGACTGCATACCTCAAAGCGAATTTCCCAACTGAATATATGGCCGCCTTACTCACATCCGTAAGAGACGATAAAGATAAGAGCGCACTGTATTTGAGTGAGTGTCGACGAATGGGCATCAAAGTGCTCCCGCCAGATGTAAATGAATCTGAATCTGATTATACGCCGCGAGGCTCTGCTATTCGTTTTGGATTAAGCGCAATCCGAAATGTTGGCGAGAATGTAACTGGCTCTATCGTGGCAACCCGCCGAGAGAAAGAACGCTTCACCACATTTGGAGATTTTCTCGCAAAGGCTGATCAACAAGTCTGCAACAAGAAGACGATCGAATCGCTCATCAAAGCTGGCGCCTTTGATTCGCTTGGATCATCCCGCCGGGGCCTCATGATGGTCTACCTCGAAGCAATTGATTCGGTGCTTGAGAGCAAGCGCGCAGAGGCAATTGGCCAGTATGACCTCTTTGGAGAATCGCATGGTGCATCGGCTTCCATTACTGGAGTTGAGCTTGCCATTCCGCAAGGTGAATGGGAGAAGCAACTACTCCTTAGTTATGAACGAGAGATGCTCGGGCTGTATGTATCAGACCATCCGCTCTTCGGAGTTGAACATATATTGCGTGCTGCGGTTGATATGCCGATTAGCCAACTCGCCGATGAGTCGATTGGCCATGAAGCGATCATCAATATTGGCGGGCTCATCACTCAGGTTCAGCGAAAGGTATCGAAGCAAGGCAACTCCTGGGCGATCGTCACGATCGAAGACTTAGAAGGTGCCGCGGACGTCCTCTTCTTCGCTAATGCATACACAACTCATGCCATGAATTTGGTTGAGGATCGAGTCGTTGTTATCAGGTCACGTATCGATCGCAAAGAGGAGCAGATTCGAATCACTGCGATAGATATGATGATGCCCGATGTGAGCGCGGCTCCCACCGGTCCAATGGTGATCTCGATTGACTCCGCTCGCGTAAGTCCGCCACTCGTGGATCGAATGAAAGAGATTTTGCGTTCTCATCCTGGGGCACGAGAAGTGCATTTGAGAATTGATGATGGCAAGGGCGGGATGCTCATGAAGATCGATGATGAGTTGCGGGTGACTGCTTCACCAAGTCTTTCGGCAGATTTAAAGCAGATTCTTGGGCCGGACTGTTTAGTCTAGAATTGGGCAATGACCGCGCAGATCTCGATCCGAATCCTTGATCTTCGAGGCAAAAGTTTAACCAAGGCGCAGTATCGCCTAGCCCTTCCTCGGGCAACTCTCGATATCGCAACGGCGATAAAGCAGATTGAACCGATTTTGGCCAGAGTTGAAAATGGCAGCGAAGAGGATCTCTTAGCACTGGGTGAAGAGTTCGATCGCGTCAGACCGCCGAGCGCTCGCGTACCGCAAGAAATATTGAACGCAGCGCTCACCTCATTAGATCCAAATATTCGTAAAGCGTTGGAAGAGGCTATCCGTCGAGTTCGTCTCGTTCACGCAGACCAAGCGCGCACTTCGCACACCACAAATGTTGTTGATGGTGGCTCTGTCGAACATCGCTGGCTGCCAGTTGATCGCGTGGGTCTCTACGTTCCAGGTGGTCGAGCCGTGTATCCAAGCTCAGTGATCATGAATGTAGTACCAGCCCAAATCGCACAAGTTTCGAGCATCGCAGTCTCGTCACCGCCTCAGATTCATAACGGTGGCTATCCGCACCCAACAATTCTGGCGGCCTGCGCATTACTGGATATCACAGAGGTTTATGCAGTTGGCGGAGCGCAAGCGGTTGCGATGTTTGCCTATGGCGTCGAAGGTCTTTGCGAACCGGTAGATATTGTTACGGGGCCTGGAAATATTTATGTTGCTGCTGCAAAGCGTGCACTACGAGGCAAAATTGGAATCGACTCCGAAGCAGGCCCAACAGAGATTGCGATTCTGGCCGATGAGAGCGCGCTTGCTAACGAAGTAGCGGCTGACCTCATCAGCCAAGCAGAACATGACACAATCGCGGCTGCGATCTTGGTGACAACATCAGAGAAATTAATTGAAGCGGTACGCCTAGAACTCAACGCCCGAGTTGCAAAGACTGCGCACACTGATCGAATTACGAGCGCACTTGAAGGCATCCAGTCAGCTCTCGTTCTCGTTGAATCAATGGATCAAGGAATTGACGTTGTGAATGCCTATGGAACCGAACATCTTGAGCTGCTGGTCCAAGACCCAGCAAAAATTTCACAACGAATTCGAAATGCCGGTGCCGTCTTTTTAGGAAGATTTTCGCCAGTTTCACTTGGGGATTACAGCGCAGGCTCAAATCACGTCCTCCCTACAGGCGGCTGCGCATGCCACTCCAGCGGTCTCTCGGTTCAGACCTTTCTCCGTGGTGTTTCGTTTATTACATATGACGAGCGTGCCTTTGTCGATATCTCAGCAAATGTTATTGCGCTAGCGAATGAGGAAGAGCTCCCCGCCCATGGTGAGGCGATAGGCGTTCGTCTAGATAATCTAGATAATCTAGAAAATCTTGAACATATAGGAAATCTGGCAGCAAATTTTGGGAGAGCAGATGAGTAATTGGCCGTCCTGGTTACCGCTCCGGAGTGAATTGAAAAGCACATCACCTTATGGCGCGCCTCAAATTGAGGGAGTGACACCTCTCAATACCAACGAAAACCCGTACTCGTTGCCGGCAGAGGTGACTGAAGCAATTCTTGATTCACTTTCACAAAAGCTCTCGGCCCTCAATCGATATCCTGATCGAGATGCGACCGTTCTGCGTGAAAAATTGGCAGGGTACATAAATGGACTATCCCAAAGTAATTTCTCAGGTGAGAATATCTGGGTAGCTAATGGCAGCAATGAGATTCTACAAACTCTCTTTCTCGCATTCGGTGGGGCTGGTCGCAGAGCGTTAGGTTTCACACCTTCATACTCAGTTCACCCACTTATTGCTGCATCCACGGGAACACCTTGGATCGTCGGCAGTAGAGATGGTCAGTTTGAGCTAGATGCCCAATCGGCGGTTGCTGGCATTCGAGAGCTTCGACCACAACTAGTTTTTCTTACAACACCCAACAATCCATCTGGAACGGTCACCCCGCTTCGCGCGGTCGAGGAGTTAGCCCAGGCCGCTGGTGAGGTAGGCGCGATTTTTGTGGTTGATGAAGCTTATGCAGAGTTCAGTACCGAAATTTCTGCCGTTACTTTAATCCGAAAGTTTCCTCACCTGGTCGTCGTTCGAACAATGAGCAAGGCCTTCGCATTTGCTGGAGCACGCGTCGGTTATTTGGTAGCGAATCCATCCGCAATCGATGCAATGTTGGTTGTGCGCTTGCCTTATCACCTTAGTGTCTTGACCCAGGCCGCTGCAGAGGTAGCGGTGGATTGCGCACATTTGCTACAAGCAGACATCGCAGTACTGATAACAGAGCGCGAGCGAGTCGCGGTTGGCATACGTAGTGCTGGTTGGCAGCCCCTGCCTAGTGCTGCAAATTTCATTCTCTTCAGTGGCTTCACCCAAGAGAGCAGTTCCTTGTGGCAAGCCTTTCTTGATCGGGGAATCCTGATTCGAGATGTCGGCCTCAAAGGATACTTACGCGTCACAATCGGCACGCCAGAGCAGAACGATCAATTTATCGCGGCTTTGAATGAGCTTGCGCAATAATTCGCAGATAATCAACTGAAATGAGCAGATAATGAACACTAGTCGAATAGCTAAAGTGGTTCGGACCACCAAAGAATCAGAAGTGAGCATTGAGATTAATCTTGATGGTTCGGGAGAGATTGATGTCAACACCGGTGTGCCATTCTTCGATCACATGCTCTCCCAGCTTGGGAAGCACTCTGGCTTTGATCTGACTGTGAAGACGGTCGGCGATGTCGATGTCGATTCACATCACACCGTTGAAGACACCTCGCTCGCTTTTGGTCAGGCGCTACGTGAAGCGCTGGGAGATAAAACTGGTATTCGCAGATTCGGTGATGCAACTGTTCCGCTAGATGAAGTACTTGTTCAAGCCGCGGTTGATCTCTCTGGGCGCCCCTATCTAGTTCACAGACAGCCTGAAATCGTTGAATTGATCGGAACTTTTGATACAACACTCGGAAGACATATTTGGGAATCGATCATCGCTGAAGCGCGAATTGCTCTGCACATCCGAGTCCTTGAAGGCCGAAATGCACACCATGTGTTCGAGGCCCAATTTAAGGCGGTTGCCCGGGCACTTCGTGATGCGGTCTCACGCGATGGCGTCACTGGAATTCCATCGACTAAAGGCGTCCTTTGATAGCTATTCTCGATTACGGATCGGGGAACTTGCGCTCAGCAGAGCGGGCATTTGAACTGACTGGACATGAAATTGTCGTGACAGCTGATCCAACAATCTGCGCGAGCGCTGAAGGTCTCGTTGTACCAGGCGTTGGTGCATTCGGAGCCTGCATGGAGCAACTGAAAGCAATTGGTGGAGAGAAGATTATTTTGGCCCGAAGTGAATCTGGAAAGGCGCTCTTCGGGATTTGTGTGGGTATGCAAATTCTTTTCACATCCAGTGAGGAGAAAGGAGTTCATGCCGGGGTGAATCTTTTTCCAGGTGCGGTTTCAAAATTGAAATCTCAAACTTTGCCACATATGGGTTGGAATTCAGTAACGACCCATCCGGGCTCTCGTCTCCTTGAAGGAATCGAAGGGGAGTCTTTCTATTTCGTCCACTCGTTCGCAGCCAAAGTAGAGGTCGCAGGCGGCGTAAATATTTTTGCAGAATACGGAGAGGCTGGCGAAAAGTTTTTAGCGGCTGTTGAGAGAGAGAATATTTGCGCAACCCAATTTCATCCAGAGAAAAGTGGAGCAGCTGGCGCCAAGCTCATTCAAAATTGGGCAAAAAATTTATGATGAGCGAGAATCCACCAGTGAACCCACCGATGAATCCAAGCAGACTTGAATTATTACCGGCACTCGACGTCAAGGGTGGCCTGGCGGTAAGACTCGTTCAAGGCGAATTGGCCAAGGAAACTCAGTACGGCAACCCGCTAGAGGTGGCAAAAGAATTTTTAGCTGCAGGCGCTAGTTGGATTCACTTGGTAGATCTAGATGCAGCATTCGGACTTGGGAGCAATTCCGAACTTCTTGCCCAAGTAATCAAAAGCGTTGATATTCGCGTCGAACTCTCCGGTGGAATTCGAGATGACGAATCCCTGAGACGCGCCCTTGCGACAGGGTGCGAGCGAGTAAATCTAGGAACTGCGGCTCTTGAAAATCCCGAGTGGACGGCGAAGGTTATTACGCAGTTTGGCGAGCGGATCGCGGTTGGATTAGATGTTCGTGGACACGTTTTATCGGCGCGCGGCTGGACGAAAGATGGCGGAGATCTCTTTGAAACAATCACTAGGCTTGAAAGAGATGGCTGCTCTAGATATATCGTCACTGATGTGGCAAAGGATGGAACTCTGACTGGCCCAAACTTGCAGCTCTTACGTGAAGTCTGCGCAGCAACTTCTAAGCCAGTGGTCGCAAGTGGCGGTGTTTCGACACTCGCTGATCTTCAGCAATTAAAGGAGCTAGTCGCTTTGGGCGTTGAAGGAGCGATAGTTGGCAAGGCACTGTATTCCGGTGCCTTTACCTTAGAAGATGCCATCGAGATTTGTCGCTAATGCTTGCTAAGAGAGTAATCCCGTGTTTGGACGTAGCCAATGGCCGGGTCGTCAAGGGAGTTAACTTTGAAAACTTACGGGATGCAGGTGATCCAGTTGAACGTGCAAAACGTTATGGCGATGAGGGCGCGGATGAGCTCACCTTCTTGGATATCTCTGCTTCTGTCGAAGAGAGAGCAACAACGTTGGAGATTGTTCGACAGAGTGCTGAGCAAATCTTTATTCCACTTACGGTAGGCGGTGGAATTCGCGAAGTTGGTGATGTAAATACATTGCTGCGAGCCGGAGCGGACAAGGTTTCGATAAACACTGCTGCACTCACCAGGCCGACCTTGATCAACGAAATTGCAGATCGATTTGGGGATCAGGTCCTTGTTTTATCAGTTGATGCCCGTAGAGCAGAATCTCCTTCAGGATTCGAAGTGACGACTCACGGTGGTCAGCGCTCCGCAGGAATTGATGCGCTAGTTTGGATTGAAGATGCCAGCCGCCGCGGCATCGGTGAGATCCTCTTAAATTCAATGGATGCAGATGGCACCACTAAGGGGTATGACGTGGAAATGATCCGAGCCGTAAAAGAAATCACCGGCGTGCCTGTTATCGCGAGCGGTGGAGCCGGCAAGTTATCAGATTTTGCAGATGCACTGGAGGCAGGCGCAGATGCACTACTTGCCGCGACCCTCTTTCACTATGGAACTTTGACGATCCCGCAAGTGAAGGCATTTCTCATCGAGCAGGGGTATTCGATCCGCGCTTAGTCGCCGGTAGGGCAGAATGTCCCAGTG
>CBFHTP010000012.1:0-639 GCA_965658705.1 Candidatus Nanopelagicaceae bacterium
TTTTGGCGCAGGCGCGTACTGGCTCCGGAAAAACTTTAGCTTTTGCACTGCCTTCACTGAATTACCTTTTGAATCATCCCTTCCCCGGCGTTGCCGATGATAAAGATCCAGAGATTTTGGTGCTCGCACCGACTCGTGAACTTTGCCAACAAGTTGAATCAGTCTTTCAAGAACTCGGTGGCCAGCTCGGTATCAAAACCATGGCTGTTTATGGTGGAACTGGTTATGACACTCAGATCGCATCAATTACTCGCGGTATCGACGTTGTCGTCGCAACACCTGGTCGCCTGATTGATTTGATGCAACGCGGTGAAGTTTCACTCGCCGCAGTAAAGATCATGATTTTGGATGAAGCCGATGAGATGCTCGATCTTGGTTTTGCAGATGCGGTAGAACGCATTCTTGGCGCGACCAATAAAGAGCGCCAAACACTTCTCTTCTCAGCTACCTTCTCGGCCAATATTGTCAACATCTCTCGCAAATACATGCAGTCTCCTACTCGAATTACCGTTGAAGCAGATCTGCTTGAAGATGAGGGAACTGAGTCGATTAGGCAGATTGTCTGGCGCGCGCACCAGATGGATAAGATCGAAATTCTCAAGCTGGCGCTGACTTCAGAGCTTGGTAACCGCACTATTA